>JANQFF010000260.1 GCA_028277965.1 Pseudomonadales bacterium
TGAGCGGCAGGAAGATTCCAAACGCCGCCTGAAGGACCGGGAAGAAGCGCTCCATCAACATCTCAACCAGCTGCACGGTTGCTGCGATGACAATGATGAAGACCACATAGTAGATGATCGTGCTTCCGGTTGGCACCAGAATCAGGTTGTAGATGGGCCAGTTGATGATTGTCGTGAGTGTCACAACAAAAATGACCGCGATCCCCATGCCCGAAGCCGTGCGCAGATTGCGGGAGAGGGAGACAAACGGGCACATGCCCAGCAGGTAGGTCAGCGCGATATTGTGGGTGAGAATTGCCGCAAGAAAAATCGTCAACAGGTGAACAATGACCATCAGGCTTCCTCCCCGGTTTTGGACAGTGCCCGTACGATCCAGATGAATATGCTCAGCACAAAAAACGCACCCGGCGCCATGGCCATGACAACCCAGGTTGTGAATGACTCAGGCATGATCTGGATTCCCAGAAGCGTTCCAAAACCAAGCAGCTCTCGAACGATGGCAATGGCAACCAGCGTATAGGTGTAGCCAAACCCATTTCCAACTGCGTCGATCAGCGACTTGCCAAGCCCGTTCTGGGAGTAGAAGGCCTCGGCACGGCCCATGATGATACAGTTGGTGATGATCAGTCCAACGTAGGGGCCAATCGCCTGACTGATGTCCGGGAAGAGCGCCTTGAGCGTCAGATCTACCACGATGACAAACGTTGCGATGACAATCATATAGGTGATCATGCGAACGCGGCCGGGGATGATCTTACGGAGGAGTGAGATGAGGATCGCCGTTGCGAGAAGCACAAAGATCACCCCGGCTCCCATCGCAAGAGCGTTGTCCACCCGGTTGCTGACGGCAAGCGCAGAACAGACCCCAAGCATCATTGACACAACGGGATGATCGCGCCACAGCCCGTTCACGAAGATCTTGAAGTTGTCCGTTTTGGTCAGGCTGCTCACCGTGTGCCTCCGCGCAGCACGTCCTGTGCCTCCGCAATGTGTTCATTCAGCAGATCCACAAACACCACCGTTGAAAGCGTTGCGCCGGTTATTGAATCAATCTGGAACTCACTCGCCGCCTTGCCTGCCGCAACCACCTCCATGGGAGTGTCGAGGCCGATTCCGGTGAAGAGACCAAGAAACTCCGACTCGGCAATTCGACCTCCCAAACCCGGAGTCTCCTCCTGGTGAATGATCGTGACACCGGAGATCTCGCTGCCATCAGGTGTCACTGCAAGGATCCCCGAGATTGGTCCCCACAGCCCGTTTCCCCCGTAGGGGATCGCCCGCGTGCCATCTGACGCAGTGTACAGCGTGATGCCATCCACATCCTCAACGGATACCGAGCTGTCGAAGGTTGCATCCACATCGTCTCCGGCCGGCACGCCAAGTGCCAACAGGACGTTTTCGCGAACAGAGATTCGCTGATTGGCGGCGATCACCGGCTGAGTGAAATTGTCCACGGCCAGGAGAACGGCCGTCAGGATGGAACCTATGATCAGAACAAACAGAACCATTCGGATTACTTGTTTCATGCGTGTACCGTCGGGAACCTTCGATTTATCACAACCGTGTCAATCAGGGGTGCAAACGCGTTCATGAACACGATGCTGAACATGACCCCCTCGGTAAATCCGGTGAAGCTCCGTATGACCACGGTCACGAGGCCGCACCCAATTCCAAAAAAGACCTTCCCGGCTTTTGTTGCGGTAGACGTGACCGGATCCGTTGCCATGAAAAACGCACCAAAGAGCAGGCTTCCGCCCAGGAGCTGAAACAGAGGTGGTGCAATCGTTTCCGGCAGAAAAACGTTACCGATCGCCGAGAGTGCCGCGACCGTTCCAATGTAGAAGATGGGAATGCGCCAGCCGGAGATTCGGGTAACGAGCAGAAGGATGCCTCCC
>JANQFF010000504.1 GCA_028277965.1 Pseudomonadales bacterium
GGCGTTGTCTTGTTCAGAAGATTGCCGATCACACAGAAGAGTGCGCCAATGCCTATAGGCATCCATCGGCCGATCGTTACCGACCCGCGGCTTGCCTGCCACAACATGTCGAGGTGCACGATTGTAAGGAAGGCGATTACTGTAAGAACGATCACCTGGTATGCATCGAGAAAGTCGTCCATGCGAAAGCCTCTTGGCGAGATTTTCGGGAGAACCTGGAATAGGACCCACACGAAGACACTGACTGTCGGGAGGATGAAGGCACCCCAGGGTAGAGGTTCGTAGCGGTCCGCCGTCCCATCGAGCCCGAAATGTGTTGGATAGGGGTCAGGCAGGCGGTCATAAAGAACGAACGTAGCCACGATGCCTGTCAGTATCAGGCCCCATGAAAGAATCGTGTATTTTCGCGTCATCAGTTTTTCTCCTGCTCTTTCCCGGCTGTCTCGTAATCAAACAAATCCAGTACGACTCTGGCGGTGTCCTCCAGCACGGATGTATTGAGCGTATATACAATGTTCTGACCGTCACGTTCGGTGCGAACCAGATCAGCCTGCTTGAGGAGATTGAAGTGGTGCGAAAGTGACGGTTTGGAAATGCTGAAGTGGTCAGCAATAGAGCCCGCGGTGAGACTGCCTCCAGACAGGAGTCTCAAAATCTCGCGCCGGGTCGGATCCGCGAGAGCCTTGAATGCAGATTGATCACTCACGTTAGGTATTTAGACAAATATCTAATTAAATATCAAGATTTTTCTGGCGAGCCATTGTGGCAGTATGGGTTTTTCCTGCAGATTTGATTGGCATGTCATCCGCGACTCCCCGTCGACTGATCTTTATTGTTGGAGTGGAAGGTTCCGGAACCACCATGATGGCTGAGTTCCTGGGCGCATCGAGCAAGGTTGAAGTTGTGCTGGGTAACTATGTCTCCGTGACTGACAGGAAGGATTTTGCTGCCGGAGAAATGCCGGAAACTGCCCGGCAGATGAAAGAATTGCATGAAGCAACGTCTGTTATGTGGGATCGCCTTGCGGACGTTGCTGAAACCCGAGCGGCAGCTGTCAGATTGACAGAGGCTCTGACCGTTCTGAGCACCACGGAAGAACTGTCCGGCACCGAATACCTTGTGCTCAAACGGTCCGCTCCCTTCTTTCGTGGAGACCGATACCGGCCGGATCTCCTCGATGTTGTTGATCTGATGCCGGGTGTAAAGGTTCTGGTGATGGTCCGCGATCCAAGAGCATCGACGTTTTCTGCCCTGCGAAGAGGGTTTGTGGAGAATCTCAGGCACGGTGCCATCGTTTGCGAGGAGCAGCTGCTGTTACTCAGTGCTAGAATTCAGTCACTCGATGAGGGTGTTGTGTGTCTGGTGGCGTACGAAGAGTTTTGCCGGAATCCGAGCACGACACTTGAGAGGGTTTCGAGTTTTGTTGGTCTGGACACGCTTGAAGTGGGAGCAGCGCTTGAAGGAATGGACGTGCGTCCTGCTCAAAATGAGCTCTGGCAAACTGAGCTCGATGCCACGGGTCAGATGTTTCTGACCGATTACTTTGACAACCGCAGAATGGCGCAACTTGAGGTGCTGAGGTCCGCACCACATTGATGAACTGGAGCAAGCCCAATTTGGTTCTATCAAGCGGAATATGCGACAGCTGGAAAAAGCTCACGCTGACTACTGGAATAGGGATACCACTCTATTTTGTGGATCTTTAAGACTCCACGAAACTAATCGGCCAATCGCACCAGAGAGCCAAAAAAAACCCCGGCGATTGCCGGGGTCTTCTCATCTACTTTTAATAGATGGCTGCTTACGCTGCCTTCAGCTTCTTGCGTCCGAGAAGTCCCAGACCAAGCAGAGAGCCCAGCAACAGACCAGTACCCGGTTCCGGAACACTGTTTGTTGAGTACTCGTGCTTAGCAGGAGACTGGTTGAAGGATGCAACAACCGTGAACGGAGTCGTGCTAGGCACTCCACTGTCTACGATCTGCGAAATACCATTCCAAGCACCTTGCGAATCGAAACCGATCAGACTCCAGCTGTCTTGGTTCTTGGCTGAAACGAGGTCATCACGTAGTGCGAAGAAACCCTCGTCTGCAATGCTCAAACCAACAAACATTTGACGACTCGGTCGCACTGGGTAAGGACCCAGTACTGTTCGGTTGCCGTCAAAGCTGCCGTTCAGGTTGAAACCCAGAACTGACCAGCTGTCTTCACCCTTTTTAGAGGTGAGGTCGTTACGCAGGGTGTAAAAGGAATCGCCGTTGAAGGCAAGACCAACGTAATGTTGGTTGGTCGGATTAACGTTGTGGCTAGGGGTCAACTGGACAGAAAATCCGTTGGCCGCGCCACTAGCGCTATAACCTTCAACATACCAACCGTCTGCGCGTCCCATCAGAGCGTAATACGTCTGACCGTCAGCGGTCGCTATATCCGTAGCGCCTGGGATGGTTGGAATCGCATGTCCAATTTGCGATAGCGTAAGGGCTGCAAAAGCAGCTAATGCAATGTACAACTTTCTCATTTCTTCCTTTGCCTCTTAAGTAGAGAACTGCACTGTAGCACCTCGGTGCTGACACGTACTGCTGCGAATGTATGATTTGTAAAGTAGTTGTAAGTATTGCGGTGTGGGCGGGGGGGCCTGGGCGTACTGCCCAGGTCAGATTTATCATTTCTGATCAGGGACTTAGGTGTTTCAGACCACAGATCTGCGCACCTGTCATTATTTGAGTAAATGCAAGTGGGCCACTTACATTTGCGACACTTTACTGTGCTTTCAATCTCTCCCGGAGGCTCTGAACACCCGGCCAGACAAGTACAGCGAAAGCCAGGAGCAGAATTGTGCCTGTCGAAGGTCTTTCCCAGATAAAAGACCAGGAATCATCGTATAGAAGAAGTGCCCGCCGGAGGTTTTCCTCGATCATTCCACCCATGATGAACCCGAGTATCAGTGGTGCCATTGGAAATCCGCATGTGCGTAACAAAACCGCGCAAAATGCAAACAGCGTCATGAGGAAGATATCGAACGTATTGAAGCTGACCAGGTAGACGCCAATGAGGGAGAAGAACAGGATCATTGGAAGAAGGGCGGTTCTTGGGACAGTCAGCAGGCGGGCGATGTAGGGTATCAGGGGTAGATTGAGAACAAGAAGAACTGTGTTCCCGAGCCACATTGAGACGATAACAGCCCAGAACACCACGGGTTCACTGATATAGAGCATCGGACCTGGCTGGATCCCATAAGCGATCAGCGCACCAAGCATGATGGCGGTTGTGCCTGAACCGGGGATACCGAGTGTCAGCATGGGGACAAATGAACCTGTGGCTGCCGCATTGTTGGCAGATTCGGGGGCGGCAAGCCCTCGCAACGAACCGCGACCGAATTGGTCGCGCGCTTCTTTGTTCGCAAACCGCTGTTCGGTACCGTAGGCGAGAAAGCTGGCGATTGTCGCACCAGCCCCGGGTAACAGCCCGACAAAAAAACCGGAGAGAGAGGAGCGAAGGACCGGCGGGGTGATGTCCTTCAATTCCTTTTTGCTGACTTTGAGCGATGTCAGTTTCTTCGTGTCCTGGTCCGGTCTGCCGCGCGCCGGGTCCATGATGGCCAGAAGCGCTTCGGAAATCGCAAAAGTCGCCATGACAAGCAGTAAAAAGGAAATCCCATCGATCAGGTCCACAAGGCCGAGGGTGAACCGTGGTATGCCCTGCGTCTGGTCCGTCCCGACGGTAGACAACATCAAGCCCAGAATAGTCATGAGCAGCGCCTTGCGCAGTTCCCCACGTCCGGTGAAAGCAGCCACGCTGACAAGACCGAGCACAATCAACGCGAAGTAGTCGCTGGAGTGAAAAGACAGGGCGAGGTTCGCGAGAAGTGGTGCGCTGACCAACAGCATCAGCGCTGCAATGATGCCCCCTGAGAATGATGACAATGCTGCGACAGCCAGAGCTTTTCCGGCATGGCCCTGCTGGCTGAGGGGAAAACCGTCGAAAGAACTCGCAACGGTTGAAGCGACCCCGGGAGCGTTAATGAGGATCGAAGAGGTTGAACCGCCAAATATGGCGCCATAGTAAACAGCCGCCATCAGGATGATCCCGGAAGCGGGCTCGAGGGTTGACGCGAGTGGAATCATGAGGGCGATAGCGGTCATGGGACCAAGACCCGGAATCATGCCGATGAGCGTGCCGGCCGAACAACCGACGATCAGATAGCCGATGTTTGCGATTGAAAATGCAGCCGCAAAGCCTGCCGAGACACCTTCAAACACTTAAGTTGCCATTGGCCACAGTGGGAAGTAGACACCCATGACCTGGGTGAGGAGGAGCCAGAACAATCCAGGGACAATGACCGCTGCACTCACAAACGCGACAAAAGAGCGTTGGCCAAGCAGGTACATGCCCGCTGCCAGGAAAGCGGACGTTGAAAGCATGAAGCCGAGAGGTCTGAGAGCGAAGCCGTAGCTGATCATCAGCAGCAGGAACGCTCCCATCAGTAACCAGCGTCGCAATGGTGGCGGTGCAACGTATTCGGATGAGGCGCCTGGGAAAAGGATCAGGTGGAGGGATACAGCCATACCCAGAAAACCCAGAAACCTCGGCATGCTCGAAGCGGTGAAGAGGGCGGTTGTATGGTTGATCTGAAGAATCTCGAATGCCTGCCATGTATAGGCACAACAGAATACGAAGAGGAGCAGTGCCCCGGTACGTGTATCGAAGGCACGCACCTTGAAGCGGTCACTGTTCACTCAATCAGCTCCAGTTCATTGAGAAGACGTCTTAAGGTGTGTTCCTGTTCGGTGAGGAGTGCCATGAAATCTGGGCCTTCATGATGCAGTTCGACCCATCCATACCGTTCACGCACCTCCTCCCACTCTCGCGTTGTCTGTAGATCAGCGAGCATTTGCTGCCAGGCACAGATCGTTTCGCCAGGTACCGAAGGGGCGGCAAAAAAGCCACGCCAGTTTACGAAGAGTGCCTCGGGAGCACCTGCTTCTTTACAGGTTGGTAGTTCGGGCAGATCAGGGAGTCGTGAACTCGATGCGATACAGAGGAGGCGCACCCATCCCTGGTGGACGAGGTCAACAACCTCACCGAAGCCGGAAGAGAGGGCGGCTACCTCACCGGACAAAAGCCCAGCCATGGCTTTGCCACCGGCGTCGTAGGGGATGTATTTGACCGCACGCGCATCGACCCCCGCACCCCGGGCGATCAACGCTGCGAAAATGTGATCTGTACCGCCCGAGACAGAGCCCCCGGCGACAGGGATACCACGCGGGTTGTTACCAAGGTCAGAGAGGAGTCCATGCAGATCTTCATATCTGGATTGGGACCGAACCGCAATCACTGAGTAGTCTCCGATCACGCTTGCGACCGGGGTCAGATCCCGGAAGGTCTGCGGGAAAACACCCTGCAGGGAGCGGACCACAATTGGTGTTGAATTCACCATCAACGTTCTGGGCGCGCCGGTTTCGATGAGATGGGCGATTGCCCTCGCACCACCTCCACCGGACATGTTCTCGTAGGTTGCAAGATCGAGGATGTTCGATCGCACCAGGGCTTCGCCTACGCCTCTCGCAGTCCGGTCCCACCCGCCACCTGCACCTCCTGGAATCAGGAAGTGAGTATTGTCCAGCGTGCCAGGGGTGCACTCTTTCGCGAAAGCAGCAAACGTGCTTACACAGAACAGGCCCACCAGTAATTTCTTAACGTACAATGGCGTTGCTGCCGTCAACGATCATTACCCATGCTGGACTTTCCCGAACCACCCAAAGAGTACGCCCAGGTTTTTCTGGAGGATACGGACAAACCGTTGCCGGAAAAGCTGGATCCGAACACACGGTATGCGTTTTTTTCGACCATCGCAAAAGGTGGCAAGTCGATCATTCAGTCCTGTAAGGACATGCATCTCTCACGTGTGGTTTGCTACAAGTCGCTCAGACCTGAGTTTGCGGACGACCCTATCGAACAACGCCGGTTACTGCGCGAGGCGCGGGTCTCAGCGATGCTTCAGCATCCCAACACCGTGCCAACGTATGAGGTCGGCCGCAACAACCGCGGCCACTACTACTTCACGATGAAGCTTGTGCACGGCTATACGCTGAAGGAAATACTCAAGTTCCGTGAACGCTACGACCTGACCCAACTGGTCGATGTTCTGATTCAGATCTGCCATGCGCTGGAATATGCGCACAACCACGGGGTGGCTCACAGGGATATCAAACCTGAGAACATACTCGTCGGTCCTTACGGTGAAGTTCTGCTCCTCGACTGGGGGCTGGCCAAAGTCTGGAGTCCGGATGGGACCGCTTCAGACGAGGTTGCGGGATTAGATAAGCCGATTGAATCGCTCACAATTACCCAACAGGGTCAGCTGCAGGGGACGGTTGTGTATATGTCCCCTGAGCAGGTCGACAGGGATCCCGGCATCACGACACGTACGGACATTTACAGCATGGGTGCGGTGCTCTATGAGGTGCTGACGGGACGTACGCCACATACGGGCGAGAAGGTTTACGAAGTGATCCGGTCCATCCAGGAGGATGAACCGGGCATGCCTGCGGATGTCACGAACATGCGGGTTCCGAAGCTGCTGCAGGACCTTGCGATGATGTGTCTGAAAAAAGACCCGGAAGAACGTCCAGACACAATTTCGGATCTGGTTCGGGTCTTCCAGGAAGACTGGGTGAGGGACCTGTTGTAGAACCCGAGTGCCTACAGAGCAGTTTCGCTACCTTCACAGGAGCGGATTGGTTCGCAATTAAACGCCTATTCGCCTGAAGAATCCGCTGCGAGCGCTTCCTCTTCCAGGAGCCGCGCTCCTCTCAGGATGCCTCCCAGTGCGTAATTGCCCTCGTGGCAGGCATACTCAAAGACCTTCTCTTCGGTCGCGGGCCACGGATACTCGCCACTCCACGGTTCGACCCAGTTGGGGTCATTCACAGTGAATTGGTAGCGAAGTGTATTCTCGTCGATACGGGATATGCGTTCGGTGACGTGAAGATCGGCGCTTCCCATCATCAACGCGGTGGACTCTCTGAAATTCCTCGTTTCGATGACAAGCGTGTCCCCGTCCCAGTAGCCGATACTGTCACCAAGCCAGCTCGATATATCGCCGGGTTTATGTGTCTCGTCGATGCGGACGATCCGCGCGTCGTGATTCATCTCATTGACGATGATCAGGTGATTGTCAGTCTGAACGATGCGCTTCAGGTTGTTGTACATGACTGGCAACGCGGGTGGTCCCGCGGTTGATCCGAAGCCAAGGAGACAGCGTTCCGCCAGGGGCCGGTTTTCAGGGTTGTCGTACGGTCCGACACCTTTTTCGATCCACCAGGCAGTGCCCGTGTTCTCCTGAATTCTCGTTCGCGCGTCCATCGCGATCTTCATGCCGGTTTCGGAGAGCTTGGGTAAACGACCGTTGTCCGGAGTTGTGATGATGGATGTGCGGTACTCACCATCGAGCATGAATGTTGTGTCGCCAAACTCCATGTAGAAAGCGTTGTAACCGCCGACACCGCCTGCAGCCCCTTCGAGTTCAGGAACAAATATATCTGTGCCGCCTTCTTCAGGCGCTCCCCGGTCCGGGTCGCTCGGCTCAAAGTCGCTGGCCAGGTTGTTTGCCCAGTAGTCTTCGAAAGCTTTTGCCTCTTCGGGTGTCAGAGCAGCCTTGTCACCAAAACGATCAGGGCGCTGTAGAGGTGTGAGCGTGGCGATGTTGTACGTGCCGCTCAGGTCAGGTTTTTCAGAGGTGGCAACTGGGATTTCAGCACACGCAGCGGCGGTGAGGCATGCCAGGAAAACTAAGACGGGTTTCATCATGATGGTCTCTCCCGGAAATATCGTTCAGATCATACCCCTCAGGTACAGTGACCGCCATCGACCTCCATCGTAGCTATGCTGGCAGCGTCGGTGCATGTCACTCACCCGCGAGTGAAACACACGCGACGTCACCAGGGCATCACAATTCTTCAACTCCGTTTTCATCATCCTTCTCATCCATAAGGGCTTCGTAAACTCCGCGCGCGATGGCTCGACAGATTGTGTTGCCTGCGACAATGCCGAGATCGAGCAGGGTCTCTGTATCACAGGGTTCTTCGGCTGGTCCGGTGGTTGATGCGACAAATATGAGATCGCCGTCTGCTGACGTGTGTACGGGGTACAAGGCTCTCGCAAACCCGTCGTGTGCGGTTACCGCGATGCGTTTGGCCTGTGCTGCGTTCAGAGGCATGTCAGTGACGACAAATCCCAGGGTTGTATTGGTACCCGCCACGCGCTGACCACCTTTGGTCCTGGGGATGGTAGCGTCTTCCGGCCACGGGTGTGGTGTGCCACGTCCGCCGAATTCCTCATCTTGCTCAAAAGGCGCCGCCCAGAAGTGTTTGGTGTCTCCAACCAATGGTGAGCCGATGGCATTGACAGCGGCACCGGCAAGGACGGTCCTGCCTGCAACTGTTGCAGCCGCCAATCCAAAACCGCCGGGTGCGTTGGCGGTTGTCGCACCATGAGCGGCACCGACGGCACCCAGGCGCGGAGAGGGTGTGTGATTGGAGATGGCTGTGTACCCGAGTTCGCGATACGGTGAATAGCGGCCCCAGTCTTTGTCACCATCGTTACGCAGATCGAAGAGAATAGCTGTAGGAACGATGGGTATACGGACGGGATCCAGGTTGATACCGCGACCGTGCTCGCGCAGCCACGCCTGCACTCCACCCGCGGCGTCCAGGCCGTAAGCCGACCCACCCGACAGAACCAGGGCGTCGACCTCATCGACTGTGTTTTCCGCACTCAGGAGTTCAGTATCGCGAGTGCCGGGTGCTGCTCCCATGATATGAACCGCCGCAGTGACAGGTTGGTTGAAGAGACAAACTGTACTGCCGGTTTTAACTATCGGGTCTTCGGCATGGCCGATGGTCACACCCGGTATTGGGATATCGAACACTGCACCCATGGGATCGAGTGTATTGCATCTCGCAGTCAGGCGCATGGATTGATACCCTCGAGAGCATAGGGAGGAGGCATGTCGACACCGGTAGAAAAAGCAGAGTCGTTACAGGCACTTGTCAGAGAGCATGCCGACATCAGCGAATCACAGCGCCATCTTGCGTCGGAGGTAGCGAAAGCGTTTGCGGCGGAAGGCCTGTACCGGATTGCTGCACCGGCTGACAGCTTCGGTAGCGAGGCGGATCCTCTGACACAGGTAGAGACCATCGAGGCAATAGCGGTTGCTGATGGCAGTGCGGCCTGGAACCTCATGATCGGCATAGAGTCTTTTGGACTGATCGCACCGGGGTTTGAGAGGTGTCGTGACCTCATCGAGGATCCGATGGTTGTCATGTGCAGCTCCACAGCAGCAGTTGGTCGGGCTGACGAGGTCGAGGGCGGCTACCGGGTATCGGGTCAATGGCAATTCGTGAGCGGTTGCCACAACAGTCAGATATTCGGCGCCACGGTTCGCATCTGGCGTGATGGGGTCATGGTGGAAGATATCCCCAACCGGTATGCCATCGTGACACTTCCCGACTGGGAAATAGTCGACACGTGGTATACAGGCGGATTGTGTGGATCAGGGTCTCATGATGTACGTCTTGACGATGTGTTCGTTCCGGAAGAAAGGCTGATTGCTCCCATTGGAGGGACGAGGCATGAAAGTCCGCTACTGAATTTCCCGTTAGGTGCACGCCTTGCGTACAACAAGGTGGGTGTTGCCTGGGGACTCGCACGGGCAGGCATCGACGCGTTCATTGATCTCGCTGAAGGAAAAATACCGAGGTTTTCGGGGCGAGGTCTCAAGGACAGGCCGCGCGCACAAAGAGCTGTTGCGGAAGCCGAGGTCCGGTTTCGCAGTGGCCGCGCCCTTGTGGTTGAACTCCTCGAGCAGATGTGGACTACCGTTCAGGCGCGGGAACACATCACCAGTCGGGAGCGGGGCCTGTTTCAGCTCGCCTGTTCCGATTCGGTCAGGGGATGTATTGAAGCAGTCAACATCGTTGCGGAAGCTGCAGGGACGTCAGCCAATATGCAAAGCCATCCTCTGGAACGAATCCAGCGGGACATCCGCGTGGTCGGTCAACACATTACGGTCGCGCCACACAATATCGAAGACGCGGGGCGGTTGCTGCTGGGACTACCGGCAAACGAAATGATGTTGGCAGGGCTTGAACGAAGTTGAGTAGTCAATCGCGGCTAAACCCGCTCCTACAAAGCTAGAAGGATCTCCCTGTCTTTGCGCGATCTTCAGTCGAGCATCCGTACCTCGCGCTGCGGGAACGGAATCGAGATACTGGCATCCTTGAACGCTTCAAAGATCGCGAGATTCACCGTGTGGATCGTATTGAAGTAGTTTCCGGTGGCTGCCCAGTAGCGGTATTCAATGTCGATGCTGGAGTCGCCGAATCCGGTAATCCCCACTTCGGGCGAACTTGCCTTCACGACGCCGTCGATGCCGTTGAGCGTCTGCCTGATGACATTGATCGCTTCCCTTGGGTCCTCGCTGTACGCGATACCAATGGTGCCTTCGACAATCCGATTCTCATCGGAGTTCGAGTGGACCTCTCCAACAATGTGCCTGTTAGGGATGGTGACGAGTTCGCCGTCTTCAGCCCGCAGAAGGGTCGATGCGAGGGTAATCTCCTCTACCTGGCCAGCGTGGCCCTGTGTGGTGATTGTGTCCCCCACCCGGTACATCCGGGTGAGAATGATCATGAGGCCAGCGCCGTAGTTCGAGACCGGCCCCTGAAGGGCCAGGCTCAAGCCCACCGCAATACCGCCGATGGCTGCGATCAGCGGGGTGATCGAGATGCCGAGCTGACTGAGCGCAACGGTTGCAAACATCACCAGGACAATCAGGCGAACAGTTGAAGCGATGAATTGCCTGAGGGTGACGTCGACGTTGCGCTTCTCGAGAATGCTCAGGAGCAGGCGGGAGACCCACCGGGAAACGATAAACCCGGCCACAATGACGATAACTGCGCCAAGAATCTGGAAGGAGTAACCAACCAGGTAGTCGACGGCGAGCTCATAAACCTGCGCGATCAGGTTCAGCGGCTGCTGGATCTGTTCTTCCACTCGTCTCCCTTAATCGAGCTCTGCGAATTTAAGGATTCTCTCCTGATTAGCGCTTGTGCGCCAGAGTCGCCAGCCTACGGCGATAGCGACCAGGAGAAGACCCACGGTCAATCCGGTCCAGTAGCCGTACACCCCGGGGGCAAGACCCGGGGCAAGGTAGCCTTCAGCGAGAGAAAACCCGAGCGGTACCGCGATGAACCAGTAACCAATCAGGCTGATTGCCATGGGCGCGCGGGTGTCCTTGTAACCACGCAATGCACCAATTGACACCGCCTGGCTGTCATCAACGAGCTGATAGATAGCTATAAATATCAATAGGTTAGCGGCGATACGTATCACCGCTTCATCGGTAGTGAATATGGATATCAGGAGGTAGCGGCTGAGGATGAGGAGCATGCTCACGACCACCGCGTAGCCAATCGAAAATTTCCAGACGGTGGCGGCTGTAGAGCGGGCTGATTCCAGGTTGCCTCCACCCACGTGATACCCGACCCGGATGCTGGCGGCAGCTCCGAGACTCATGGGGATGACGTAGGTTGCCCAGTTGATGTTACCGGCGATGGAATTGGCGGCGACCTCTTCAACACCGATACGCGCAATCAGCATGCCGATCACCGAAAACACCGCCATCTCCAGGAACACCGTAAATCCAATCGGGAGACCGACACGCAAAATGCCCCACATCGTTTTAAGATTGGGGCCCTCAAAAAGCTGGTAGAGCTGTGTCGCGCGGAAGTAGGGCATGCGGGCGACGAGCATCATGAGACCCAGTTCGACCCAGAAGACAATTGCGGTGGCATAGCCGCATCCCACGCCCCCCAGTTCAGGAAAGCCGAATTCCCCGTAGATGAATGAATAGTTCAAGAACGCGTTCAGCGGCAGTATCGAACCGGCGATGATCATCGGGGGTTTCGTTTTGCCCAGACCTTCGGAGATATGCCTGAGCGCCACATAGAAAACGATGGGTGGTGCACCCCAGGCAACGGCCTGCAGGTATTCAGCGGCGATGCGCGCGGCTTCCGCGTTAATGCCTGCCCACGAGTAGATTTGACCCGCGTTCAGAAGCACCAGGACGAGGGCTGTGCTGGTGACCAGACAGATCCAGAGTCCCTGGCGGATCTGACCGCCGATATCGCGTATTCGATTTGCTCCCCTGAGCTGAGACGATATGGGGGTCAGGGCCATTGTGGTCCCCGTGAGGAGCATGAAGACCGGCCACATAATCATGCCCCCCAGGGAAACACCCGCAAGGTCAACGGAGCCGTAACGACCCGCCATCGCACTATCGATGAGACCCGTCAGCATGATGAACAACTGGGTGAGGACCATTGGCCAGCCCAGGCTCAGCACGGAACGGAGCTCAGATTTGAATTCGAAATTGCCGGTGTTCACCTGATCGAACCGATTTTTGTTTAAGTGGATCGCAAGGGCCGCGTATCATACCCAAGTATTTGCCAGCAGGATGGATGAGTATGGAAATTCTGGTATTGACCGGTGTGGTTGCGTTTGTTGCTGGAGCGGGCATCAGCTGGCTCTTCATACGTAGCGGGGCAGGCCAGAAAAGCCGGGTTGCTGAGCTCGAGGACCAGCTGCGCGCAGCGGAAGAAGAACTCAGCGACTACAAGCGCGACGTATACGGACAGTTTTCTCAAACTGCTGAGAAGTTTCGTGAGCTCGACAAGAGTTACAACGCGCTGCACCGTCAGCTGGCGGAAAGTTCTGTTCTCCTCTGCGGTGATCAGGCAACACCATTGCTTGAAAACACGGAGACCGAATCGATCGAACATACAGAACCGGCAGCTGATGAAACCCTTTCGCAGGACGATGAGATTGTCGTTGGCGAAGCTGAGATTTCTGCAGATGAAGCGGGGGCTGAATCCCCGGCTGCGGAGACAAATGCGGACGAACCCGAACCGCCGTTGGATGAGACAATCAGCAGTGTCATGGCTGACGAAGGGGAGCGACGGGCGAAAGACGCAGCGTCCTCCTGAATGAACCCGCCTGCAGTGCCGCCGCTCAGTTCCGGCGTCAAGCTCAATTTTGGTATCGGTCAGATTGCAGAGGGCCTGAAGACCTGCGTTTTCGCAACCTTTCTCCTGTTCTACTACAACCAGGTGCTTGGGCTCTCAGGGGACCTGGCGGGGATAGCGATATTCATTGCCCTCGTTTTTGACGCAGTCACCGATCCGGTAGCGGGCAGCGTGTCCGACCGCTGGCAGAGCCCTCGCGGACGCCGGCATCCTTTCATGTATGCATCAGCCATCCCGCTCGGGGTGAGTTTCGCTTTGCTCTTTTCACCGCTGGGTGCGGTAGTTGAGGGAGGGCAGATGGGGCTCTTCTTCTGGATGCTCGTCTTCACGGTTGCGACCCGCGCGTCGATGACCCTCTACCACGTTCCTCATATGGCGGTGGGAGCAGAGCTCTCGGAAGACTACGACGAGCGCACTGTCCTCGTAGCGTTGCGTCATTTTTTCGGCGCTGTGGGGTTCCTCCTGGCATACGTCTTCGGGTATGGGGTCTTCTTCGCGCCCACCGACGAATTTGTCAACGGACAGCTCAATGCGGCCGCCTATCCTCCGTATGCCCTGACACTCGGCATCATGATGATGGTCTCGATATTTGTGACTGCGTTCGGAACCCGCAGCCGCATACCCTACATGCCAAAAGCGCGTGAGACCGAAGAACGTGTCAAAGTCACTGATGTATTCGTTGAGGCCTACGAAGCCATGCGCAATCCGTCATTTCGATGGATTATGTTCGGGTTCATTGTTGTCATCGCGGGCTGGGGCATGGCCGGGGTCACCGGTCTGTATGTCTATACGTTCTTCTGGGAACTGGACCGGTTTCAGATTCTGTTTGTCTCGGTGGTGGGTCCAGTCGGAAGCATGCTCGGCTACCTCTTCTCGCGGGTGTACTACGCATGGCTCGACAAAAAGAACGCGATGATCTGGGCGGGGCTTTTCTGGATGGTCGTCCACTCGATGCCAATTGTTCTTTATCTTCTGGGCCTTGCTCCGGAGTCCGGCTCGTGGGGGACAGCGCTGTTTCTTGGTCTGTTCGGAGCACTGGGTGGGATAGGAGTCGGTCAGGTGGTTGTTGGAATTGGCACCACGATGGCAGATATCGCAGATGAGAACGAACTGACGACCGGCCGTCGTCAGGAAGGGGTCTTCTTTGGTGCGTCAGCGTTTGCGAATAAGTGTTCAGCAGGGCTCGGCACCCTGTTTGCGGGATTTGTCCTCGAGTGGATTGAATGGCCAGTGGGTAGTGCTATCAGAACAGCCGCGGACATTCCTGCGGACACGCTCCTGCAGCTGGCTGTCATCTGGGGACCGGTCATCGGACTGGTCGCTATCCCGGGAGCCCTCTGTTTCAGGGGGTACCGGCTCGACCGCGAGCGGGTAAGCCGGATCCAGGCGGAGCTGCGGGTGAACCCTTAAGGGTCAGTCAGAATTAGAGGGGAGGGAGGATCTGCGATGCAGAATTCGCCTTTGCATCTTCGTATCAGCTTTGCTGCGTCCGGTGCGGTGGGCGGAATTATCAGCAATGGCGTTGCCTATTTCTTGCTGCTCTACTACAGCCAGGTCCTGGGCCTGGATCCGGCCCTCGCCGGGCTCGCGATGCTGATTGCCTTATGCGTCGACGCGGTTTCGGACCCCCTGATTGGATGGTGGTCGGACCGCTTCAAACATCGATTTGGTCGCCGTCACCCTTTTCTTTTTGCGTCCATACTTCCGATACCCATCGCCTACTACTATCTCTGGGATGCGCCTGAACTCCCGCAATCGGGGCTTTTCGCGTACATGCTGGTTCTCACAATCTTTTTACGCCTCGTTCTGACCGCGCATGTCGTCCCGTTTCGGGCGTTGTTGCCAGAGCTCACCGAGGACTATGACGCTCGGACCCGGCTGATGAACGACTCCAATTCCAGCGGTTGGTTTTTTGGCACGATCATGACAACTGCCATGTACGGTTGGTGGTTAGCCGATTCAGCTGAATATCCGGATGGGGCAGGCATCTTGCGGGCGGCTGGGTACGTGGAACAGGGTCTGGTCGCCGGGATACTCGTCCTGTTTTGCCTTTGTTTTGCCACCTTTGCTACGCGCAGGTATGCGGGAATGTTGTCAGCGGCGATACCGTGGAATGTTGATTGGCGGGGATCACTGCAACAGGTTCGGCAAACGCTTTCAGATCGCAGCGTGCTGGGCCTGGTGGTGAGCGGTTTATTGGCGGCCATGGGCAGCGGGACATCCACCACGCTGTGGGCCTACCTCCAATCCTACTTCTGGAGTTTCGATACATTCCAGATCGCCGTCATTTCTGCAGCACAGGTTGTATCAGCCGTCATAGCGTTTTACCTCTTGCCATACGTTACCAGCGGTCGGGACAAAAAAACCGTATATGCCTGGATTCTGGTTCTGAGCGTTGCGTTTTCGACAGGTCCGGTTCTCCTTTCCGTTTTGGGCCTGTTTTTTGCGATAGACAGCCCGTATCTGTTTCCGGTTATGGTCTGCATAGGGATCGTGGAAGTCACCTTGTGGGTGATGACCGGCTCGATCTTCGCCTCCATGATCGCCGACGTCACTGAACATCGGGCGCTCATTACAACCCGCCGCGAGGAGGGGTTGCTGTTCTCTGCTCAGTCATTCGTCGCCAAAGTGGCGGGTGGTGTCGGCGTATGGACGGGTGGAGTGATGCTGGCGGTCATCAATTTCCCCAGCAACACGGCTTCAGTGGACATGGGAGCAGAGATCGTGAGCCGCCTGGGTTGGGTCTATGCCCCGGCAGTGATGGTTTTCTATCTGCTCTCGATCTGGGTTCTCAGGTGGTATGAGATTGACAGAAGGACGCACGCGCGGAACCTCGCTGACTTGCGAAAGGCAGGCTGAGAATGACTCAGGGCGCGATTCTCAGACAGCGGGTCGCTCAGTCCCCAGAATCGAAACGCGTTCCCCGTGACGGGTGTCTGGCCAATAGTCCCAGATCGCATGATGCTGGGTACAGCGGTTGTCCCAGAAAGTCAGCGTATTAGGTTGCCACTCCACACGGCAGGTGAGCCGGGGTGTTGTGGCGATGTGCTCGTACAAACCGCTCAGCACTGCCCGGCTTTCCCAGTGGTGCATGCCTTTGATGTGAGAGGTGAACCCACTGTTTACGTACAGGATTTTTTTGCCTGTTTCCGGATGTGTCGTGACAACCGGATGTTCATTCCTGGGATATTTCTCCCCGTCGGGTGGCGCAACGTTGTAGCCACCAACGTAGGGCAGCGCGCCGTCGTGTACGGCGACAAGGCCGTCCAGCATCTCCTTCATGGTGTCACTCAGGAGTTCATACGCGAGGTACATGTCCGCGTAGAGTGTGTCACCACCACCCACCGTGGGGGTCTCCTTCATGTACAACATGGATCCGAGGGGTGGTATCTCGTCACAGGTGACGTCGGTATGCCAGCCGTTGCCCGCGGTGTAGGCGCTGTCTTTGGTTGTTTTGACTGTCAGGATCTCGGGATCACCACCGTAACTGTGCTGCATAGGGTGCACATGGAGGGATCCGAACTTGCGGCCAAATGCCTTGTGCTGCTCCCGGTCGATGTGCTGATTGCGAAAGACAATGACTTTCCAGTCGAGCCACGCCTGGTAGATCTCGCTGAACTGCTCATTGGAGAGCGGTTGTGACAGATCCACGCCATCAATCTCTGCGCCGATGTGCGGCGTCAGCGAATCCACGCCAATGGTTTGAAAACCTTCTATATCAGCCATAGCCCCTCCAATAAACTAGTAACAATGGGGTCAGACCCCATTGTTACTAGTTTTTCACTATTCGGGAAGTCCGAGAACCCGCTTGGCGATGATGTTCGCCTGGATCTCGTTTGAGCCGCCGTAGATGGTTGTGGTCCGCAGATGCAGCCACTCTTCCGTCGCTTTGAGTTCAGCCTCGTCGAAACCGACTTCTTCGTGAGCCCCGAGGCCGCGGAAACCCATGATTTCACGTTTCATCTCAGCGGTGTCCTGCTGCAGGGCAGCGCCAACGAGCTTGAAGATTGACGTCGCGGCGCCGGGGGTGCCTGACTTGTTCTCCTCGTTTGCACGTTTTGAAGTCAGCTGAAATGCCGCCCGGCGCATGTTCAGATTGAGGAGCTTCCTGCGAGTGCCTGTGTCTTCGATCGCACCGTACTCTTTCGCCGCCCTGATGAGCGATGCCCCTGGATTGGCCACGGGTGCGCCACCAGACAGTCCACCAATCCCTGAGCGTTCGAACTGCAGGAGGCGTTTACCGATTGTCCAGCCTTTGTTGAGATCACCCAGAAGGTCTTCTTTCTTGGCAACTGCGTCGTCGAAGAAGGTTTCACAAAAAGGCGATGAGCCTGAAATCAGTCGGATGGGTTTTGTTGTGACACCGGGCTGGTCCATGGTGAGCAACATGAAACTGATGCCTTCATGTTTTGGTGCATCCGGGTCGGTTCGCACGAGGATGAACATCCAGTCGGCGGTGGCGGCACCGGAAGTCCAGATTTTCTGGCCGTTGATGAGGTAGTGGTCGCCGTGATCGACGGCGCGGGTGCTCAATGAGGCCAGGTCGGAACCTGCATTCGGCTCGGAATAACCCTGACACCACTGCACTTCACCTCTTGCAATCAGTGGCACGTGGCGCTGTTTCTGTTCTTCCGTGCCGTATTCGAGCAGGGTTGGGCCGATCATCGACGTGCCCATACCCATCAGCGGAGAGCGGGCTTTGATGGCTGACATTTCTTCGTAGAAGACTTTTGCGTCAGCGGGTTTCATGCCTGCACCGCCGTATTCTGTAGGCCAGGTGGGAACGGTATAGCCCCTTTCGGCACACCGTTCGAGCCAGAGAGCCACATCCGGTTCAAGTTCGACTTTGCTCGATCCGTTGGCTATCTGGCCGGGACCTCGTGCGCCTTCCGGGCAGTTCTCTTCCAGCCAGGCGCGTACGTCCGCGCGAAACTCGCTTGCTTCAGACAATGTTTGTGTCCCCCGAAAAATTCGAAAACGAGGCACTCTACTCGGTATAGTAGAAAACTGAAAGGGAGGGATAAGAGATGCAGGCGGTACCTTTTTCGCTCAGTGACTCGGCTGGCACAGATGTGAGTTTTCCCGGATCACGTGCTGGACTTGTGTGTTTCATCAAAGAAGATTGCCCGACATGCCGAGAGGTCATGCCGGTTCTGGGTGCTCTGTACAGATCGTTATCAAGCGTGATCGATTTCCACGTCATCGGTCAGACCCGGGAGGGAAACACGGTACTCGAAGAGGAGTTTTCGCCTCCGTTTTCGATCCTGGATGACTCGACGCTGAAGGTGTCGTTTGCAACCGACATCGATACGGTTCCCACACTGTTTGTAACGGATGAGACTGGCGAAACGCGGCAATCCTTGATCGGCTTCGTTCGTGAAGAGTGGGCATCGCTCAGCCAGGAACTGACTCAGGCCCACAGTGCTGATGCGCCGGATCTCGATTGGGAGGCACTTCCCGAGTGGCGACCGGGGTGTGGGTCGCTGTCCGTTGACCCACTGATTGCTGACAGGCTGCGGGCAGAATCCGAAAACAGTCCCCTCCGCGCGAGAAAGATCGAAATCGCTGCGGGGGACGATGAGGTCGAATTCATGTTCGACCAGGGCTTCTCGGATGGTCTCCCGCTCGTCCCGCCCACCCCCGAACGGGTATTGCGTATGCTCTCCGGGACTAACCGGGATCCCCAGGAAGTGCTGGCGACCATGCCCCCCAACATGGGTGAGGTGACGGTTGAGAAGGTGGCCATCAATGCGGTGATGGCCGGATGCAGACCGGAATATATGCCGGTGATCAACACGATCGTTCAGGCCATCTGCACAAACGAATACAACATCCACGGGGTGATGGCGACCACGATGGGGGCAAGCCCCGTGGTTGTGGTCAACGGTCCGATCAGGGAGCAGATCGGGATGAATATGAAGCTTGGTGCGCTCGGCCAGGGGAACCGTGCGAATGCAACAATCGGGCGGGCGGTCCGGCTTGTCATTCGCAACGTAGGCGGCGCCCGTCCGGGGGAGACAGAACGTTCGACCTTGGGTAACCCCATGAAGTTTACGATGTGTTTTGCTGAGTGGGAGGAACGCAATCCCTGGACACCGTTGCATGTGGAGCGCGGCTACGACAAGGAAGATTCTGTCGTCACAGTATTCACGATGACAAGCGGGCCAACGCTCATCGTCGATCAGGATTCCCGCACGGCGGCGGGTCTTGCAGCTACCATGGGGTCGTGTCTGGAAGCGGCGTTCAGTCCCAGGTCTCATTTTGGCACCGATTGCCTGCTGGTGGTGGCACCTGAACACATCGATACGCTCATGCGGGACAATTATTCGAAGGCAGACTTACGAGCACGGATTCAGGAGGTCACAAGCCGCCCCATACGTGACCTGGTAGCCGACGAAGATCGAGGCACGGGGTTCCCTGCCAAGATGGCTGCAAACATGTCGGATGAGCAACTCGAGAAACAACTTCCCAAGTTCAAATCGGAAGAGGACATACACATAGTTGTGGCGGGATCGGAGGCAGGCAAATTCTCCGGCGCATTTCACGGCTGGGCGACCGGAGAGATTGGCTCAATCTCCGTATCGCGTAAAATTGAAGAGCTTTAAACAATCCAAAGGCAATAGGAGTCGAATCATGACAACCATCATGGATCCGACCGATGAACGCGTACCCGTGGAGCGGACAATCACGCCGCGTCCTTCGGCGATTACCGGCAACGTGGCGTTGCTGGATATCTCCAAACCCCGGGGTAATGTGCTCATCGATCGTCTTGAGCAACAACTGAGTGAACGTTTGCCCGGTGTCACGTTCAACCGGTACGCAAAACCCACGTTTACCAAGCCCGCCCCTGATGATCTGCGCAGGCAGATTCAGGCAGAAAACGACTTTGTTGTGGAGGCGCTGGCTGACTGAGGCTCCTGTACCACGTGCAGTTTGCATGACACGGTATGGTTTGAGATTCAGGGTACACCGGCGGTTTCCATCGCGTCTTCTGAGTTTGTCGATGCGGCTGAAGCCCAGGCGAACGCGCTCGGCATGAAAGAGGCTCAACGTCTCTTTGTGGCACACCCGATACAGGATGCGACTGACGAAGAGATGCAGGCGAAAGCGGATGCGGTGGTCGACAAGGTCATTGAGGCACTGACCGCCCAAGAAGCGAAATAGAAGCGAAGTAAAACCGAAGTTGCAGCAGAAACTGACTAACTCGCGGTTGTTCATTTATGGACTGACCGACATGCCCGTGATGATGTCCATTTTTCCGGCAATGGTCTTCATCCCGCGCTTTTACTCGAGTGACATGGGGGTGCCGCTGGCCCTGGTTGGCACCATCATTCTCGTTGTCCGCATCATGGATGTCTTTACCGACCCCCTGATGGGCTACATCAGCGACAAAACGCGGACCCGTTTCGGCCGGCGGCGTCCGTGGGTGGTGCTGGCGACACCCATCATGATGGTGTCGATCTGGCAACTCTACATGCCGCCGGAAGGTGCGGCGGGCTGGCACATGTTTGTGTGGATGGCGCTCCTGTCGGTCGGGACGACCATGATGATCATCCCCTATTACGCGTGGGGGTCTGAACTGTCGTCGGACTACAACGAACGTTCGCGTATAACCGGATGGCGCGCGGCCCTGGGGTCGGTAGGGCAACTCACTGCACAAGCTGTGCCTGCTGCAGCCCTTTTCTTCTTTGCTATTGGGGGTACGGAGGCTGTTCTCGAGCTTGTCGGGACCACGATGCTCATCATATTCCCGGTGGCGGTTCTGCTGACCGTGATGTTCACGCCTGAGGCATCCGAGGCGGTTAAGTCGACGATCCCTGTGTTGCCGGGGCTGAAACTGATGTTCAGGAACGGACCGTTCCTGCGGCTCGTTCTTGCTTTCATGATTGGCTATATCGGGTTGAACATCACCACACCGCTCTACATATTCTTTGTGGCGGATGTCCTCGGGGCCGAGAACGAGTCGATCTACATGCTGAGTTGCTTCTATCTCAGCAACATCTTTGCCATACCGTTCTGGGTGAAGATTGCCGCCCGGATTGGGAAACACCGCGCTTATATAGCGGCTTACGTGCTGATCGCGGTGGCCCATCCCTTTTACCTGTTGTTGGGAGAGGGCGACTTCTGGTGGATGTTGCCTGTGACCCTGGCAACGGGTTTTGCGGCAGGTGGCTTCAGTCAAACCCTTCCCAACTCCATGAAAGCTGACGTGATCGATCTGGATCATCTCAACAGCGGTGAGAACCGGGCAGCGCTGTTTTTCTCCGCCTGGTCCTTTGCTCAGAAGGCAACAGCCAGTGTGGGTGGCGCGATAGCCATGTTTGGTCTTGCTCTCTGGGGGTTCGATGCGACCCCGGGGGCAGTGAACGGCGAGTCAGAAATGTTTGGCCTGCGGTTCCTGTTTTCCACATTTCCGTCTTTATTTTTCCTGACGGGTGCCCTGATTGTCTGGAAGTACCCGATCACCGAGGAAAGGCTCGCACAGATACAGTCAGAGTTGGCTGACAGAGAGGGTGTCCAGATGGCGCCTTCCGGTTCGTCTGCTTAACAACGACAATCACAGTTGTTCAGGAAATCGCGGCGTAGTCGGGTTCCTCTGCAGGAGCGGCTTTAGCCGCGATTCAGGATGACACAGGAGGATGTATGCCGAAATTCACCGGTTTCGAGCGCAAGACACTCAAATTCCTTAAAGAGCTAGCGGCCAACAACAACCGTGACTGGTTTGCTGATAACAAAAGCCGCTATGAGTCCGATGTCCTGGAACCTTCGCTGGACTTCATCGCGACGATGCAGCCGCACCTGCACAAACTATCCGACCACTTCGATGCGATCCCGAAGCGGGTAGGCGGTTCGTTGATGCGCGTGTACCGCGATACGCGTTTTTCGAAAGACAAAACACCGTATAAAACCAATATCGGTATCCAGTTTCGCCACCAGGTCGGCAAGGATGTTCATGCGCCCGGGTATTACATGCACATCGAACCCAAAGAGTGTTTTATCGGGATTGGGATGTGGCATCCGGAGAGTCAGGCGCTTGCGAAGATACGTGCACGTATTGTGTCGAAACCGGAAGAATGGAAGAAAGCGATAAACGGGCGGGCTTTCAAAGCCAGTTTCGAACTTGGCGGCGAATCCCTTAAGCGCCCGCCGCGAGGCTATAGCGAAGATGATCCTTACATCGCGGATCTCAAACGCAAAGACTTTGTAGCAGTTACACAGATCGATGAAAAAACGATCACTTCGCCGGACTTCGTAAAATCGGTAGCGGCTACGTTCAGGCGCAGCTCACCGTTTATGAAGTTCCTGTGTGATGCGGTCGAAGTACCCTTCTAACTCTGGTTGCGCGTCGCGCGGGAAAATCGCGATCAACCCGGTGGTGAGTTCGCTCGTAGTTGGGCTGATGTCAATCTGGCCGGGTACACCCTGAACGAGATAACAGCCTTCGTCTGTCAGCACGTAACCCTTGATACGATGGATCTTCCCGGGTAGATCCCCAGTCACAGCGCGAAGCGATTCAATACTGATCGTCTCGTCAGCCGCGATAGTGCGCGTGGCGAAATCCGGCGAAGATGTCTCGTCGCCGGTGACCGGCTTGCCGGGGGTCTGGCGAGTCAGGCGGTCGAGGAGCTCGTCATCTGTGTCCGTGAAAACCGAATCCGCATGAACGGTCTGGTCACTTGTGTTGCGATTAATGACGACATGGTCAGCCTCGTCGATCTGACGCATCACCAGCCTGCCGACATACTTGTCCTCGGAAAGTGACCCGTAGCGACTCATATCGATGAGCACAAAACATTCAGCCGGTTCGAAGCCCGGGTAGAGACACTGGGCTTTGAGTTTGCTCGGAACGGCAACGCCACTCGCTTCGAGCAGAATCCTGTCGACACCGGAATCTCGAAGTGCTTCAAGCGTGTCGGCGAAACTGTCCTGGATGGAACAACACACACATCCATTGGCGAGTTCGAGCACGTCGGCACCCGGGTGAGTTGACCGGATGAGCGCTGCATCGACGTTGATCTCACCAAAGTCGTTTACGACGACCGCGAGACCGTCAAGGCGTTGCTGGTAAGTAAGTACCCGGTTGAGCAGGGTTGTTTTTCCCGATCCGAGATACCCGCCAAGAATGGTGATCGGTACGCTCACAGCTCGAACACGCGGCCTTCGAAGACCGTCGCGTGAATATTGATGTCCCTGCTGAACCCGTCTCCTCCGTCAATTGTCAGGGGATCTTCATCCAGGACGGCAAAGTCAGCTCGCTTGCCCGCGCGCAGGCTGCCGGTGATATCGGCCATACCGAGAATATGGGCTGCATTGATTGTGATGGCCTGGAGTGCCTGGTAAGGAGTGAGTCGTTCCTCTGCTCCCATCACGTCACCGACGTGGTTTTCCCGATGTACCGCAACCCACGCACTGTTGAGGGGTTCAGCCGGTGCCATCGTGAAATCGGAATGAAGGGCGGTATTGATGTCATGTCTGAAACAGGATCCGAGGCGCGACATCTGGGACGCTCGCTCGTAGCCAATGCCGCGTTTAGCGTAGATGTCGGAAAGCTCATGCAGGTAGTAAACGTTGGCGGAGACCTGTGCGCCGAGCGCTTTGATCCGCCGGATCTGTTCGGGTGTGCTGAAGCCGAAGTGTTCCAGGGTAAAGCCATGATTGAAGCGAGGCCGCTCGAATTGCATTTTTTCGAGGATGTCGAGGGTCAGCTCTGCACCAAGATCGCCGGTGACGTGGACATGAATCTGATACCCGGCATGCCAATACGCGCGTATCTGCTGCTCCAGAGCGTCAGGTGGCATTAACCATTCACCGTCGTGGCCGTCGATGTAACCAGGCGCCTGAAGCTGCGCAAGCTGGCTGAAGAAAGCACCATCGCTGAAGAGTTTGATGTGTTTACCGAACTTGAGTCGGTGGGAGTTCCGAACGGGCAGGCTGTCAGCCATCGCAACCGCTTCCTCAGGGGATTTACCTCCCGCAAGCATGCGCATGCCGTGCGCAACCAGTCGGGTACGGAAGGGAACCTCATCACCTTCCAGAATCTCAGCCAGCGCACTCGCTTCGGATTCGAAATCGAAAAGCCCCGTTGCGAGGTCGCCAATGGTCGTGTGTCCCCCGTGGTGGACAACTGCTTTCAGTTTCTCCAGCCCGTCAGCATATTTTTCAGGTGCAAGTATCCACGGATTGAGGCGGTTGATCGCAAACGCGAGGCCATTTTCGTAGAAGTGGCCCGCCTGGAGATTGATCTGGGAACCCGACCTGATGTCTTCGTTGTCAGCGCGCACCATCTCGAGCGCACCATCATTCATGTAGAGCTCATGGAAAGACCGGTGCCAGACCACAATCGGCCTGGTTGTGGATATCGTGTTGATCCGTTCGCGATGCATCGTACCGTGCCAGAGTTGGTGGTACCCCCAGATAAAAAGAGGTTCTCCTGCCTCAAGCCCTTCATCGAGCGCTCGCATGCGGTCGTCGAAGCCTGTGTCAGTTGTGGTTGGTTCCACGGTTCCCCAGGGTAATTTCCAGCGCATGGCGGTAATGAAGTGCATGGGCAGAAGAACGGCAGCCATGGTGGGGTGCAGGTGTGGATCGATGAATCCGGGGGTGATGAACTTGTCCGCAAAACGCTCGTCGACGGTGTGAGGGTGGGCATCGAGCCACGGGGCCATGTGCGAACGGTCTCCTACCTCGACAATCGTGTCATCCCTGACGAGGAGCGCATCGCCCCTGGGGAGTGATGCGTTCATCGTGATGACCGATTTAGCAGGATACAGCGTGTACATGGGAGCGTATGGGTTCTTCTTTCATGCTCTAATGTGTCGTTTCGGTCGGGGCGACGCAAGCTGAACGGCACTTCAGACAAGATTTACTTCGGTTACTGGCTGGTGATCGTGGCGTTTATGGCGCAGTTCGTGTCGATTGGCATGTACAGCTACGTCCTGGGTTCATTTATGACGCCGATGATCGACGAGTTGGGATGGAGCCGGGCTGACTTCACCCTCACACGTACGATTGGTCAGTTTGTCATGGCGTTCGTGGGTGTTTTTGTCGGCGCGCGGGTCGATCGCATTGGTGGCCGACCCATCATGCTGGTTGGCACCACGGTGCTCGCATCTACACTGGCGCTGCACAGCCTGGTAGAAGACCTGTTCGTCTGGTGGCTCCTGAACGGGGTGGCACTCACGGTGGGTTGCGCGATGGTCGGGAACCTTGTCGTGAATGTCACTCTCTCCAAGTGGTTTGTCGTCAATCGGGGTAAAGCGATCGCATTTGCTGCAATGGGTGTTTCGTTTGGTGGCATTGCCCTGACACCGCTTGCGACCTGGCTGATTGATACGATTGGCTGGCGGCCGGCCTGGGTCTGGCTCGGGGCGCTGGCTGCGGTGCTCCTGTATCCGATGGCGATCTTCATGCGCCGGGCCCCCGAAGACTATGGATTACATCCGGACGGGTTGAGTGATGCGCAGATAGCCGCGGGCGGCGGGGCAAGAGCAGAGGCAGAAAATGCAAATGCGTACACCCGAAGTGAAGCGTTGCGTACGTATTCCTTTTACGCTCTCGTGACCGCGTTTGGGTTCTTTTCCATCAATATTGTCGTCATGATCCTTCAGACGATCCCATACCTCACGGACTATGGATTTTCGCGGGGGGAAGCAGCGTTGGCCATGATCTTCGCGTCGATACCCGCCATGCTGTCAAAACCGGTCTGGGGTGTTCTTATTGACCGGGTCCCGGTCAAACCCCTCGCTGCATTATCTGCCGCGGTCACGGGTCTGGCTCTATTCATGATCGTCGCCGCGGTGGGGGGAGGTCAGCTCACGCTGATCTTCGTCGCGTATATCGTCCTCGGTCTGGGTTGGGGCGGCATGATTCCGATGCAGGAAGTCATCTGGGCCTCTTTCTTTGGACGCCGGCACATCGGGGCGATACGTGGGGCGGGTATGCCGTTTGCGCTGGCACTGGGGGCGATCGCTCCCTGGGCGGTTTCCTACTATCACGACCTGAACGGGGTCTATGACGGGGCGCTGCTTGTAGTAGCGGGTCTGAACGTGTTTTCAGGTGTTCTGATTTTCCTTGTCCCCCCTCCTGAGCGGGAGAGGCGAAAGACGCGGAAGATGGCATAATCCGGTACATCAGGGGGGAGCAAAAACGTGGCGAAACGGGTTTACCTTTTCAGCGAAGGCGGCAGGGATGATCGTGAGTTGTTGGGCGGAAAAGGCGCTAACCTGTGTGAGATGACCAATCTTGGTCTCCCGGTCCCTTACGGGTTCATCATCACCACCCCAACCTGCCACGAGTTTTTCGAAGCAGGTAACCGCCTGCCTTCGATGTTGGAAGAGGAATACCAGGTGGCGCTGGGTCTGGTCGAGAACAAGATGGGGCGTGAGTTCGGCAACCCACAGAATGCGCTTCTGTGTTCGGTGCGTTCAGGCGCGGCTGTGTCGATGCCGGGGATGATGAATACAATTCTGAATCTCGGGCTCAACGATGAGATCACAGAAGGCCTGGCTGCCCAGACAGGAAATCCACGGTTCGCTTATGACTGTTATCGGCGTCTGATCCAGATGTACGGTGACGTCGTCCTGGGTGTGGAGGGATCGCTTTTCGAAGACGAGATCATTCGGTTCAAGAGTGAGCGCGGATTGACCCATGACGTGGAACTGAGCGCCGAAGACTGGCAGGACGTGATTACCGCGTTCAAAAAGCTCGTCGAATTCCCCCAGGACCCTTATGCCCAGTTGAAAGGTGCGATAGAAGCGGTCTTCCTGTCCTGGCACACACCTCGTGCCCACGTGTACAGAGAGATGCACAACATCCCGGAATCCCTGGGCACAGCGGTTAACGTGCAAGCAATGGTGTTCGGAAATTCAGGTGATAGTTCCGGGTCGGGCGTGGCGTTTACACGTAACCCTTCCACAGGTGAACACAAGTTTTTTGGTGAGTTTCTTTTCAATGCAGCGGGTGAGGACGTGGTTGCGGGCATCCGTACGCCAGAACCTATCGATGCTCTCGGTAAACGCATGCCACAGGTGTATGACCAACTCGATGAAACGCAGAAGCTACTGGAGCGTCATTACCGGGATATGCAGGACATCGAATTTACGGTCGATAACGGCCGGTTCTACATGCTGCAGACCCGTAGTGGCAAACGAACGGGGCGTGCATCAATCAAAATAGCAGTCGACATGGTCAAAGAAGGCCTGATTGACGAGAAAGAGGCATTGATGCGGGTCTCGCCGGAACATGTTGAGGCGTTCCTGCATCCAATGGTCGATCCCGATGCAAAGCAGGACATCGTAGCTACAGGTTTACCGGCAAGTCCGGGTGGAGCGACGGGCCAGGTTGTCTTTTCAGCTGACGAGGCCGTGGAAGTTGCGGGCGATGGAACGCCTGTGATTCTCGTACGCCGGGAAACGACGCCGGAAGATATCCACGGCATGAAGGTCGCGGAAGGGATACTCACGGAACTGGGCGGGATGACGTCCCATGCAGCAGTGGTCGCCCGGGGTATGGGTGTATGTGCAATCACCGGTTGTGGCAGCCTCAGTCTTGATTACGAGCAGGGTGTCGTGACGACCGAGGGCGGTCATACGATTCGTCGGGGTGATGTCATCACCCTCGACGGCACCTCCGGTGAGGTGATGCTGGGTGATATACCCAAGACTGAGGCGAGTGCCAGCCAGGACTTCCAGACGGTTCTGTCATGGGCAGACAAATATCGACGACTGAAAATCAGGGCGAATGCAGAGACGCCGGACGATGCGGCCAAGGCGCGTGAACTCGGTGCGGAAGGTATTGGGCTGTGCCGGACCGAGCACATGTTTTTTGAGGCTGACCGGTTGGACCATATGCGCGGCATGATCCTCGCGGAAAATTCAACCGAGCGCCAGGTCTATCTCGACAGGCTGATCGATTACCAGCATGCAGACATGCTCGAACTATTCAAAGTCATGGATGGTCTGCCCGTAACGGTTCGTCTGTTGGACCCACCGCTGCACGAGTTTCTGCCGCATGGCGAAGACGACATGCGGTCTCTTGCGGAGCGGCTTGGCAAACCGGTCCAGACGATACGCGACACGACAGCAAATCTGGTTGAGGTAAACCCGATGCTCGGTTTCCGGGGTTGTCGTCTGTCCGTAGTGATACCTGAGATCACCGAAATGCAGGTTCAAGCGATCATCGGAGCAGCCGTTGAAGCAATAGAGCAGGGCTTCCGGGCTCTGCCTGAAATCATGATTCCGCTGGTGACCAATGTCCGCGAGATTCGGCTGGTAAACGAAATCATCGACAAAGGCGTGCACAAAATCCTTCGCGAGAAGCACATGTCTGTTCCGTACAAGATCGGAACGATGATGGAAACGCCGCGCGCGTGCCTTGGTGCGGGACGGCTCGCACCTGCCGTCGAATTCATGAGTTTTGGCACCAACGATCTGACGCAGATGACCTACGGGTTTTCGCGCGATGACGCGGGTAAGTTCATACCGCAGTACCTCGAGAAGAAACTGATCGAAACGGATCCGTTCGTGTCGCTGGACCAGAGAGCTGTCGGGCGGTTGATGCGTATGGCGATTGGTGAGTCGAGCATTCGCAAGAAGGGCATTAAATACGGGATCTGCGGGGAACATGGCGGCGATCCGCGATCGATCTATTTCTGTCATGAGCTGGGGCTGGAATACGTTTCCTGCAGTCCTTACCGTGTGCCGGTTGCGCGTATAGCCGCCGCTCAGGCAAATGTTGAAGGCGACCTGTTAGGGTTAGAAGGGTGAGTAGAGACCGGGTAAGAGGAGATTGGTATGGGTTATGACAAGATAGATGTGACGCCTGCCGGGCCGGTTGGGGCGTTTGTATCCGGCGTTGATCTGAGTGACTTCGACAATACGACCCTGGATGAGCTTCGTCAGGCGTTCAGCGAACATTCGGTTCTCTTTTTTCGTAACCAGAACCTCACGCCTGAAGACCACATTGCGTTTGCAGAAAGATGGGGCGATATCAACGTCAATCGCTTCTTTGCCGCGGTCGACGGTTACCCTCAGATTGCGCAGGTTCTCAAAGAGCCGGACCAGAAAATCAATATCGGCGGTGGCTGGCACACGGATCACTCGTACGATCAGATTCCAGCTCTGGGATCGATGCTGTACGCGCGCGAAGTTCCGGCTGTCGGCGGAGACACCCTTTATGCCAGCACATGCGCCGCGTATGACACATTGTCAGACGGTCTGAAGGAAACGTTATCTGGTCTCACGGCTATTCACTCGTCCAGGCATGTATTTGGCCGCAACGCCGAACGTGAGGAGGCAATGTCAGGACGGATTGGAAATCCGGACGCCGCAACTCAGGATGCAGAGCATCCGGCAGTGATCACACATCCCTTATCGGGAAGAAAGTCGCTTTACGTCAATCCCGGATTTACCTTGCGTTTTAAGGGCTGGACAGACGAAGAGTCTGCCCCGCTCCTGCAATACCTCTATCAACACATCGGTCAACCGGAACACACCTACCGGTTCAGCTGGGAAAAAGGTTCGCTTGCGTTCTGGGACAACCGGGCGACCTGGCATTGGGCTGTGAACGACTACCACGGCAAACGCAGGCTTCTGCATCGCATCACGCTTGAAGGTGAGCCGGTTGCCGCATGAGTCATGAACTTCCCGGAGGCTTTGTCAAAGACATAGTCGGCTATTGTGACCCGCTGTCTGTCAGGCCCGGCGATCGTGTAGGTTTCAAGCTTTCAAGCTATGCGCCGGGACCGGCGATCACGAGCCTTGTCCGTCTGATCAGCGGTGATGATCGGCCCCACGGAACGGGCCTCGTAGAAGAGCCGATCGACAGTGACCTCCCCGCCGAGGTTGATGTCCAGCACCAACCGCTGACACCCGGGTCTTACGCAGTGGTTTCGGGCATGCCGGAGGTCGCCTCGGGTGAGTTGTCTCTCTGGTTTTATCCGACGCTTGTTAATTCCGAACGACAGACGCTCGTTTCTGCCGGTAGCTTTGCGATCGCGTGCAGTGAGATAGGAATCTATGCGCGGTGGGAAGGGGGGGACCTTCTGCTTGAAATGCCTGTTCAGGAGCGGCGCTGGCATGAAGTCAAATTCACATTTAGTCAGGCTGTGGAATTGTCGGTGTCGGTGGAGGCGTTGGGTGTGGGGGAACGGCCACAGCAGTTTCAATTGAGTTGTGAGGGTCCTGCGGGTATCCCTGGAGTTGATTGGTGGTTTGCCGCTGCACAGAAAGGGCAGGGGCATTTCAACGGCAGGCTGGAAAAACCGACGCTGATATCAAATGGTGAGGTGGTCGCCTCGTGGGATTTTTCGATAGGGATCGGTACCCAGGAAATCAGCGACGTCAGTGGGCACGGTCATCACGGTGAGCTTTTCCAGAACCCGACACGCGGGGTATGCGGGCATCTGTGGGATGGCAGCGTTCAGAACTATCTCATCAACCCGGATCACTATGGCGCCATTCACTTTCATGAGGACGACATCACCGATGCGTGTTGGGAAGACACTGTCAGCCTGAATGTTCCCGACGATCTGCCCAGCGGCCAATATGCACTGAAAATCGAACAGGGTGCATCGGAAGACTATGTGCCGTTTTTTGTACGGGCTCCTGAAGGGAAACCTGGTTCGAAGGTTGCGTATCTTGCGTCCACGGCTACATATCTTGCTTATGCCAATCAGCGGCTGGGTTTTACCAATGATGCATTCGGTGACACGAGTGTACGATACGCTAACGACGCATATCTGTTTGCGCACCCTGAAATCGGCTTCTCGCACTACGAATATCACCGTGATCGCAGCGGTGTTCACTTTTCCTCGCGCCTGCGACCGATTCTGAACATGAAGCCGAGGAACCAGACGTGGTCTTTTAACGCAGATACCCACCTGACTGCCTGGTTTGAAGCCAAGGGTGAGAGTTATGACGTGATCACCGACGAAGATCTTCATCTTGAGGGAGAGGCAGCGCTGGCGGACTACAGGGTGGTCATTACAGGTACCCATCCAGAGTACTACTCAACCGAAATGCGTGATGGTCTGGAATCCTGGCTCGGCAATGGCGGTCGCCTGATGTACATGGGTGGTAACGGCTTTTACTGGCGAGTTGCTTTCCAACCGGGCAATCCCGCAATTATGGAAGTGCGTCGCGCTGAAGATGGCACGCGTGCCTGGATAGCTGAACCGGGTGAGTACTACCACCAGTTCAACGGTGAGTACGGCGGGTTGTGGCGCCGGCTCGGTAAACCGCCTAATCAGCTTGTGGGTATAGGTTTTGCCGCGCAGGGTTTCGATGGTGGCACCTACTACAGGGTCGAGCAGGGGGCACTGGATCCCAGAGTAGCCTTTGTCACGGAAGGGCTCGAGACGTCGGACACCTGGGGTAACTTCGGCAACCAGGGCGGCGGTGCCGCGGGCGAAGAAATTGACCGTTGGGATCCTATGCTCGGCTCCCCCGAACATGCAGTCATCATCGCAACCTCCGAAAATCATCGTCCCGGGATGCTTCGCGTCAAGGAAGAGTTCCACATGACAGAAGCGCTGAGGAGCGACCCCAACGTGCGCGCTGACATGGTGTTCTTCGAAGTCCCCGGTGGGGGCGCCGTTTTCAGCACCGGCTCTATCTCATATGCGGGGTCCCTCGCGCACAACAACTACAACAATGAGATCGAAACGATCACGTCCAACGTGCTGCAACGGTTCAAGGATCCCGAGCCGTTTGAGATGCCGGGTTGAGTCAGCACCCGGGCAGCTCATCAATGCTGATGAGCCGATGCCGCCGCCAGCCTTTCTGGAGCAACCAGAACTGGGGCAGGGCCGTCTCCCTTGCGTAGGGTGGAGCTTTGTTGAACAGCCCCTTCCAACCCTGAAACCAGATACCTGAGCTGATGGGATCGATCCTGGCGGATGGTTTCCTGCCAGTGCGCTGGAACACATGCTTTCGGGCATTCAGAAGCACATAGGCGAGAGCATTTCTGACTTCCCTGGGGGTTTTCAGGACCCTGGAGTGATAACGACCGTCCAGGACCGGCCCTTTGCGCTGAAACACGCGGTTTACGGCCCGTGCAAATCGTGCCCCCACGCTTTTCATGCCGCTGGCGAGACACGTTTTGTCGTCTGCTTCGACGATGCAGTGCACGTGATCGTCCTGCACTGAGTAGTGAATCACTCGAAAACCGTTTCGATCTGAACACAACGCCAGAGTCTGCCTGAAGGCATTGAAGAACTTTCGATTCCTGAGTTTCGGAATGACTTTCCTGACGCGAAAGGTCACATGAACCGGTTGTTCCTTCACCGACTCTCTTTCCCGGTGCATGACGCGCGGTCGAGGCCCTCTTGGCCGTCCGGCCCCGGGTTGTTTTCCACCCCACTTGCGCGGAAATTCGATATCGAGTTGTTTACTTGTAACAGGCATGCACACTAGTTTAGGGCTATGTATAGATAAATCAACAGAGAAATGTGGAAGAAGAGTGGAAATGAGGAAGATAGGCAGCGCGCGACCCGCTGTCCCGCCTACTGAGGGGGCGGGACGAGGTCGCGCTTATACGGATAGATGATGATCGAGCGTGTCACCACCCTCATTATCAAACAATTGTTAGCAATCAGGGCTCAACGTTGTTCCCCACTTGGATCGCGGCTAAAGCCGCTCCTACAAAGGTAGCAAAATCGACCTGTCTCTGTAGGAGCGGTTTCAGCCGCGATTCTCCAAATCAGGAAGATCTCTGAAATTCTCCAACGCCTCCGGGTTCGCCAGCGCGCTCGTGTTTTTCACTTCTCGCCCATGAATCACATCGCGCACGGCAAGTTCTGCAATTTTGCCGCTCATGGTTCGTGGGATGTCGGCTACGCTGATGATCTTCGCAGGTGTGTGTCGCGGGGAAGCGAACTTTCGTATCTGGAGACGTATACGGTCTTCGAGATCGGAGGAGAGTTCTTCACCTTCCCGCATCACAACAAAAAGCACAACGCGAACGTCGGTGTCCCATTCCTGGCCGACACAGACTGCGTCGACCACTTCGTCGAACTGTTCCACCTGCCGGTATATCTCAGCGGTCCCAATGCGCACGCCACCCGGATTGAGCACGGCGTCGCTGCGTCCGTGGATAATGTAACCACCGTTGGCAGTCAGTTCAGCGTAGTCGCCGTGGTGCCAGATGTTGGGGTATTTCTCGAAGTAGGCTGAGCGGTACTTCTCGTTACCGGGATCGTTCCAGAAACCAACGGGAGCGCACGGAAATGGAAGTGTGCAGACGAGCTCACCCTTTTCCTGCTCGAGGCTGTTGCCTTCATCGTCCCAGATGTCTACAGCCATGCCGAGCCCCGGTGACTGCAGTTCCCCCTCGTACACAGGCAGATTGGGGTTGCCCAGCATGAAACACGAGATGAGGTCGGTCCCGCCCGACATGGAGACCAGGTGGCAGTCCTCTTTGATATCCTCGTAAACGTACCTGAATCCTTCCTGGGTCAACGGTGAGCCTGTGCTGATCAGCATGCGCATCCGGGTCAGATTGTGGCTGTCTGCAGGACGGACCCCCTCTTTCTGGACGCCGCCCAGGAATTTGGCGCTGATTCCAAAGACCGTGACATCTTCGTTCTCACAGATGTCGAACATGCTGCCTGGTTGGGGGTAAAACGGGGAGCCGTCGAAAAGGACGATGGTACAGCGGCTGGCCAGTGCGCTGACGAGCCAGTTCCACATCATCCATCCGCACGTCGTGAAGAAGAACAGATTGTCTTCCTGGCCGATATCTAGATGGAGCTGGTGTTCTTTGCGGTGTTGCAGCAGGGTGCCGCCCTGGCCGTGCACGATGCACTTTGGTTTGCCGGTTGTCCCGCTGGAGTAGAGGATGTAGAGCGGGTGGTCGAAAGGAAGTTGCGCAAAGCTGAGTGGTTCCGCATCTGTCTCCAGCCAGTCTTCCCAGCGGCTCTCGCCTTCATTTGGGTCTGATGTCCCCAACACGGTGACCCAGACAATGTGCCGGATGCTGGGAACCTCGGCTGCAACAGCCCGCACCTTGTCCCGGATGTCGATGACCTTGCCCGCGTAGTAGTACCCGTCACAGGCGAAGAGAATTGAGGGTTCGATTTGACCAAATCGGTCGAGCGCGCCTGGTGCACCAAAATCGGGAGAGCAGGACGACCAGACGGCGCCAATGCTGGAGGTGGCGAGCATCGCTACTGCTGTTTCGGGGATATTGGGTAACCATGCAGCGACACGATCCCCCGCGCTCACGCCCCGGGATTTGAGATTCGTCGCGATGTGTGCGGTCTGATCATGCAATTGCGCGAATGTGAGTTCACGGCGTTCGCCGTTCTCCAGCAGGGAGATAAATGCTGGCCTGTCGTTCTTTTCGACCAGGAGGTTTTCCGCGAAATTGAGCCTGGCATCCGGGAACCACCGGGCTCCCGGAAACCGGTCGAGATTCTCAACCGGTACGTTACCTTTCGCTGAAGCAACGATGCCTGCAAAGTCCCAGTACTCGTTCCAGAAAGCACCGGTTTCGGTCACCGACCATTGATGTAAATCGTTATAGCGCTCGAAACTGACGCCTGTCTGATCAGCTATGCGGTTTGTGAAGGCAGTCAGCTGAGAGTTCTCGATGGCCGCGCTGGATGGCGCCCATAACGGTTCGGTCACAATGACATGCTTCCAAAACAGCTTCGCAGCTCGCCAACAAAAACATCAGGCTGTTCGAAAGCGGCGAAGTGTCCGCCTGCGTCCTTCTCAGCCCAGTAGACGATGTTGGTGTACATGTTTGCGGCAAACCGCTGACTGGTGCGGAAAATCTCCTTGGGAAAGATCGTGCCTCCCATCGGGACGTGGATCTGTTGCCCTGCCAGGGCGCCCCCGAAACTCTCCCAGTAAAGGCGTGCGGAAGAGGCTGCAGCCGCATTGATCCAGTAGACCATGATGTTATCCAGGAGTTCGTCCCTGGTGAGGACGTTCTCAGGATGGCCGTCACAATCCATCCACGCCCAGAACTTCTCCAGTATCCACGCCGCCTGTCCAGCCGGAGAATCGACCAGCCCGTAACCAAGCGTCTGTGGCCGGGTGCTTTGTTGTTTGGAATATCCGGAGTCCCAGTCCTGGTAATACTGCCAGCCTTCGAGTCCCGACTTTTCGAGTTCGGTCAGATCGTCTGCGTTGGGATCTGGCGGCGCAACGACCATATTGAGGTGAATTCCCGCACAGTGATCGGGGTCCACACCTCCCACGGCGGAGGTCACAATGGCGCCCCAGTCTCCACCCTGGGCGAAATAGCGCTCGTACCCGAGTGCCGCCATCAATTGTGCCCAGACTGTACCGATCTTCTCGATTCCCCAGCCGGTCGATGTTGGTTTTCCGGAGAAGCCATACCCGGGAAGTGAAGGGATGACCAGGTGAAATGCCGGTGCGTCATCGTTCTCCGGCGCGGTCAGGCCGTCAATGACCTTCAGGAACTCGACAATCGAACCTGGCCATCCGTGGGTCAGAAGCAGAGGTGATGCGTCCGCTCGTGCCGAGCGGACATGCATGAAGTGGATGTCGAGACCATCCAGTTCGGTTACAAAGTTGTCGTATGCGTTCAGCCGGTTCGCTAAACGCTGCATGTCGTATTCCTCAGCCCAATACCTGACAACCTCCTGGGTATAAGCCAGGGGTATACCCTGGCTCCAGTCGTCCGGTGTTTCCGCTTCCGGCCACCGGGTATTTGCAAGCCGGGATTTCAGGTCCGCAACAACAGCGTCGCTGATCTCAATTGTCATCGGTCTGATTTCAGTCATGGAAACTCCTGCTAGGTAACTAAAGAGATGCGCAGATGTGGCCGCCATCGACAGCAATGACAGATCCCGTCATATATGAAGAGGCATCGCTTGCGAGTAGGAGAATTGGACCGTCAAGGTCTTTGAATTCACCAAACCGCCGCATGGGAATACCTTTCTCGAAGTCGGGCGCCGCATCACTCTCCAGAAGGATGCGACTGACATCGGTCAGGATGTAACCTGGAGCCAGGGCGTTTACGCGTATGTTGTAGCGTGCTGCTTCGAGTGCGAGTACTTCTGTCATTCTCGTCAACCCGCCTTTGGATATGGCATACGGGAACTGACCTTTGATGGTTCTCGTGTCTGTGATCGAAGAAATCATGATGATGTTGCCGCCACCCTGCTCGTGGGCGAGAACCTGTTCGGTATAGTACTTGGAAAGCACCCAGGCACTTTTGAGGTTTGTGTCGATGACCCGGTCCCAGTCATCTTCATCGATCATGGTATAGGTCTTTGCTCCCGCTTCGACACCCGCATTGTTGATGAGAACGTCAAGCCGGCCGAACTGGGAAAATGCCCGGTCGATAAATGCCTTAACACTCTCCTTGTCACAGACATCGAGGCTGCAGGCCATGGCGGTTCCGCCAGCATCGTTGATTTCAGCAGCACGGTCAGCGATCTTTTCTTCGCGGCGCGCACCCAGCACGACGGTGGCGCCAGCGTCAGCAAGGACACCGGCAAAGTGGTGGCCGAACCCGGATGAGGCGCCGGTGATGGCAACTACTTTGCCATCCAGACGGAATTCAGCAGTCAATGAAAGATCTCCCCCCCAAAAGTAAGGGGAATGCTATCACGGCGAAGATGGCTAAGCCGCCCGATTACTGACCAGCGATACCTGGTTCCTGCCTTTGCTTTTTGCAACGTACATTGCGTCGTCGGCTGCTTTAAACAACGCGGCAAGGTCAAAACTCGTCGTTGTATCTGCAATACCGCAACTCACTGAGAACTCGATGACCGTATTGGACTCGAAAAGAGGACTGTCGGCGACCCGATCGACTACCCGCTCGGCGAGATCGTGTGCATCGGTCATCGTCATACCCGGCAGGAGGACAGCAAACTCCTCTCCGCCGACACGACATGTGAGGTCGGTCTCCCGAAAGCTTTCTCGAAGAACATCCGCGATGACCACCAGCGCTTTATCGCCGACGGCGTGCCCAAAGCTGTCGTTTAACTCTTTGAAATGGTCTGCATCGATGACCAGTAGTGTGGTGTGTTTCCCGCGGGCTTTTTGCTCGTCAAGGGTCTGTTCTGCTGCTTTGAAGAACGATCGACGATTTGAGAGCTGGGTCAGGGGATCGGTGTCAGCCAGGGCTCGAAGCTCAGACTGGGCAAGCGTCAATCGCTGGCTCATACGGGCGACAACATACGTAATCGGGACGCTGATGAGAACGGGGACGAGGCCTGCGAAGAGAATGGCGTTTTCGAGGTGGAAGGCTGATCGACCGGCGATCGTGTAAAGGAGAAAAACCGCTGTTTCCGACATGAGCGTCGATACCAGACTGATGCTCACGACAAACAACAGAACGTCCCTGCCAGTATGAATCTGCAAGCCCATCTGTCGACTG
>JANQFF010000283.1 GCA_028277965.1 Pseudomonadales bacterium
CACCTCAACGCACACCTCGAGCGGGCCGGGATCGAGGTCATCGACACCGATCTCGGGGAGCGCATCGTCCAGCTCCTCGAGGAGCCGCCGAGTCACATCATCTTCCGGGCAGCGCCACCCCGCTGCAGATCATCCAGTTCCCACACGCCGGGCAACAACGCGGGGGCTGCCAGTGCAAAGGCAAGGACGAGGATTACAACCAGGACAACTAAAGGACGAATGGAACGTGAATCGACCGCGATCCATGCGGCTGCGATACCAATAAAGGCCAGGCCGTAATAAGCAGGTTGCGGCAAACCGCCGAGCACGCTCAGAGCAACGAAGATTGACGCGGGAAAGATCCAACGCACACCACCTTTGCGGAAAACCTGCAGGGAAAATGCCATAGCCCATGGCACCCATGCGGCCGAAGCCAGCATCGAGAGTATCGAGACATGATTGAGGAAAAAGCCTCCCGCGACAAAGATCATCCCGGCAAGCGCCGAAGGCAACGCTCTGATGCCAAGAAATCGCGCCAGAATGTAGGTTCCCACAGCCGCGATTGAGAGATGCAACAGGAAGTAGAATTGGAATATTGAATATGATATTCCACCCCCGAAGATGAGGGCCAGCAACCAGGTTCCGGGGTAGAAGACTGCTGCCTGCAGATTCGTATGGAGCGGACGGCCCAACCCCTCGTACGGTGTGTAGAGTGGGACACTGCCTTCCTGCCAGGCGTCGACGGTGGTCTGAATCCATGGATACATGAGGACAACGGCATCGCCACTGAAGTGAACCGGTCGATCAGTCAGCGGCAACCAGAGGGCCATTTTCATCAGCAATGGAAAGAGCAAGAGCACAAGAACCGCCAACGTGTCAGCTTTGCTGATGCCCGCCCTGTTATTGTCCTGCGCCATCCTTTTGGTCTATCCTTCCGCTTTTTCCAGACCCCTCGTCATCATCAACCCGACCTGCCGGACATCGAGGTTTTCACTCGCGCCTGCATGCAACAATTCCCCGTGATAGAGCACTCCCAGACGATGTGAGTAGGAAAGCAGATCTTCCAGCTCAGTGCTGAACAGCACCACGGCAGCACCGTTTTTGCACAGCTCCAGCATGGCCTGATAACATCTCTGGCTGGCGGCGACATCGAGCCCTCTGGTGGGTCCATGGGCGATGATGATCTTTGGTATACGATCGAATTCGCGAGCCAGCATCAACTTCTGCTGATTTCCACCGCTCAACGTAGCTATCGGCAATTCGGCGCTTCCCGCGGCGATGTCATAGCGCTCGATTTTTCCCTCAACATCCTTTTTAAGCAAAGGTACGTCATACCTGCCACCCGTCCTGAAATCGGGGATTCTATGATCGCCGAGCAGACGGTTCAGGATGAGCGAAAACGGAGGAATGACGCCTGAGGAAAACCTGTCTTCAGGAACGTAAACCAGACCGCGTTTTCGCCGCTGCGCCGTATCAAGGAAGCTCACATCTTTCCCGTCAATCGTTACCGATCCGCTCCCAGGAGTTCGCAGACCTGCCATGACTTCCGCCAGCTCCAGTTGTCCGCTCCCGGTTACACCCGCAATGCCATATATCTCACCTGGGCGGACTTCCAGGGATACATGTTTCAAGGCCCTGTGATCGCGATCATCCAGTACTGTGACATTGTTCAGTGCAAAGACCGGTGGTGCCGCTCCGTCGAATGAAGCGGGCCGTTTGCGCTCGATACTTCCAGCTTCAGGTACAATTGCTTCGATCAACCGGTTTTCATCGACGCTGGCGCTGGCGAAATTGCCCGTGACCCTGCCCTTTCTCAGGACCGTGACGTAGTCGGTGTAATCCAGAACTTCCTTTAATCGATGTGTGATGAGAATGATCGTGGAACCGCCTTCGGCAAGACGCATCAGGAGTTGATACA
>JANQFF010000284.1 GCA_028277965.1 Pseudomonadales bacterium
GGGCGCCACCCTCGAAGATCTTGCACTGGCTGACCTCCCTCCTCCGACGGGTTATGCCATCCAGGCCCGCGTGGTGGGTCTGAGTACCGGAACGATTACAGGCTACAAAGAACCATCCGGGGCTGGCATACGTGTCGACGCGCATGGCTACGCCGGGTTCACTCCACCACCGGAGTTCGATCCGCTCCTCGCCAAAGTCATTTGTCATGGGAGTGACTACACGTCGACCCTGCGCAAGACGCGCGCCGCCGTTGGTGAATTCCACATCCAGGGGATCTCTACCAACCTCAATCAACTCTGTCAGATCCTGGACCGTGATGAAGTCCTCGCTGGCGATCCGCGCACAACACTTATCCAGTCCCTGGATGCTGTGGCACCGGAAACGGCCGGGACGTTGTCTCTCCTGCAGCACCAGGGGCGCAGTCTCGGCAGCGGTCGGCCAGCCGTCACTTCCATCGAAAATGGCGCCACCGGACTCCCGGTTCCGGACGGTCAGCGAGGAATTGCCGCCCCAATGAACGGCACGGTGGTAGAGGTGACCGCTGAACCGGGCCAGAACGTAGCAGCCGGAGATACCGTACTTGTCATCAGTGCAATGAAGATGGAAACAGCCGTGACTGCACCCTGCGCGGGAACGATCGCAGACATCACAGATCTGGAAGAAGGTGTGCAGGTACACGCGGGTGAAGTGCTTGTCCTCATCGAACCGGGGGATGCAGGCGATACCGGTGTGACCGACAGGGACAACTCCTGGCTACCTCTGCTTGATGAAGTTGCAACCCTCAAGCGCCTCGCTGAAGAACGCCTGGCTCGCGGATCCGAAGATCCTGGCGTGGTAAGACAGCGCAGCCGCGGCAAACTCACCTGTCGCGAACGTATAGACCTTCTCCTCGATGAAGGCACCTTCCGCGAGGTTGGCAGTATTGCCGGGTTTGCTTCATACGATGCTGACGGTGAGATCGACGCTTTTACACCTGCCAATCACGTCGGCGGCTGGGGTGAAGTGGAGAGCCGTACGACGATTGTCTGCGCGGACGACTTCACTTCGCGTGGGGGGCACGCAGACGGGGCAATTGGTGCGAAAAGTCTCTATCTCGACCGCCTGTCCATGGAGATGCGGGTCCCCTCAGTGCGCCTGCTTGACGGATCTTCCGGCGGAGGCAGCGTTGCAGCAATGGTTCCGCAACAGAAAAAAGAGGGCGAGAGCGGAGCGAAGGAGAGTTCCGGCGCCATCAAGGCAGGACGTCCGCGCGTTGCGGGTACGGGTGGCTCGTTCCTGCCCGGCCATCTTGGCAGCAATCCCTACACAACCCAGCTCAATACCGTCCCGGTAGTGAATATGCTGCTCGGCAGCGTAGTCGGCATCGGTGCCGCCAAGGCCGTACTAGGACACTTTTCCGTCATGGTAAAAGACATCGCCCAGCTCTTCGTTGCGGGTCCGCCCGTGGTGAGTCACGCGATGGGTTACGATATCACCAAGGAAGACCTTGGTGGCTGGCACATCCACTGTACAAACGGTTCCGTCGACAACCTCGCAAACAGCGAAGAAGAAGCGTTTGTCATGACAAAACAGTTTCTTTCCTATCTCCCCGGCAGCGTCTACGAGACACCACCTGTGACTTCCTGCAGCGACCCGGCGGACCGCGGTGAGGAAGAACTCCTGACCATTATTCCGCGCAAACGAACCAGCACGTTCGACATGCGCCGTGCCATAGAGCTGATGGCCGACAAGGAGTCATTCTTTGAAGTTGGCCCCCTCTGGGGACGCGATCAGATCACCGGGTTTGTCAGGTTCAATGGTCACCCGCTCGGCGTGATCGCCTCGGACTCGAGGCACGAGAATGGCGGCGCGCTGACCGCAGACGGCTGTGACAAACTGAGGCGCCACCTCGATCTTTGCGACGTTTTTCATATTCCTGTGTTGAACCTCATCGACAACCCGGGATTTGCCGTGGGGGTTGAACACGAAATGAGCGGCACGATCCGCAAAGGCGCTGAATGGATGGTGGCGTTTGCACAAGTTCGGGTACCTCTGTTCTCAGTACTGATGCGCCGGAGCTTCGGAGTGGCCGGAAACAACTACGCCACGCCCCAGAGCCGACCTTCAGTTCGGGTTGCCTGGCCAGCGGCAGATGTGGGGGGCATACCACCCGAGGGGGGCATTGAGGCGGCTTACAAACGTCAGCTGGCCGAAGCGGAGGACCCGGCGGCCTTGCGTGCCGAGCTGAACGCGCGCATCGAAAGCGCTCGCGGACCGGTCGGGCCGCTGAACAGGTTTCAGGTCGAAGAGATGATCGACCCACGGGAGACGCGAAGGCTCATCTGCGAATGGGTGCCAACCGCGTACAAGATCATCAATCAGCCGGACCGGCTCGGCCCGCGGCCCATACAGTTCAGACCTTGAGGACATTGACCGAATGAGAACCCTGATTTTCGCCTGCGCACTAGTGATGTTAAGCGGCTGTGTCGACAGCCGCGGGTTTTCCGTTCGCCTGGGAGACGTCTCATATGGTCAGCAGCTGATAGACCTCAAGAAGGCTTACGAACAGCAGGCCATCACTGAGAACGAATACCATGACCTCAAAGCCAGGCTGATCGCGGCCGCAGATATGTGCGGCGAAAACGAAGAATCCGAACAGTCCTCCTGGGACTGGTTCTAACTGGACAAGAAGTTCCAACTGGAGAATGTAATGACTGACCAATCCACCAACTACGACGACGTCAAACAGTATCGCCTGGACCCCGAACGGGAACAGGAACTCATCAACAGTGCCGGTGAATGTGTCTTCATCTGGGCGAACAAAGCGGGCCACCCAATAGGTGTCATCACTGCCTACGTTCCGGTAGACGGCAAGATCTGGATGACAGCCACACGCGAGAGGGTACGCATCAAAGCGATCGCCCGGGACGGGCGCTCATCCTGCGTGTTTACCAGCAAAGGCACACATATGGGTGGGGGTAAAACCGTGACCTACAAAGGCCACACCGTCATCCACGACGATAACAAGACCAAACAGTGGTTCTACAACCTGCTGGCACAGGGGATGGCTGCATCGGAAGATGACGGTAACGAATTCACCAGGAACCTCAATCCGGACCTGTTTGTGAAGTTTCTGGATACACCGGAACGCGTCGTGCTCGAATTTACCCCCGAGCTTTCGATTCCGTTTGATGGTGACAAGATGGCTGCCGGGACGGCTGCGGCGTACGCCCAGTTTGCTGCAGACGCCGACTGACCTCACGAGCTGCGTACACCGGGTCTGACGTCACGATGTAGTCGCGCTCTCGGGCTTCTTCTTCAATTGTCTTCCCAACGAGACCCGGAAACCGCCAGACAATCCGGATCGCCCGGAACAGGATCTTTATTTCGGGCGACCCCGGGTTTTCCGGTCTCGATCGGAAGCCCACGCTCAAGCAGCGTTTGATCACCCGGCAGAGGCACAACCATCTCGGTGTGCTGAGGTAAACGACAACATCAGCCCTTTCCCTGATCACAGGCGCGACCCCGTCGATGATCCACTCTTCCGACGCCGTCATCTCATCCAGGGCTGCTGCCAGTTCTTCGCGGCTGACCTTGCTCCAGCCGGGCTTCCACAATACGGTGTCCACGTGGCGCACGGGAATATCCAGGTCTGCACTCAACCGGCGTGCGAGCGTTGTCTTTCCCGCACCTGCGTTTCCCGTAACGTGAATCCGCATCAGGGCCTCAGGGCAATTCCAGGCGTTTACCCATGCTGATACGGGCTTCCTCTTCATATCCGATGCTCTGGTAGAAAGACGCAGCAGTATTGTTGCCATCGCGAACCTGCAGGTTGAGTTTCACACATCCGCGTTCAGCCAGCGCCTTTTCGGCCGTTGCCATCAGCTCAGCCGCGAGACCCTGTCGTTGCATATCCGGGAGGGTCGCCACCTTGTGCACCCAGCCGCGCACACCGTCGTAACCGGCAATCACGGTTCCCACGATCCGGTCTTCATGCTCGCATACGAAAAAGAGTTCCGGTTGCGTGGTGAGTTTCTGTCGAATCAGCGCTTGCGACTCGTTCCAGGGTGGCTCGTCCGGGAACGTCTCCTGCCACAAGTGAATCACGCCGGATTCGTCATCGGGTTCAAAGGTCCTTATGTTCCATGTCATTTTAAGAATCGCGGCTAAAGTACGACGCTGACGCGTCGGGCGAGTTTTTCGCCTGCGAAAAACTCGGTAAGGAATTGGTCCAAAGCCAATTCCGACAGCGGCATTCAGCCGCGATCAGATAACTCGTCATGACGATAACCGCTCATTGTTCCAGGAAACGATGTCAGCGGGTTCGAACACTATCCAGCGACGGCTTCGCCCGCTGGCTGTGGCGCCGTAAGGTATCACCTGACCGTCCTTCACAAGCCCGCTTTTCTCCCCGATATTCAGTCGGGCTTCAGCAAGTCCCGGACAGGCTTCTTCCTCCTCTGATGATTCAAGCACCTGCGCTGTCCCGTGCATCATCACACCTTGCAACTCTCTCCAACTATTGCCGATATCCACAAGAACGGTGGCTGTGGGATTGCGCCGCAGGTTGGCTATCTTCTGCCCGCGTCCAAAGATGTAGACCTGGCCGTCCGCCCAGCCGTAGGTCATTGGGGTCAGATTGATTTTCGATCCGGGGCCAATGGTTGCGATGCGGATCCGCGTTTCCCGGCGCATCAGTTCACTAATCTCATCAGCGGTTAACCGTAGCTCCGGAGGTATTCGTGCCATCAGGAATCGCGGCTAAAGCCGCTCCTACAGCAGTAGGAAAATCTTTCTAATAGGAGCGGCTTTAGCCGCGATTTGCTGCAGTTTCAAAATCCCATTTCCTTTTTCATCTCCTGGTCAATCCAGATCTGGGCGTATATTGGACCAGGCCTGACAGCTCCCGCTCGGAGCTCACCCCCGTAATTCTTCACCCAGGGCCACCAGGCTGTGTATAGATACTGGGCCGGCAGCCATATATACGGCGCATCGTCCAGCAGCTGACGGGTCAACTGACGGGCGAGAGCGATACGTTCTTCCTCGTTGGGGTTGGCAACCAGTTCCAGCAAAGCCTCATCGTATCCAGGCGCACGGTATAAAGACGGATTCCAGGTGTGCGTACTACCGAACTTGCGCAGCGTGGCGATCGGGTTCGTGTGCCCGTTGTTCATGAAGTATCCAGGCCCGTGATTCTGGGTTGTCATCATGGAGAGATAGGCTCCGTACTCCATCGGTTCAATCTCGAGATGAACATCAACCTCCGCCAGGTAACCGTCGATCAGGGGAAGCAGGTCCATATTGGACGGGCTGCAGGAACAGACCTGCACCTTGAAGGTGAAACCCGGAGGAACCCCTGCCTCATCCAGCAGTTGTCTCGCCTTCTCCGGGTTGTACCCGAAGAGCTCACGGATGCTGTCAGGCATCTCTTCCAGCGATTCGAAGTAGCCACCGAATTCCGGATGCTGGGGGTACGCCATGAGTTCCGCGTGACCACCGTAGAAAAGATCGACAATCTCCTGCTGGTTGACCGCAAGATTGAGCGCACGGCGGACCCGCTTGTCATCGAATGGTTTGTGGTCCATCCGAAGTGACAGGAAGTTGCCCGATTGGGTGAGCCAACGCGACCACTTGAGCTCGGGTGTGGTCTCTTTCATATGATCGACAGCGATCCAGCGGATCGGTTCGAGAATGTCGATCTTGGCCGTTCGTATCGCTGTCAGAAAGGTCGCCTCGTCTTTGATGATGCGATACTTCACCTCGTCGACAAACGGTAACTGGTACCGTTCGCCACCAATCACATGGGAACCCCAGTAATTCTCCCGTTTTGTGTAGACGTGTTTGTTACCCTGAATGTAGTCCGTGAGTCTGAACGGCCCCGTCCCGATGACGTTGCGCCAGTTCTTCACATCCCATGTCAGCGTTTCTCTCGGTACGATCGATGACTGATAGCCGTAACCGAACCGGTACTGCCACTCGGCATTAAATTCATTGAGATGAAACACCAGCGTATGTGGATCCCGAATCTCAATCCGGTCGATGTAGTCATAGAAGCCGGTTGTGGAGCGTTTGGGGCTGTCGTTGATGTAGTTGAACGTGAAAAGAACGTCCTCAGCGTCGAGTTCCCGGCGTTCCATCAGCCCCGGTTTGCCATCGAAGTAGACACCCTGGCGCAGATACACCACAAGGGTGCGGTCGTCTTCCCAGACCCACCGCTCTGCAAGCTCACCCTTGACGGCACTTGAGGGGATGTGGGCCTCGTTGACGAAGCTGTAGGGGCCTCCCCGGGACCGCGCCTGATCCAAATCGGCAACGTACAACTGCTCACGCACCATGCCCGCATCGTGGTTGGATTTCCATGTCCAGTCCGCAGGATCCCAGGAGAGTGCGGACAATGTCACGTACACAGTGCCAATATTGAGCGTGCCGCCATACTGTGGCTCTTCTGCGCGCACACACGTGCTCATTAAGAAGATCAGTAGAACGGTCAGGCGTGGCATTCTCAAACCCTGTACGATGATGTTTTCCTGTAAGAGTGATTCTGTTGAAAATCGATGCGCCTGTCACGGCAGACCTGAATCGTATCGCTGAAGAAGCGCAAACACTCGAAAACCTCGGATATGACGGTCTGCGCCTGGCCGAACTCAACCACGATCCATTCCTGCCACTCACCATCGCTGCAGAACATACCGGGACCATAGAACTTGTGACGTCAGTGGCCGTGGCTTTCGCGCGCAATCCGATGTCGATGGCCCAGCTGGCTCACGATCTCAACGCATTTTCCCACGGTCGACTGGTCCTTGGCTTAGGTTCCCAGGTCAAACCCCACATCGAGCGGCGTTTTTCGATGCCATGGCACAAAGCCGCAGCTCAGATGCGTGAGTACCTCGAAGCCATGATGGCAATCTTCGACTGCTGGTACGATGGCAAACGGCTCGAATATGTCGGCGAGTACTATCAGCACACGCTCATGCCATCGACGTTTACACCCGACAACGTCGATGGTCCACGTCCTCGCCTTGTTCTCTCGGCAACCGGCCCGCTGATGACAAAAGTAGCCGCTGAACTCGCGGACGGCATGCTGATGCACCCCTTTTCCTCCGAAAAATACATGCGGGAGGTGACGCTCCCGGCAATTCAGGCAGGGCTGGACAAGCGCGGTGTCGCCCTTCAGGACTTTGCCCTCGATTACGCACCGATGATCGCGACAGGGGAAACAGATGAAGACATCACCCGGGCGATCGAACACATCCGCGGCCGTATTGCTTTCTACGGCTGTACCGTTGCCTATAAACCCGTACTCGACATACACGGATGGGGAGACCTGCAGGAGGAGCTTATCCGCCTCAATCGCGCCCACGAAACCAGTGCCATGTCCGAACTCATCACGGATGAGATGGTCGAGACGATAGCCATCACGGGATCACCCGTGGAAGTGGTCGACAAAATGAAAGCAAGGTTTGGTGGAGTGATTCATCGCACCGGTTTTGGGGGAGTAAACCTCTCAGAGGAAACGCTGGGGGAGATGCTCTCCCGGTTAAGGGAATAATCGCGGCTAAAGCCGCTCCTACAAAAGACCTTCCTATCTTCGTAGGAGCGGCTTCAGCCGCGATCAGATCACGTTGAACCTTCCGCGGAAATAAATCGTCAGGTATATCAGCCCGACGCCTATCAGAAGTCCGACCCACATTTCAGGCTGTCCAACCACACTGAACATCCGGCCAAACGTGTAGATCCCGCCCTCCACCGGAACAGGTAAAGTCCCGCTGGCTGCATGAGCTGTAATCGCATCAGCGAAGTGAGTGGTTCCCAGGAAAATCCTCTCGAGCAGCCCAAGCACCCAGGGAACAGCAATCACCCAGAGAAACGGCACTTTTGTCGCTACGCTCGACACACACATGATCCAGGCGAATACCGGGAGCATCCACACGCCGTTCAGCAGGAACCCGACAAGCAGCTGTATCGGCCTGACCAATAACCCACTGTTACTCCAGATACGTCCGCCCATACCGTCTTCGACGGCTATGGATACAACTGTTATCGCAAAGACGTGGGCAATCGTGATGGCAACAAACGTCACCAACGGTGCCACCCACGCGACAAAAGCGTACTTGCTGAGGATGCTCGCTGTGTCGCCCACCGGCATCGACTTCCAGAAAAGTATGGACTGATCTTTACGCTCGTCGTGCACACAGGCAATGAAGGCGATGATCGATATGATCATGAGCACGAGGTAGAACGGTATCGATATGGCGTTCAGGAGGTTGTCGAGTTTCCGGGTGAGCTCAGCGTCGGTGCTTCCAGCTGCGTCCAAAGCCAGGGCAGCCACCGACTCCATAACACCGGCATCGTCACGAATCTCCAGGCGTTCACGGACCTCGTTCCGCTCAACCTCACTGATCTCCATCTCAAAGCGGCCCTCGAACGCTGTCATGACAAAACCAATCAGGACAACCAATGCAAGCACGATACCCGGTCCCCAGGTAAACGCCCCCCGATGCTCATGCCATTCGCGCATCAGGAGACCCGGAAAGACAGCCAGAAGCCTATTCATGGTCATCTCCTACGAGAGCAACAAAAAGTTCCGCAAGATTAGGTACCGTCGTGTCACCGCAAGCAGCTAACTCAGCCTGATCGATACCTGAGTAGATGTACTCCACTCCAGCCAGCGTGCTACGCCGGCTCATGGCACCCGCGGGTACCTCGGCATGCTCAGCACAGGTGAGTTTCACAAAGTCGTTTGCGAGGTCCTCCATGGAGGACGCAAGTTTCACCCGGCCATGATGAATAAAGACCACGTCTGTCAGGATATGCTCGATCTCCCTTACTTCGTGGGTGGTAACTAGAATGCTGCGCTCTTCCGTAAAGTAGTCGGACAGGACGGAATCGTAGAAATTCTGGCGGTACAGAATGTCGAGCCCGAGTGTCGGCTCATCCAGAACGAGCAGCTCGGCTCCAATCGCAAGGATCAGGGCCAGGTGTAACTGCACGTGCATACCCTTTGAGAGAACGCGTATGCGTTTATCGAGCCTGATCTCCGTGCGCTCAAGGCGCTCTTCCGCTTTTGCCCGGTCAAATTCGGGATGAACAGATTCCACATAACTCAGGAGATCACGAACCCGCATCCACTTCGGCAATATTCCCGTATCCGCAATGTAGGCGACACGTTCCATCATCTCTGCACGCTGCCTCCAGGGGTCGAACCCCAGTACGTCGATTGAGCCATCATCGAGCCGGTTCAATCCAAGCAAACACTGAAGCGCTGTCGTCTTGCCCGATCCGTTCGGACCTATTAATCCGACAATTCGACCTTTTTCCACATGGAGATCGAAACCATCCAGGGCATCCACATCTCCATATCGCTTTTCCATTCCGGTGGCCCGGACCACACTCATGAGCCTTCTCCTAACAGATCACCGGGACCGAAACCCAGAAGCTCTATCCTCTGGCGTATGTGTGGCCATTCGTCATTCAGAAAGGCTGCCCGTTCCCGTTCCAGCGCCCGGTCACGCGCACCGGCTGTGACAAACATGCCCAGCCCGCGACGGTTTTCGAGCAGGTCTTCATCTACGAGCAGCTGATAGGCTTTCGATACCGTTATGGGATTCACTTTCTCATCTGCTGCAACCTGTCTAACGGATGGAACTGATTCGCCTTCGGCCAGCGATCCACTCAGAATGCGCCTGATAACCATGCTCCTCAGCTGTAGATAAATGGGTACGCTGTCCTGCCAGTCCTGCATGTCTACTGCATTGATCTAGTGTTGTAGTTATGTATAACACTATATGACTATCACACCAATAGGATAATTAATCTAACTAGAAAAACATATTTTTCTAATTTACACTCCAATCATGATCAATCGTGCTCAGACCATCAAAGACCCGAATACGCTGGCGGCACTCGCCCACCCGATTCGACGCCAGATGCTCGACGGGCTCCGTGAGCCCGTTACCGCGGCAGGGCTCGCGCGCAAACTGGGCTTGCCCCGCCAACAGGCAAATTACCACCTGAAATCCCTTGAGAAAGCTGAGCTTGTAAAACCTGCCGGTGAACGACGCAAAGGTCACCTCATAGAGAAGTTATACGAGGCAGTCGCAGGCACACTCGTGCTGAGTCCTGAGGTCGCCTGGGACAGCAGCGATCGGCAACGTGCACTCAACGACCAGGTGGCGCTCAATCATCTCGTTAAACTCGGCAATCAGATCCAGAGGGACGCAAGCGGACTTCTCGACCGCGCAGCCTTCGACGGTGACGAAATTTCCAGCGCCTCAGTCGAGGCCGAGGTTTCGTTCACCGACGAAGCTGCTCGCACCGCTTTTATGGAGGAATACCTGAAACTGCTGGGCCCCCTCCTCGACAAACACGGCGCGCAATCCGGGTTGCCTTACCGGGTCGCCGTCGCTATCTACCCCGATCCAGAACAGGAGCCATGATATGGGACGCTACATCGATGACCGCTTTGAAGCCGAATTTGAGGTGGATCAGTCCATCGAAGCCGTGTGGGAAAAACTTCAACAAGAAGGCGAACACGAGGCCCGGTGGCTATCCGCATGGCCGCGTTTCCCAGGCGTCGAGGTCACCGGCGAAATTGTCGAATCGATTCCCCCGAATTCGATCCGCGCCAACAAAACCTCAGAACCCTGCAAAAATTCAGAGATCGCCATATCTCTCGAATCCATCGACACTGGGACGCGGGTACTGGTCGTGCAATCCGGTTTTCCTGCCTGGGTCAAAGAGTCTCTCGAATCGTTCGTCTACGGCGGCAATCAGATTGTGGCCGATCTCATCCTGTTCATTGAACGTGGCGTCGTCATCTCGAGGCATAACATGAACTGGGCGTTTCCAGGATTGACCTGCCGTGAGGTACCAACAGGCCTCGAAGTCACGAACGTGCTGCCCGGTACATTTGCAGATAAGGCCGGTCTGAAGCCGAACGACCTGCTCATGACCCTGAACGGCGCACCGGTTTTTTCCAACAACGAGCTCCAGGCGCTGTTGCGGCTGCTGAAGAACGGCGATGAGGTGACAGCTCAATGGGTGTCTGGATCAAGGCTCGAAACGGGAACGGCTAACCTTTGATACGACCGCGATCATTCAATTTTATTGCTTCACTGCTCCGGGATCGTAAAAACCCAACGCCCGATACATATCAAAACCGCAGATGCGCCTCACGTCGGGTGACAGCTCCGCCATCCGTTCCCGGGATACATTGAGATACTGGTTTTCTTCCTGCCTGACCCAACCGAGGGAATAGGTGAGGATCACACCGTAGCGCCAGTCCTTGGAGGTATTCGCCCCGGCGCCGTGAAGTGTGCCGCCCATCCAGAAGAGCACCGAGCCCGCGGGCATCTCTGCGTTCAGAATCTCGTGAGGCTCAGCCTCCCGATCCTCGGGCCATCTGTGGCTCCCCGGCACAATCAGGGTGGCGCCGTTGTCTGCACGGAAATCGGAAACAGCCCACATGCTGGCCACAATGATGTTGGGACGAGGCAACGGGAAAAAGGTGAACGAGTTTTCTTCGCGATGCAGTATCTGTTCACGGGCACCGGGACCAACTTCCAGCGCAGCGGAGACGTGCAGCTGGTAACCAAATTCACAGTTGGGCAACAGATGCGCATCGCACACCTGCTGACTCAATGGGTGGGCGATCAGGCGGTCGGTGATACTGGGTGAACGCGACACAAGCGCGGAAATACGCCGGGTGTGTCCGGGGTAGAACTGTTCCAGATCGTCATCTTCAATCACCCGCGCGGTTTCCATGTGCGGAGCCAGCTCATCCCTGATGGACTGCCGCAGGTCCACATCCATGAGCCCGGTCACCACTACGGCGCCTGCTTCGCCGAGTGCCTCGGAAATGTCGCTGGCAGTGGCGTCAGCAGAAAACTGGGGTATAGACATATTGATTCCTCCCTAACGTTCGAAAAGGCTAAGTCCCTGCGATCAGAAAATACAGGGCGGGATCACCTGTCTTTGACTCTTCCATCATAATCCGCCGGAATCCGTTGTGTTGCAGCAATGTGATGTAGTCGTGGCGACGGTAACCCTGCAGCGTGTTGATGTATTCATCAATGTCACCTGATTCATTGAGCACGAAGTGGCGGGTGATGGCAGTGAGCGCCTCCTCATCGAAGAAGTTTTCCGAGAACCAGATATGAGGGTGGTCGGAGAACACACTTGAAGCCAGCGCTCTCCACGATGGCGGTGAGTTGCCGATGTTGCGAACCGCAAGCTCAGCATGGACTTCCAGAACCACCGTCCCGCCAGGCCAGATGGCATCGCGCATCTTCTGGATGAGGAGAAGCCCGTCTTCCGGATTAAACGCGTTGAACTCACCGAAGGTCATGATCACAAGGTCATAACCATTGCCCGGGTCAAACTCTCGCACATCTTCGAGAACGTATTCCGACTGACCATCCTGCGAGACGGCGTATTCAATCGACGCGGGCGAAAAATCGACACCTGTGCAACGATGCCCACGGTCAGCCAGGGCTTTGCAGTAGAGTCCTGGGCCGCACCCGAGATCCAGCACTCTGGCACCGCTCCCATCGAGCACCTTGTCTTCGAGAAAATCTATCTGTCTCTGGATCGTAGCGAGCGGTCTGCTTGCCTGTGCGTGTTCCTGATTCAAGTGCTCACGCAGCATGCGTGCCGAAAACTCCGGATCGTTCCACGGGATTTTGGATTTGCCCTCCCAGGCCACCGGTAGTCTGCGATCTGCGATCTCTTTGAGCTGCATCTGTTTTCCACTTACTCTGGTTTCCAATTAAGAGCGGCACGCGCAATACTTGCTCTCTTTGTAAGCTTAAGTGGAGGAAGACGCCATGCGAAAGACCCTTCTTTTATTCATGCTCACGCTACCGCTGGTGGGCCACGCTGTAATTCACGACCCGCGTGCAATCGACGCAGATCCTGAAACCGCGGGATCAGCTATTTCACCGCGTCTGGAAGGCCTTGGCGACCACTGGATGGATATCTCCACTTCCAATGAAGACTCAGCGTACTTCTTCAATCAGGGTCTTCGCCTCACGTACGGCTTCAACCACTCAGAAGCGCTTCGTAGTTTCAAGGAAGCAGCACGTCTGGACCCGGAAAACGCCATGGCCTACTGGGGCTGGGCGCTGGTTCTTGGTCCCAATCTGAACCTGCCGATGCAGGCAGCTGTGGCTGAACAGGCATTTGATGCGATTCAACAGGCTGTTCTGCTGAAGGACAAGGCTTCACGGAAAGAGCGTGTTTTTATTGACGCGCTGGCGACACGTTCCGCACCCGTGGCCCCGATGGATCGCACCTCCCTGGACCAGGATTACGCTGAGGCAATGGCGGACCTGGTTGAGCGTTACCCGGACGATCTGGATGCCGCAACCCTGTATGCCGCAGCGTTGATGAACCTGTCTCCATGGAACTACTGGCAGAAGGACGGTGGGCCGCTCGCCAACACCAATACGATTATCGCAACACTCGAATCCGTCATCGAGCGCAATCCCGTACACCCGGGTGCCCTGCACTACCACATCCATGCCGTCGAGGCTGTGCATCCAACAGACGGTGTATCGTCAGCGGATGCCCTTCTGCCGCTCATGCCCGGAGCGGGACATATGGTGCACATGCCCTCACATATTTACATGCGCGTGGGTCGTTACGCTGACGCGTACGACTCAAACCGGCGCGCCTCGGACGCTGACTCCGCCTACATTGCCCAGTGCAACGCGCAGGGGATTTACCCCCTCAATTATTACCCGCACAACCTGCATTTCATGGTCTGGGCAGCCATGTTTCAAGGCAGAAGCGAAGACGCGCTGGCCGGAGCACGGGAAGTTGAAGCCAAGATACCGGTCGACATGGAGGGCAACGCTTTCGGTGCGTTTGAGACATTCTTGAGTCAGCCCCTTTACGTCATGGTCCGATTCGGAATGTGGGACGCGATCCTCGAAGAACGCCAACCCGCTGAAGGCAACCAGTTCATGACGGGTGTCTGGCACTACGCCCGTGGGATGGCTTTTTCGAACACCGGGAAAGCGCGGAGCGCTTCGCGGGAACTCGATAAGCTGAATGCGCTTCGAACGAAACTGCCCCAGGATTACCTCATCGGTTTCGGGACCGCGCCAAAGCTTCTGAACATCGCTGAGCTCCTGCTCTCCGCTGACATAGACGCCAAGCAAGGCAACCTGGATGAAGCCATCGCCATGGCATCCCGCGCAGCCCGCCTTGAAGACTCGCTCCTCTACAACGAGCCACCCGATTGGTACTTCCCGACGCGGCACGTTCTGGGGGCGTTACTCATCGAGGGTGGCTATCCAGCAGAAGCGGAAGTGGTCTACTGGGAAGATCTGAAGAAGAATCCGGCAAACGGCTACAGCCTGCTGGGACTCAGCCAGGCACAGGCAGCCCAGGGGAGTCCACTGGCGGCATCGACCCAGACGGAATTCGAAGCAGCGTGGACCGCGTCGGATACTGAGCTGAAAAGCTCCAGGTTCTAAACAATCGCGGCTAAAAGGCACCTCCTGCAAAGCTACGTTACTACCTTTGTAGGAGCGGCTTCAGCCGCGATTTTTATGCTGGAGGTTTGTCCGCAATGACGTTCTGTGCGGCAAGCGACGCAATTTCTTCATCTTCCATCCCCAGCCAGTCTCTGAGCACACTTGAGTTGTCCTCACCGAGACGCGGACAGCGCGTCCATTGATTCTGATCCAGGCCCTCCATTTTGATCGGATTGCCGGGCATTGGGACGTCGTAGCGCTCAAACAGGGCGAAGAACTCCCGCGCCTGTACCTGGGGATCTGATGTCATGTCCGGCACGTTATTCACCGGGCCTGCTGGCACACCCGACCCCTGAAGCCGCTCGGCTGCGTCGTGTTTATTTAGCGGCAAGGTCCACGCGGATATTTCGACGTCGATTGTATTGTGAGCTAAGTGGCGCTCATCAAGATTCATTTCCGCATCGAGCCCAGGGACCACGCGGCAGAGGTTGTGCCACTCCTCATCATCAGCACAGGCAATGGCAATCCACTCATCATCCCCAGCACACCGGTAAATTCCATGAGGCGCCATTTCCGGATGCCGGTTACCGATACAAAGAGGGGCCAGCCCTCGCTGCTCATCCACGAGCCACGGGCCGTTGTAGGTTACCCCTCCTTCGTGGAGCGACATTTCCACCCGGAAACCAGTGCCTTCCTCGTCTCGCTTCCGTAGTGCTGTCAGTACCGCGGCGACAGCATGTGTTCCCGTCACCGGGTCCATCAGCGCCATTGCCGTATTACGAGGCTCATCCGGTCCATATCCCATCATAGACGTGAAACCGGACATGACCTCTACCGTCGGCCCAAACGCCACGCGATCCCTCAACGGACCCGATGCACCATAGCCGGGCATCGAAACATAAATGATGTTCGGGTTCGCCTGACACAAAACGTCGTAATCGAGGTTCAGCGACGGCATGGCCCGGGCACTGAAGTTCTCCATGACAACATCAGCGTGCCCGACGAGTGTGAGAAACGTCTCCCTGCCCGCCTTCGTCTTCAGATCAAGGCAAAGACTCCGGCGGTTGCGCATGAGCTTTACGAAGATAGCGTTGTCATTCCACGGCTCATCCCCATGTTCACCCCCAAGCCATCCGCCGATCGGATCAATTGGGTACACCCGTGGACCGCGGCTGTCAGGAGCCTCGATGCGCACCACCTCCGCGCCCAGGTCTGCAAGGAACCGTACCGCAAGTGGTCCAGCCCAGACGTGGGTTAGATCGAGGATACGTACGCCATTGAGCGGTCCACTGATGTTCGGATCAGGCATGTTTAACCGCCTCTATCCGATAAGGTGGCTTCGGCACTCTGACTGGCCCATCAACAGTGTCGACTTCCTGCCAGAAATCCCTGAACGCGAGATGCTCATCTTCGAGCACATCTTTCAGGGTTTTCACCACCCCGACCGGTACGCGGCACGTCTCCGCGCGCTCATTCACCTCGGCCACACTTACGCCCGCCAGCGCGGCCGCGACGGCTTCATGCAACGCATCCCTGTTGGCCATGCGCAGATCATTGGTTTCAAAACGTGGATCCACCAGCAGCTGCGGGTGGTCCAGGAAGACCGTAAACGCATCCCAGAACGTCGGAACAATGTTGACGTACGCCCACCCGTCCGCGCAGCGGAAAAGATCACTCGGTGTCACAAACCAGAAGTCACTGCCGTGGCGAGTGCGATGCTCACCGGTGCAATGCCAACGGACGGTCGTGAACTGCGACAGCGTCATGACAGTTTCGAGCATCCCAATGTCGACGGCTTTCTGTTCGCCTGATCGCAGAAGCGATGAAGCTGCGCTGTAAGCCAGTGTGCCCGACTGAAACTCGAGGTAGTGACCGGGCAGCGACAGCGGCTCACGGTCCGCATCACCCATGAGCGCTGTATAGCCCCCCATCGCAAGCAGAACGTTGGGTGTGGCCCGCCAGTTGCGTCGCGGGCCGGTGCGGCCAAATGGAGTGACCGCGACTTTGACCGGTGTTTTCCACTGGTCGAACCCGAGGCTGATGACCGCACCCGCACCTGGCATATGGACTACAACCACATCAGCTGCATTCGCAAGCTCAGTCAGGGTGTTCTCCTCAACACTCGCCTGACGTTTTCCGTCGTGAAGAAACGCGTCCATGGCGTTTCCGCTTGCCCATGCGGGATCCGGTGAACGGGTTTCGACCCGCACCACGTCACATCCGGCGTGGACAAACAAACGTCCGGCATATGCGGCCGCATAGCCGCCTATTTCGAGCACTCGGGTCATTGGATAGCAGATTTCCTTCCGTCAACATCCTAACCCGGCTGACATTTCCCCGCACATCACTTACGGTGGTCTCTTTGTCCGCCACTGATGTCGAATCCCCCGCCACTTTTCGCTGAGTCCAGGCGCCTCCTGGTGATTGCGCTGCCCCTGATGGGTGCGCAACTCGCCCAGATGAGCATGGGTGTGGTGGACGCTGTCATGGCGGGGAACTATGGCTACGTCGATCTCGCCGGTGTGGCCCTGGGTGGCAGTCTCTTCTGGCCGGTCATGATGTTGATGATGGGTGTTGTGCAGGCGGTGACTCCAACCGTCTCACAGCTGAACGGCGCAGGTCGTCACGCCGAGATAGGCGAAGTGATTCGCCAGGGTCTCTGGATGGCTGTCGCCGGAGGCCTGGTGGGGTCTCTTCTCCTCAACAATATCGGCCCTGTCTACGAATGGATGGATGTGGACCCTGCGGCGGCTGCAATCTCCATACCGTACCTGCGCATGTGTTCGATTGGCCTGCCCGCGCTCATGTGTTTCTTCTGTCTGCGCTTCCTGTCGGATGGTATGGGGTGGACCCGACCGGCTCTGTACATCTCCGTGGCGTGCCTTTGCCTCAAAATCCCGCTGAACTATGTCCTCATCTACGGCAAGTTCGGTTTCCCCGAAATGGGCGGCGTCGGTGCAGGTCTCGCCCAGGCGATCATCATGTGGACGCAGTTTTCCCTGATTCTGTTTGTGGTGACACGCCAGCGGTTTGCCCATACCGGATGGACAAGCCGGTTTTCGCGACCACAATGGAGCCGCATCAAACCCCTGGTTGTCATCGGCATCCCCATTGGTGCCACGATCTTTGCGGAGATGGGTCTGTTTTCCCTGACAACCATCCTCCTCGGTCGTTTTGGCGCGGAGGTTGTGGCGTCCCATAACATCGCGATGAATATCAACGGTGTGCTCTTCATGCCAGCGCTTGCGCTCGGTATGGCAGGCACCATCCGCATAGGCTTCCGCGTAGGTGCGCAGGAAATACCCGAGGCGAGACAAACCGCCGCGATTGCGATGGCAACCACAACGATCATCGCTATCGCAGGCGCGGCCCTGATCTTCTTCTTCAGGGATCTGATGGTCTCTGCCTACACCTCCGATCTCAGTGTCAGCTCACTGTCAGCCACCCTGCTCCTGTTTGTGGTGTTCTTTCTCCTCTTTGACGCCGCTCAGGCAACAGCCGTCGGTACTTTGCGCGGCTACAAAGACACCCGTGTACCCATGTTCATTGCCCTTTTTTCCTACTGGGGTGTGGGTCTGCCTCTCGAATGTACGTTTGGTTTCGGCTGGTTAGGCGAACCCATGGGTGTTTATGGATTCTGGCTGGGGCTTGCGTTTGGGGTTGGCACCGCGGCAATTCTGTTGAGCATCCGTCTGTGGCGGGTGAGCGCGAATCACCAGTACATCCGTGCCATGGCGCAGCACTGACAGTAGAATACGGTGTTTCCTTCCAGGACGCCTCATGCCCCATTACGTTCGCTGTTTTGCTGTGCTCCTGCTCATTTCCGGCTGCACAAGTACAACTGTCCCGACACAACCCGGTTTCGACCCCGCTGATCTGTCCAGCACGATCCGCCCCCAGGATGATTTCTGGGGGTACGTCAATGCCAACTGGCTGAATACAACAGAGATACCTGCTGACAAGTCTTCGTACGGGACTTTCCACATCCTGAATGACCTGACCGAAGATCAGATACGGGTCATTGTCGACAGGGTCAGCGCGGCAGTAGCCGACGGCAGCGCTACGGCTGATGAACAAACGCTGGGCGCTATCTACCGGAGTTATCTGGACACAGAGACAATCGAAACACAGGGGCTGGCTCCTCTCGCAGATGAATTTGCACGCATTGACGAGCTGGACAGCCTCAGCGCACTCACAAAGCTCTTTGGCGAATACGCAACCCTTGGTGTCACCACACCTGTACTGTTTTACACGGATAACGACGCCACTGACGCAACCCGTGTGATCCTGTATCTGTGGCAGGGGGGTCTGGGACTGCCGAACCGGGATTACTATCTCTCCGACCAGGAGAAGCTTGTCCAGGCGCGGACAGACTACGAGGCGCATATCGCGAGGATGTTCGACCTGGCCGGGTGGGAAGATGGAGAGGCGGCGGCACGGGACATCCTTGCACTGGAAACGCGTATCGCGGGTCACCACTGGACCCAGGTGCAAAACCGCGATCGACAAACCATCTATTCGAATCAATATGGTTTCAGCGAGGCTGAAGCCCACGTCGGCGGGTTCGATCTCAATCGATGGTTCTCAGGCTTTGGAATGTCACCTCCCAACAAACTGGTGATGGCTCAAACCAGCTACTTCGAGAACCTGGAAACCATCCTCGGCGGGACTCCGCTCCCTGTGTGGAAAAACTACCTGCGGTTTCATCTGCTCAGGAGTTTCGCTTCATACGGGCCGTCAGCCATTGACGAAGAAAACTTCGACTTCTCAGGACGAAAGCTGCGAGGTCAGGAAACCCAGGCGGAGAGATGGAAACGGGGTGTACGGGTCCTCAATCGCTCCACGGGAGAGTTGCTCGGAAAGATCTATGTGGCCCAGTTCTTCCCGGAAGCATCCAAATCCCAGATCAGCGAGCTTGTCGAACACTTAAGGGAAGCCTTCCGGGTGAGCATCGCCGAGTTGGAATGGATGAGTGAAGCCACCAAAGAGCAGGCACTGATCAAACTGGAAGCCTTTATGCCCAAACTCGGCTATCCGGACGAATGGAGGGATTTCAGCGCCCTCGACGTTGATCCCGGCGCCAACATAGCCAACAGTTTTGCCGTCCGCCGCTTCAGCCACGCGTACGAACTTGAAAAGCTGAGGCAACCGGTCGACCGCAACGAGTGGTCAACAAATCCGCAGACCGTCAACGCCTTCTACCGGCCCACCCACAACTCCATCACATTCCCGGCGGGTATCCTACAACCCCCCTTCTTCAGTGCAACGCAGGATCCGGCCATTAACTACGGCGCTATCGGCTCCGTCATCGGGCACGAATTCAGTCACGGTTTTGACGACCAGGGCCGCAAGTTTGACGGCCAGGGCCTCTTGCGGAACTGGTGGACAGAAGAAGACGCAGCGAAGTACCAGGCCCGCGCAAGCGTCCTGGTGGAACAGTTCAGCAATTTCCAGCCGCTGCCCGACACGTCCATCAACGGCCAGTTGACGCTGGGCGAAAACATCGGCGACCTGGCCGGTGTCATCATGTCCTACCGCGCATTTGAACTGTCCGGCCACGCTGACGGACCTCCAATGAACGGTCTTACCCCGCGTCAGCGGTTCTTTGTCGGTTACGCCCTCGCGTTCCGCGGCATGCGTCGCGAGCAGTACCTGCGTGAACTGCTGCTCCGGGACCCGCACTCACCCGGGAAATTTCGGGTAATGGGGATACTGCCCAACGTCCCCGGATTTTATGAGGCATATAACGTCCAGGAAGGGGACGGGATGTGGCTGCCGCCGGAAGATCGGGCGAAGATCTGGTAAGGGACCATTCCCGGCATCCATGCCGCAACATCTCCAGTTCCTGCGATCCCAGGGCTCGCATCACCGGAAATCGCCGGTAGGCGATTTCCTGCTCGCCCGTCGACTGCAATGCAGCCGACCCCAACGTCCCCGGATTTTATGAGGCATATAACGTCCAGGAAGGGGACGGGATGTGGCTAGCCCCGGAGGATCGGGCAAAAATCTGGTAGAAAGTGGTGACATTAGTGCCAGGCACCCCGTCACCACTTTTACTACGACGCGTTCGTCAGCCCGTCATCACCATATCGATCCGCGGGGCCCCTGCCGTCCGGTCCCAGCCGGCCGCCCGAGCCGAAGTGGCCTTGCCCCGGCACGTAGTTGAACTCAACCCGGATCCCGTCGGGGTCTTCAAACAGGATTGAGTAGTACCCAGGCGCAAACCGATCACCCGGTTCCGGACCGTGGATGATGTTTGCGTCCAGTTCTGACGTCACAAACTCGTGAATCGCATCAACGTCGGATTCCGACCTGGCGCGGAAGCAGAAGTGATGCAGACCCGCTGTGTCCTGATCGAACGCGTGCTGTTCTTTCCCTTCGGGCGCCCCGCGCACGAGGATGCCGGTGCGGCTGCCGATGCAGTAAATCGTGTTCTCATTGCGGATGAGTGTTTTCATCTCCAGGAAGTGGCAGAGCTTTTCCCAGAAAGGGATACACCGATCGGGATCGTTCACCGTGAGTTGAATGTGGGCAATGCCGTTGACGGACACAGACATGACAGTTTTGCTCCCTTGGATCCAGTCGGCTTCACTACCTCTGTAGGAGCGGCTTTAGCCGCGATTCCTACCTTCACTGCAGGTACAGTAGCACCTGGGAAGCAACAAAGGCGAGGACGATGCCTGACTACGACGTCATTGTGGTTGGCTCTGGGGCCGCGGGTTTGAGCGCCGCAATCAGCGCCGCAGACGCCGGTGCCTCTGTGCTGATTGTAGAAGCTGACACACAGGTCGGTGGATCGTCCAGATTGAGCGGAGGTCACTTCTACGCGGCCGGAACCAGCCTGCAGAAGAACGCGGGTATCGCGGACACCGCCGACGACATGTTCGAACACTACATGACGCTCAATCAGTGGCGGGTCGAACCTTCTGTCGTGAGAAAATTCTGTGACCTGAGTGCACCCACATTCGAGTGGCTGATGCGCCTGGGCGTGGAATTCCCCCAGGAAGGCCTCTATCGTTCGGGCGTTGGGTCAACACCACGGAGTCATCAGCCCAGCGACGCGGGCGAAGGTGTCATTCATGTTCTGGAAGCCCAGTGCCAGCAGCGCGGTATCGACTTCGTGCTGGACAGCCGGGTCGATCAGCTTCTACTCGAAGACGACGCTGTAAGCGGTATTCAGATTGGCGGTGACACCGCAACGAGTTCCGCAGTCGTTCTCGCCACCGGCGGGTTCGGCGCAAATCCCGACAAGTTGAGCCATTACTATCCCGATACGGCGCTTAACGCTGACTGGCAGTGGTATATCGGCACCCCGTTTGCCCAGGGAGACGGTATTGATCTAGGTCAGCAGGTCGGTGCCCAGATATCCGGACACAACCGGGGGCTTCTTCTCGCCACCCCGGGCTTCAGCCGGGATCTCGAGGTATTGCTCCCTGGCTGGCTTATTGTGGTTAACGAGGAAGGGCGGCGGTTTATGGATGAAACCGGCCCCTACACAGTCGCTGCCGGCCTTATCCAGGCCCAGGGTGGGAGAACATGGGCAATATTCGATGAAACCGCGCGAGCAGAAGCCAGACCGAGCCCGATATCTCAGGCCTACTGGGTGAACGAGGTTCTCGAACGTAAAGCGGATGAAGGGTTCATTCACCGGGCTGACACGCTTGCGGAACTGGCGAATCTCGCTGGCGTCGATGTTGCAGGCCTGGCGGGAACCGTTGAGCTGTACAACGCGGATTGCGATGCGGGATCGGATCGTCAGTTCTTCAAACAGAACGGCATGCGAACAATCTCGTCCCCGCCATTCTATGCAGCAGAGATTCGACCGGCCATTCTCTGCTGGACCGGCACCGGCTTGCGTATCGATGCCGAGACACAAGTGATTGGCAAAGATAATCGTCCCGTGAAAGGACTGTTTGCAGCCGGTGAAACGGTCGGCTCTCTGCATGGCGATGTCTATGTCGGCGGTGGCGGATCCTTTGGGCCATGTATCGTCTTCGGTAAACTGGCCGGAACCAACGCGGCACAGCTCGCTAAAACAACAGAAAACGTACCAACACCTTAAACATCGGAGGGGGGACAATGGAACTGAACAACAGGGTTGCCGTCATCACGGGCGGCAGCGGTGGTATCGGGCGTGCGATGGCCCACGCTTTCCTGCGGGAAGGTGCGCGTGGCGTCGTTCTTGCCGATCTCGATCACGACCAGGTAGCAAAAGCCGCGGAGGAACTCGGTTGTCTCGGGTTTCAATGTGACGTTACGGATGAAGCCCAGATTGTCGCCCTGACCGAATTTGCGCTGGGCGAATTTGGTCAGATCGACGTTTTCTGCTCCAACGCCGGTGCCGGTGGCGAAGGTGTGCTGACAGACGCATCCAACGAAGTCTGGCAGAAGCAGTGGGAACTGCATGTCATGTCTCACGTCTATGCCGCCCGTGCGGTCTTACCGTCAATGCTCGAACGCGGTGAGGGGTATCTTATGAACACAGCGTCTGCGGCCGGTCTGCTCGCGGCGCTCGGTTCAGGGCCCTACTCCGTCACCAAGGCGGCAGCCGTCAAACTCGCAGAATTCATTTCCATTACTCACGGCGATGAGGGGATCCGCGTATCCGTTTTATGCCCACAGGGTGTCAACACGGCCATGGCCCCGAGAAGCCTTGGCGATGGCCAGACTGACGGGATTATCGAACCTGAAGCGCTTGCGGACGTGGTTGTGGAGACTATGCGGGAAGAACGTTTTCACGTTCTGCCTCACCCTGAAGTTGAGGAGTACGTGCGCCGTAAAGGTGACGACATCGACCGCTGGCTGCACGGCATGCGGCGCCTGCGCAAGCAGACGCTCGACCTGCAAGCCCAGGCTGATGCACAATAAATTTTTTGGGGTGGGGTAAATCATGGCACATCGAATGAGCGGCAAGGCTGCAATCTGTGGCCTTGGCATGACCGAAATGGGGCGCGTCTATCGAAGCGCAACGGACCTTGCGACAGAGGCTGTTTTCCTTGCATTGAAGGACGCCGGGCTCGACAAGTCTCAGCTGGATGGTCTGCTTATCAACTGTGGTACCACCCGCAACGTCAATCTTGGACTGCACCGGTCGCTCGGGCTGAAAGAACTGAACGTTCTCACTTTCATGCAGGGTTTCGGTTCCAGCGCGGGGCAGATGATTCAGTACGCAGCCATGGCGGTGGATAATGGAATGGCGGACTACATCTGTTGCGTCTTTGCAGACGACCCGTTGAAAGAAGGTAAGCGGACGGGAGACGCTTACGCAGGTGGTGCCAGACCCGAAGCCCTTGCCAGCCTTTACCCGATCTACGGCTTTGCCGGTGCCATCCCGATGTACGCGATGGGCGCCCAACGCCACATGGACACCTACGGTACCACCCAGGACCAACTGGGCTCGATCGCCATCCAGCAGCGGCAGTGGGCAGGCATGAACGAAAATGCCACCAAACGCGAGCCACTGGATCTTGACAGCTACCACGCCTCTCCCTGGGTGGTGGAGCCGTTTCACGTGCTCGACTGCTGCCTGGTTTCCAATGGCGGCGTCGCGGTGATTGTCACCTCCGCTGAGAGAGCCCGGGACATGGCTCAACCACCGGTCTACATTCGTGGTTTTGCCCAGGCACACAATCATGACGTTGGCCAGGGGGGTCACGACCCGCTGCTGGAAGGCCCGGGTTTAAAAGCGGGCCCACGGGCGCTGTCCATGGCTGATGCGAAACTCGAAGACGTTACCCAGTGCCAGATCTACGACTGCTATACCTACACCGTGCTCGTCACGCTCGAGGACTACGGATTTTGTGAAAAGGGCGAAGGCGGGGCTTTTGTCGAAGACGGCAAACTCGGACCGGAGGGCAGTCTGCCCACAAATACGGGTGGCGGCGAACTGTCCTCATTCTACATGTGGGGTATGACGCCTATAACCGAAGGTGTCATCCAGGGACGAGGACAAGGCGGCGAACGCCAGTGCCCGAACGATCTCATTCTTGTGACAGGAAACGGCGGTGTACTCAACTACCACGCGACCTTGTTGCTGTCGCCTGAAGCGGCCTAGGAGAAAACAATGTCTGATGAAACATGGATCCCCCAGCCGAGCGAAGAAACACAGCCGTTCTTCGACGGAGCCAAAGAGGGCAAGCTCAGACTACAGGCTTGTGGCGATTGCAACGCCTGGTTCTTCCCGCTGGTTCACATCTGCCAGAACTGCGGATCCACCAACCTGTCCTGGCAGGATGCCAGTGGGCGCGGCACCGTGTATTCCTGGGCGCAGCTACAGCGGCCGTACCACCCCCGCCATCGGGATCGCCTGCCTTTGATTCTGGCCCAGATCGACATCGAAGAAGGCGCACGTCTCAACTCGAATGTGGTTGGCGTAGAGCCGGAAAATCTGAAGGTCGGAGATGCTGTCGAAGTCACCTTTGAACAGTTTGACGACGGTGGGGTGCTGCCGGTGTTCAAACCTGTCTGAGCCACTCTCCGATGTCCGGCATCTCGCCGAAGCGCTGATCGCCGATCATGGGCTCACCGACTGGTCTTTCCGGTTCGACCATGCCCGTCAGCGTTGTGGCAGTTGTCACTATACGCGCCGGGAGATCACGCTGAGCCGACACTTCGTGCTGGCCAACGACATGGCCGAAATCCAGGCGACACTGCTACATGAAATCGCGCACGCGCTGGTTGGTCCCGGCAAGGCACATGGCAGGGAGTGGCAGGCTGCCGCTCGTCAGATTGGTGCCCCCGTTCAGGCGACCAATCCGGACGCTAACATGTCGGAACCAAGGTGGGTGCTCGTGTGTGTGTCGTGTGAAGCGGTTGTCGCTAAGCGCCACCGGCGTTCGCTGGACCTGAGCCGGGTCGCGTGCGGCCTGTGTAGAAGCTCGCTCATATGGGAGAAGAATCGCGGCTAAAGCCGCTCCTACAGAGGTTTTGTAGGAGCGGCTTCTGCCGCGATGAATCCTGGTTTTACTCCGAACCCGCGACCAGATCCCCTTCTTCAGGTTTCACTTCCCGGTAACTGATCGCGCCGAATATCATCTCGTCCCAGGACTGCTGACCCCAGCCGACCTCGCGGTCCGGATTGGGGTTTGCCGGGTTCTGGGCTGAGTTGTCCCACCAGTTGGTGTAAATGATCTTCGTGCCAGCCGGCATGAACCTCGGCTCTTCAAGCAGATAGGTTGTCTGCCAATTGAAGTCGTAATTTGGAACGTTCAGGATGACTTCTTCCGAACCGTCCGGGTACTGGGCAACAAAACGCGCTGCTTTCCCCCGGTAGTGTGAATGCGGCAGGATGCTGTAGACGAGCGCATCCTTGTCGAAAACCCGCTCTGCAGTTTCAGCGTGTGCCTTGGCATGCGGCGGTATCTTGATGCGTCCGTTCGCGAGGATCAGGGATCGGATCTTATGCTCGGGCTCTTCCTCATGAAAGTAAACGCCAATCTGGGAATGATCAGTCGTTGCCATCCCTGACGTGGTGTAGTGCATCTGGAATTCTATGGTTGCACCCGCTGGCAGAAAGGTCCCGGTACCGTCCGGTAACTCCCTGGCAACTCTGCCTGGCACATAACCTGCAAGACCGCCTCCACCACGACGCTTCAGACGACCCTTGCGTGGACCTTCTGTCTCCAGCTCACCAAACCGCGTAATCACGTGGTGCAACACCGACCGGTCGCCCGGCTTGATCTGCGATGCCCGCACCCAGACGTCACGATCGAGCGGGTTTGTCACGTGCTTGTACTGGTAGTCGACAACACCGGTGGCCGGAACATCTGTTGGCGGAATATCAATCACGAGATCAGGTTCACCCAGATCGCCCCATGCTGCCAATGGGGTCGTGAACTGCTTCAGCGGGTCCTCGCCTTCACCTCTCGGCGCACCAGCGTCAATCCAGCTGACGAGTGTCTGGAGATCGTTACGGCTCATCGCCCGGTCGTTCGCCCAATGCCCGACCTCCGGATCTGCATGCCAGGGCGGCATCCGCTTGGTCATGAGCACTTCACGAATCATCGGTGAGAAGCCGAGAACCATGTTGTAGTCATTCATCGCCCAGGGACCGATGCCACCTTCCCGGTGACAGCTGACGCAATTCTCGGCAAGGATGGGAGCAATCGTTTCGGTGTACGAGATCTCATGGCCTCGCTGTTTGACATAGCTGATGTCACAGCCGGTTGCTTCTGTTTGTTTCGTCTGCACGCCATCACCGCCCGCAAGATCGGCCAGGGCTTCGCTTAAGCCCGCTCCCGCATCACCACGATATTCAAGAGACCACCCATCGGGATTAATCACCAGGGCTTCGCCCGCTCGATTGAGGTCCAGATCTCGCCCAACGAGCTGGGCCTCATCCAGGAGGACCTGTACATCGACACCCTGCTCCCGTAGATACGCACCGATCTCATCGCGGGAGGCGCCCGTCGAGTTAACCATGAAAAACTGCACATCGCTGTGCTTGGCCTGCAACGCCTTGAATTCATTAAGGTTTTCGTTTGCAGCCGCGCAGCTTGAATCCTGCGCCATGAGCACAACTGCGGTCATATCACTGAAATAGTACAGGTGGTGAGATCCACCTGCGTGGTCGTACAAACGAAAATTCGCAACACGTTCAATCGCGTACGCGTTGCCGACGGCAAGTAGCAACGCACAGATGATCAGTTTCTTCATCAGACTCTCCTCCTCGCAACAGATCGAGTCTAGCACATTACCCACAACGTAATTGGCGGCATGGATTGCCTGTGCTCCCATAGCTGCACCGTCTCTAAACAAGGTAACGCCATGATTCTCTGGTCAGGATTACTCAGCCCCTTCAGCGCCAAGGTCCGCATCTACATGAAAGAGCGAGGCCTTGAGTTTGAGCAAAAAGACATTCCCTGGAACAGGGAAAAGCTCTGGGGCCCCAAACCGGACGAGTTTCTTGCTGCAAGCCCGAGGGGTGAGGTCCCCGCGCTCGTTGATGGGGATCTTGCCGTCTTCGATTCAACGATGATCTGGGAATACCTCGAAGACGCTTATCCCGACAATCGCCTCGCGCCAACGCTACCTAACGAGAAAGCTCAGTGCCGGATGTGGGAAGACAAGGCAGATCATGTCATGGCCAATCACATAACAACCCTCATCCGCGAAGGGTTCATGAAACCTGACGGCAGCGGTGATCAGGCAGCCCTTGGCGAGTCGGTCAGCGCGCTGAACGATCTCTACACCGACCTCAACACCCGTCTGCAGGGCAGCGACTACCTCTGTGACTGCTACTCGATCGCAGACATCACCACGTTCATGTGCCTGACGTTTGCACAGACCCTGGGCGCGCCGCTCCCCTCGGAGCTGACGTCTTTGAACGCCTGGCATGCGCGTCTCGCAGCACGCCCGGTGGTTGCGGCGGAACTCCAGGAGATACTTGCTGGCGCAGCCGAGGTCTGAATCAGCCTTTCAGCCGTTCTCTGAACCGTCGCATGCCCGACAGCCAACGATCGTAATCACTCGCCTTACGCTGGAAATAGGTTTCGACTTCAGGATGCGGCAGGACCAGGAAGCGGCCTTCGTGGATTGCCTCTATACAGGCATCCGCGACCACTTCCGGTTCGAGAATACCGTCTTGAGATGCCTGCCCGCTGTTACTGCTGTCCGACGGTTTTCTGGGACCCATGATGTTGGTGCGTACCGCCTGCGGACATAACACAGATACACCAATGCCCTGATCCCCATAGTTGATGCTCAGCCATTCGGCGAACGCGACAGCAGCGTGTTTGGAGACTGCATAAGGACCCGAGTCCATCTGGGTGAGGAGGCCAGCCGCTGACGCGGTACTCAGTATGTATCCACCGCCTCGCGCAATCATGCCGGGGACGAGCGCCCTGGCTGCCGCCAGGTGCGACCAGGTATGAACGTTCATCATCCGCGCCCAGTCTTCAGTAGGGAGGTCCAATCCGCCCGCCTGACCATAACCCGCGTTGGAAACGAAAATGTCGATGCCGCCATGCTCAGCTTCGATTTCCGAAATCAGTGCTTCGATGGCCGCTTCGTCACCGACATCGAGGGCGCGCCCGCTTGCAACATCCCCGATCATCTCTGCGGTTTCCTGCGCGTTCTCGCCATTGAGATCCGTACAGACGACCACCGCCGCTCCTCGCTCAGCAAAACCCTGTGCGAGCGCACGGCCAATACCCGAACCCGCCCCCGTGATCACAGTCACTTTGTCTTTGATGTCCATCACCTTCCCCATAACTGAATTAACCCGGCAAGTTTAACCGCAAAGAGACCGCATAGTGATCGGATGCAGTCCGCGCCATATGGTTGATGTGTATCTGCGGTGACTTTCTGTCAAGTAACTCCGCTGCCTTGTCATTCAGCAGTATACGATCGACGCGCATTCGCCTCTTAGGCCAGTAGGTTGATGGATTGCGCCCCGCTGCCTTCAGCATTGCCTCAAACGGATCGAGCATCCCAAGGGTGTTGAGAGGCGTCAGGCTCGATCCGGACGCCACTTCGTTGAAGTCTCCAAGCAGGACACCTGGCTTGTCATTGGCAGCCGACCAGTCGCGAATAATGTCCGCTATCAACCGACACTCTGCTGTGCGAACGACGTCCGCAGCGACCGTTTGCCAGTCCGGGTTGGTTTTGGATTTGAGGTGGATACCGAACAACGTCAGCCCATGAACGTCGATCTGGAGGAGGTCGCGCTTGAGACCCATCGGAACGAGATCCCCGCCTTCTGCCAACGGAGCGATCAGCGGCTCGCCTTCATCATTTGTCAGAACCCGGTCGGCGTGAGACGTCGTGTGATGCGCCTCCCTGCTCATCACTGCCACATGAATCGACCGATCACTGTTGCCCGGCGGACAGGCGAGGTGGGCGTATGGGGATGACAACCGCTCATTCAGTAGCTCGAGTGATGCCAGCGATCCAACTTCCTGGAGGATCAACACATCCGCGTCGACCTGATCGATCATTCTCGCCAGCGGCCTCACCTGTTTAGCAGGTTTCTCATGACCCTCACCCGAAAGAAACAGGTTGTGCACGTTGTAGGTCGCAATTCTCAGCGCGTTGTCTCCGGGTAATGAACAGGTATCATCTTGCCAGATCGAATCATCATAACGAGAAGGGGAAGCCATGCACGATCAGGAAGCAAGCCTGTTCGAACTGTCGATGTCCGATGAAGCCCAGCCATTAATGGACGCCGTTCAGAAACACATCAAAGAAAACGTCGAGCCTATACAAGACGAATTCACCGCGCTGCACGATGAGAAGGAGGACCGCTGGTCCTGGCACCCGCGGCAGCTGGAACTGCTGGACGGGGCCAAGTCGAAAGCGAAAGAAGCAGGCCTCTGGAATTTCTTTCTGCCTGATGCAGAAACCGGTGAAGGGCTGAGCAACCTCGACTACGCGTACATCGCAGCGGAACTCGGCAAATACCCCCTGGCGTCAGAGACACTCAACTGCAGCGCGCCGGACACCGGCAACATGGAGGTACTCGAGCGTGTGGGGACACCCGAACAAAAGGAACAGTGGCTGAAACCGCTCCTGAACGGAGAGATTCGTTCGGCCTACGCCATGACCGAACCCGCTCTGCCTTCATCCGACGCCAAAAATATCAGCACCAGCGCGGTCCTCGACGGTGACGAATGGGTCATCAACGGCGAGAAGTACTACATCTCTGGTGCTGGCGATCCGCGCTGCAAGATCATGATCACGATGGTGAAGACGGATCCGGATGCGCCCCCTTCACGCCAGCAGTCGCAAATCCTCGTCCCAATCGACACACCCGGGGTCGAGATTCTGGGCGGCATGCAGGTCTTCGGCGAAGATCACGCACCACGGGGACACATGCACATCAAGTTCGACAATGTCCGTGTGCCGAAAGAGAACATTCTTCTCGGCGTCGGCCGTGGGTTCGAGATCTCCCAGGTCCGCCTGGGTCCCGGACGTATCCACCATTGCATGCGCTCTATCGGGAAAGCTGAGAAAGCGCTTGAGCTCATGGTGAAGCGTGCGGGCACCAGAGTTGCTTTCGGCCGACCCATCGCCAAGCTGGGCAAGAACATCGAGGTGATCTCACGCTGCCGTATAGACATCAACGCGATGCGCCTGGCAGTTCTCCAGGCAGCCAAGGCGATGGACGTGCTCGGCAATAAAGAAGCCCGGGTATATGTCTCCGCCGTGAAAGCGATGGTTCCGGAACGGGTCTGCGAGATCATCGACGCAGCCATCCAGATGCACGGCGCCACCGGGGTATCGCAATGGACACCACTCGCGGGGCTCTACACCGACATGCGGCACCTGAGGTTCGCTGATGGTCCCGATGAGGTGCATCACATGGTGGTGGGTCGCGCGGAGCTGCAACGCTACGACCTCTGGTAGAGAGAGAAAAGTGGTGACGGGGTGCCTGGCACCAACGTCACCACTTTTAGCTGCGATTCTTCTTCAGAAAAACTGATCGACACCACGTTCGACGATCGCGGCACCGACCCAGGCCAGCGGTGGGACAATCAGATACAGCAGCACCCGGCTGATCAAACGGGTATCCACCGGCCATTCCGGCACTTCCTTGAGATGACTGCGATAGTCGAGGAGTGTGTTGACCTCGCTGAGATCACCTGTGCTGAGGGCCTTGAGCTGGCTATCGACTTCTGCGAGACGCTCCTGTTTGGCACGTCGGACCGCCTGACGAACACCGAGCATGGGGAGAAAGAAAAGGGCAATGGCGCCGGGGATGCCAATTGCAAACGCGGCCTCGTAATACTCCCAACGGAAGTCACTGCTCAAAGACTGAAGCGGTGAGAGCGCGAGGATACCCATCACACCAAACACATCGAGACTGCCGACTCGTCCCAGTGGGCGTAGCTGATCAGCCCTGTGAAGGTCGATGTTGATGTGTCGCCCGATACGCACGCAGTGCGTTGCAAAGTAAAGCCGCCAGGACAACAACAGGCCATTGGACGCCCACACGAGCCCGTTCCCAAACTTCAGGGTGTTTTCCATGATCTGGTAGTCGACAGGCACGTCCCGCGCCATGCGGAAATCCCAAAGCCCATACACAAGCCCCATCACACTGCCCAGCACCAGTATCGAGTATCGAATCCAATCCGCCTCCACCCGGAACGTTTTTCCCGACAACTCTTCGAGCAGTTCTCTTGCGATCTTTGATCGCTGCAGCTGAAAGTAGCTGACAATCAGCCAATAGGCAGGAACGAGGGCATACAGCCGGCTCAGGTCGAAGTAGCGGTTCTCTGAGAAACTGTAGTCCGGTGCCAACCCACCGCTTGTGTAGTAGACAAAGCTGAACGTGCCGAACAAGACGACAAAAAGCGTGATTGCCCCTAAGATGCGCTTCAACGCTCTCTCTCCGGGTCTGTAACAAGGTCATTGTACGTGAGGAATTCAGCAAACTGGGAAGCGCTGACATGGTGATCTACGGTGTCACGCTGCTGGCCGCCTGCTACCTTGTCGGCGTTTTTGCAGGCGAGCTCCTTGGGAGACTGCTGGGGATCGATGCCAACGTTGGCGGCGTCGGCATCGCGATGTTGCTCCTGATCATTCTTTCGAACCTGCGGGATGAACGTTTTCACCTGAAGCCGATGACAGAAACCGGTGTCACGTTCTGGAGCGCGATGTACATCCCCATTGTGATCGCCATGGCAGCCAAACAGAACGTAACCGGCGCCCTGTCCGGCGGCTGGATGGCGATACTCGCCGGTACCCTCGCTGTCACAGCAAGCTTCGCGATGATCCCGGTGCTGGCCCGCTTCACGGAAGTTCGAGATGAGTGAAGCGTTCTCGAGTACCCTGACCGCAAACTCGCTGATAGCCGCGTTCGTTTTTGTCGGGTTGGTCCTGGCACTTTCGAACTGGATTTCAAACAAGTTTACAAACGGTCGGATACACGGTTCCGCGATCGCTATTTCCCTGGGACTCGTCTTTGCTTACGTCGCCGGAGTGTTCACCGGCGGTACGCGCGGGCTGGCTGACATCGCTTTGCTCTCCGGTGTTGGGCTCCTCGGAGGTGCGATGTTTCGCGACTTCGCCATTGTCGCGACCGCTTACGGAGCTGATCTCAATACTCTGAAAAGAGCCGGATGGGTAGGTGCCTCCTCGGTCATCATTGGGGTTGTCCTGTCATTCATCGTCGGCGCCGTCATCGCAGTTGCTTTCGGTTATACGGATCCCATAGCAGTGACGACCATTGGTGCGGGCGCATCGACCTATATTGTGGGTCCGGTTACCGGGACAGCGCTGGGCGCTGGATCTGATGTTATTGCCCTAAGCGTGGCCGCAGGTCTCACCAAGTCGATCCTTGTAATGATCGGCACCCCGCTTGTTGCTCGCAGGATTGGTCTGAACAACCCAAGTTCCGCACTCGTGTATGGCGGCCTGATGGGTACAACCAGTGGTGTGGCCGCGGGGCTTGCTGCAACAGATCCCAAACTTGTGCCGTATGGCGCTATGACGGCAACTTTCTATACCGGCGTGGGGTGCCTGCTGGCGCCTTCAGTGTTATACCTTCTGATTGAGGCAATTCTTTAAGAAATCGCGGCTGAAGCCGCTCCTACAGAGGTGGAGAGATTGCTCTAGCTTTCTCGGCTGACGCGCCTCATGGGGTGCAGCTCACCACCTTCACCGATGATGTACTCAGGCACTTCGACGTCGTAGTTGCCGAGGCTCACTGCATCTTTTTCCGTGGCGCTTCCGCTCATCATCCCGAGCGTTCCATAGGTCCTCAGACCCAGACGTTTTCTGAGTTTGGGACTGGCCTCGTCCAGGACTTCCTGCAGGCAGGTCACACCCCAGTTCTCCTGCTGACGCATCCACGGCAGACAGTAGAAGTTGGCAATGTGACGGCGCGGATGACCTTCCCGATTCACCCCTGTGCCGTGCCACAGTCGCCCGTCCCACGCAAAGAGGGTCCCCGCAGGCGCTTCAATCTGCACGGCGTATTCTCGTGGTGGCGGGTTGATCAGATCTTCAGGCTGCCAGCGATGACTCCCTGGAACGACACACGTGCTGCCGCGCTCGGGCGCAAAGTCATCCAACAACCAGAACAGGTTGCATGCCGCCGGAAAATCAGCGGTTGCCGGAACCTGACCCTGGTCACGATGCAGCGGCTGAGGTTCAGACGTCGGTCCATGGAAGATACCCGCGGTTACGCTGGATATCAGGAAATTGGGTCCCAGCATGTATCCCGCGAGCTGGTCCGTCAGCTCACGCTCCACAAGATCGAGGTAACACTGACCCTTATTCACCATATTGGAGATGATCTGCTTGTCCGAGTCAGCTCCTGGCGGAGCCAGCACGCCCAGATTTCGTTCGGCTGTAGCCTGAGCTGTGACCTTGTCACGCAACACGTCGACCTCATCCGCACTCAGCGCATCTCCCAGGAGACACATTCCATACTCTGTCAGGTGATCCCTGGCTTCAGAAACATCGGTGGTGATGGGCGGTAGCGGCAACGGATCGGGTTCCGCCATCCGCGGCGCAGCGCGGTATCGGGTCTGGCGGTGGGCTGCGGTTTCTGGCATAGCATTTCCTCCCGGTGCCAGACAAGGATACAGATTAGAGAAACATCGGGTCTATAATCCGTCGATGACGTATTGTGTCGCGATCAAGATCGACGACGGTCTCGTATTCTGTTCGGATTCCAGAACAAATGCCGGTCCCGACCAGGTGAGCACCTTCTCAAAGCTCCACCAGTTCACCGTGCCCGGTGAAAGGCACCTGGTACTCCTGAGTGCCGGTAACCTTGCAACATCACAGGCAGTTGTCGACACGCTGCACCGCGATCTCAGGGAAGACGCGGAAGTGACGTTACACAAAGCAAAATATCTCTCCGACGTGGCCGACTATGTCGGTCAGATCAGCATCGAGGTTCAGAACAAATACGCCCCGGCGGGAGAAGAAGCCGGTTTCAACGCAGAAGCTTCCTTCATTCTCGGAGGGCAGATCCTGCACGAACCCCCGGAGCTCTATCTCATCTACCCTGAAGGCAATCATATCCGCTCGTCGACACAACACCCGTATCTTCAGATCGGTGAAACGAAATACGGCAAACCGATTCTCGACCGCATCATTGAATCGACGACAACACCTGAAAACGCCATGCGCTGTGCGCTGGTATCCATGGACTCCACGATGCGGAGCAACGCAACCGTAGGACCGCCGATCGAACTTCTCTACGTGCGCCGCGACGTCCTCGCAAAGAAAGCGTTGTACCAGGAGTTCGACCAGGACGATCCGTACCTTATCGAGTTACGTGATGCCTGGAACGCTCAGATTGTGCGTGCCTTCAACGACCTGCCTGGTCTGACGGAGATCTTTTCAGGGTCCTGACAAACCGGTCCACAAATGCCAGTTTCTCCTTGACGTTGCTGTTGAGTACAAACGGATAGGTATCCGTCTGTCCCACGCTGCGGTTGAGCTCGTTCAGAACCACACTCAATTCACCCCACTGCCGGATCCGCTCTTCAATTGTTCCACCAGGATCCTCCTGCCAGAGACCGGTGCTTGCGGCTGTGTCCATCACGTCATGGATATGCAGGTAGTGGCCCCAGCTCTCCGCCCAGTCTTCGGACGGATGAGCACTGGCGTATGCGCTGATGAAGTTCTCCTGCCAACCGGATGGTGGCCCATGTGCATAGTAGCGCTCCAGGGAAGCCTGATAATCCTCATCGGGGTCTCCGAAAAGCTCGACAAACTCCTCATGGTTCGTCATGGGCATGAACGTCGCGTAATGGTGTCCGGATTCATGTCTCAGGTGCCCGAGCAGTGTCCGGTAGTATTCGTTCACCGCAATTCGTTCAGCCTCACGTGCCACGTCATCTGCCTCAGCAACGTTGATGGTGATGACACCCGAGGAGTAGCCCGTGTTATGCACTTCCCCCGCGAAGTGCGAATTTGACCGTTCATCCTCGACAAAATCGAACAACAGGCCCTGACTGGTTGTCTCGAATCCGCTCACCAGGGGCAGATCAAGGTCCAACAACGTATAGATCAGCCGTTTCTTGGCGTTTTCCAGTCTTTTCCAACGAGTGAGATTACGCTCGAAGCTCAGATCCGGAATTGTGCGATTGAAACGGCACGCAAAACAGTAATCACCAGCCCGTTCGACAAACCAGTTACAGACACCAAACTCCTCGTTATTCCGACATGGAAAAACGCAGGGGTCGCGGTTCTCTCTCCGGCACATCGACATGGTGCTGACATCGAATCCAACCACCGCTCCACATTTCACGCATGCTTCGGAATCAAAGAACAGTCGTTGCCCGCAATCGCACGAAAAGCTCTTCAATCGGACCTCGCCACGAACCAGGTATCGACAATCGCATCGTTGATCTCAGCTATGTCTTCCTGGAGGTCCAGAATGAACTGGTGTAACTGCGGCAGGTCGAATTCCTCGGCTTCGAAACGCACCAGTTTGGTCGCGCTGGCGCGAGTCAGACGCATGAGCCCTGCCGGTCCACGCAGATGCCCCACCATCTCCTCGATCTGGTTGAAACAATAAAGCATCGATCGGGGAAACTGGGCGTCACTCAAAATGAAGTCGAAGACCTGGTTGGCCTCGAGTGTCGGACCAATCTTGCGTCGGTATGCACTTGTCGCCGAAAGCGACGTCAGGAGATTAGCCCAGAGCGTCGGGATCTCCGTCAGCTGTTCGCGGCCCCGTTCAATGATGACGGCGTCTCCAACATCGATGACACGGCTCGTCATGTCGGCACGCTCGATCATCTGCCCAAGCTGCAGGAACCAGAGGCTGTGATCCCTCAAGACCGTGCTCGCGATCAACCCGTTCAGCTGCTGGATTTTCGCAATGAGCGACTCGAGAAATTCGAATCGGTGTTCACGTTTGACCGCATACATCGCCCGATCCTCAACCAGCAGGCCAAGCTCATTCATGAGTTCCCAGGTGGGACCAGGCAGGACGTCCCTGGTTGTGCGTACGTTCTCTCGTGCCCAGGCAATGGAGTGACTGATCGATGACGGGCTATCCCCATCTACCAGCAAAAACTTGACCGTATTGCGCTCTGTCGGGTTCTTGTAGCGCTGCTGAAAAGCGTCTTCAGCATCCAGGATCTCGACCAGCACGCTCCAGTCCGCGCCTACACTCCTGGGGATATCGAACATGAGGTGGGAATATGCGCGCACCAGCCGCGCCGTATCTTCCGCCCGTTCCAGGTAGCGGGCCATCCAGTAGAGCCGTTCCGCGACACGGGACAACATCAGTCGACGACCCAGGTGTCTTTGCTGCCACCACCCTGAGACGAATTCACGACAAGCGAGCCTTCTTTAAGCGCAACACGGGTCAACCCCCCCGGCGTCACCCAGTTACCGGCACCCTGCAGCACGAAAGGCCTCAGGTCGAGATGCCTGGCACCGAGCCCGTCTTCACAGAGCGTTGGCGCAGTTGAAAGAGCCAGAGTTGGCTGAGCGATGTAGTTGTTGGGATCCTTGCGTATGAGCCTGGCGAACTTCCTGTGTTCAGCAGGTGTCGCTTTTGGTCCTACCATCAGCCCATACCCACCTGATTCGTTGGTCGGTTTGACAACGAGCTCAGAGAGGTGATCGAGCACGTACTCCCGCTCTTCTTTGCGACTGCACAGATACGTGTGGACGTTGTCGATCAGCGGTTCTTCGTCGAGATAAAACCGCACCATGTCGGGCACATAGGCGTAGATTGCCTTGTTGTCAGCGACACCGCTTCCAGGCGCGTTGGCAATCGCCACGTTACCATTGCGCCAGGCACGCATGAGACCCGGCACACCAAGCACAGAGTCTTTCCGAAAAACCTCAGGATCAAGAAAAAGTTCGTCCACACGCCGGTAAATCACGTCGACCTGTCGTGGGCCATCGACCGTTCGCATGAAGACCCGATCTTTCTCATCAACATAGAGATCCGGACCTTCAACGAGTTCTGCACCCATACCCTGTGCCAGAAACGCATGTTCGAAATAGGCGGAGTTGTAGATACCCGGCGTCAGCACCACCACGCAGGGCCGTCCACTCCGATTGGGGGAAATCGACTCCAGCGTGCTGTAGAGCATGGTCGGGTAGTCGTCGACGGGATGAATGCTGTAGTCGAGAAAAAGCTCCGGCAGAACTCGCTTGGTGATCTGCCGGTTTTCGACCATGTAGGAGACCCCCGACGGAATCCGCAGATTGTCCTCGAGCACGTAGAACGTCCCGTCAGCATCACGCACGAGGTCCGTGCCGCAGATATGCGCCCATGTATCGTGGGCAGGTTCCATGCCTTCACACTCGGGGCGGTAACCACCTGACTTCACCACCAGCGCCTCAGGCACAATCCCTGCTTCAAGAATGCCTTTCTCGTTGTAGACGTCGTGGATGAAAGCATTCAGCGCACGCATGCGTTGCGACAATCCTGCACTCACCTTTTCCCATTCTTTTGCGGGTATCACACGCGGGATAATGTCGAACGGCCAGGCACGGTCGATGTTGCCCGCCTGGGAGTAGACCGTGAATGATATGCCCATTTCCCGGATGGATAACTCAGCCGCGGCCTGTCGTGCGCGGATCTCAGGCAGGCTGAACCTGCGCAGGCGACTCACCAGTTTTCGCGCCGCACGCCGAGGGCTGCCCGTGGCAGTGGTCAGTTCATCATAGAAGTCTGTTACCGCATAACGGTCCCAGAGGTTTTTCATCTTGCCAGTGTCCGATATCAGCGATTCCCGGGAGTTGCCCCAGGCCCGCTGTCAATCCTATCCTACGAAAACAGAGGAAGGGGGATTTTCATGGATTTCGAACCAAGCGACAAAGTCCTGGAACTGCGTGCCAGGGTGGACCAGTTCATGGACGAACACGTGTTTCCACGCGAACTCGAATACTGGGAGTGGACTGACAATCATGACAACGCCTGGACGTACCCACCCTGGTTTGAAGACCTGAAGGCCAAAGCCCGCGACGCCGGTATCTGGAACTGGTTCCTGCCCAAAGACTATGAGGAATTCAGTCCGGGGCTCACGAACCTCGAGTTTGCGCCCATCATGGAGCGCATGTGCCGCATTCCCTGGGCACAGGAAGTCTTCAACTGCAGCGCTCCCGACAGAGGCAACATGGAAGTGCTCGCGCGTTTCGGCACACCCGAACAGCAGGAGCGCTGGCTCACACCCCTGATGAACGGGGAGATCCGATCAGCCTACTCGATGACGGAACCGGCTGTTGCCTCATCAGATGCAACCAATCTAGAAACCACCATCACACGCGACGGGGACGAATACGTCATCAACGGGCGCAAGTGGTTTACATCCAACGCGTTCAATCCTCTTTGTAAGCTTCTCGTGGTGATGGGCAAATCCAACCCTGACGCACCGCGGCATCAGCAGTTCTCCACCATCCTCGTGCCCAAGGAGACGGAGGGGGTCATTCTGGAGCGTCCCGTAAGGGCGTTCGGCAGTATCCACTCACCGGGTGGACACGCCCAGGTGCTCTACGACAACGTGCGTGTGCCTGTTGAGAACCTCGTCCTGGGAGAAGGCCGCGGATTTGAAATTGCCCAGGGACGTCTGGGACCCGGTCGATTCCAATACGCGATGATGTTTGTCGGCATGGCAACCCGCTGCCTCGAGCTCATGTGCGAACGCGTCGAGCAACGTGTTGCGTTTGGCGAGAAGCTCTCCGAAAAAACGAGCATCCAACACGATATTGCTCGAGCACGCTGTGATATTGAGCAATGCCGTCTGCTGGTGCTTGCGGCTGCTGACAAAATGGACAAATTCGGGCCTAAAGAGGCCCGCGATTTCATCTCCATGGTCAAAATTGTGGCCCCGGCCATGTGCCACAGGGTTGCGGACCGTGCGCTGCAGGCGCATGGTGGTATGGGTATCACGCAGGACACGCCCATCAACCGCATTTACATGACATCCCGTTACTGCCAGATCGCCGACGGGCCCGACGAGGTTCACATGTCACAGCTGGCGAGACGCACCATACGTGATGGGTTTTAGTATGAGCCGACTCTCAGCTTTCCTGATTCTTTGCCTGCCACTTGCGAGCCTGGCCCAGGAAGCAGCCCCGCGTGGCGGTTTGCGTCAGTCCAATGAGGTTTATCAGGCGAACTGCGCAGTCTGCCACGGCGAGCGCATGGAAGGGGCAGCCCAGGGGACCCCCCTGGTCGGTGTTGACCTCATGCACGGTGACTCGATGGAAGAACTTATCGAGAGCATTGCCACCGGCTTTCCTAAAAAAGGCATGCCTGGATGGCGGAGCATCTTTAATGACCAGGAAATCAAAAGCATGGCGCTGTGGGTTTCCGAGAACCGGGACAATCTTCTCTACTCCGAGTTCAACATCACAAGCGAGCTCACGATACCCACTGAACCCATTGAAACAGAACTCTACACGCTCAGGCTGGATGTCCTTGCCACGGGCATAGATCGCCTCCCATACTCCATCAGCCCATTACCCGACGGCTCGGTTCTCGTTACAGAAAAAATGAAGGGCCTGCGGATAATAAATCCTGACGGTGATTTATCCGACCTGATAACAGGCACACCAGAAGTCTACGAAGACGCCCGGGGTGACAAAACGCGGCTTCAATACGGACAGGGATGGCTGATGGACGTTGCTATCCATCCGGACTACGAGGAAAACGGTTGGATATATCTTGCGTATTCGGACCGATGCTCTGATTGTAACGAGGTCAGTCGGGCTGAAAAGCGGCCGGTATCGATGAATGCGCTCATGCGCGGACGCGTCAAAGACGGTGAATGGGTCGATCAGGAGATCATTTATCAGGCAGACCTCGAACACTACACAACGTTTACCGATCTCGCTGCGGGCGGCCGTATCGCTTTTGATCCCGACGGGTTTGTCTTTTTCAGCATCGGCTGGAAGAGCATGGAGGGTTTACAGAGCCTGCAGTCCCCTCACGGCAAAATTCATCGCCTGCACGATGATGGTCGCATACCAACAGACAATCCTTACGTTGACGATCCCGATGCTTTGAAGAGCATCTGGACGTACGGACATCGCAGCCCGCAGGGTCTCGAGTTCAACACCACAACACGTACGTTGTGGGGCACCGAACACGGTCCGCGTGGCGGCGACGAAGTCAACCTGCTCCGGCCGGGCAGGAACTATGGCTGGCCGCTCTACTCCCTGGGTCAGAACTACGACGGTACGAAGGTCGACCACGGCAAACAACTTGGGATTGAGTTCGAACTCGAGGATATCGAGCAACCCGTCGTCGACATGACACCATCACCCGCCATCTCGAGTTTCGTATTCTATGAGGGCGCCGCGTTTCCAGCCTGGCAGAACCAGGTGATTGTGGGTTCACTGAAAGCCGCGGATCTCTATCGTATTGAAATCAGGGACAACAAACCCGTTCACCGGGAATTGCTCATCGAAAATCTCGCGCGGATCAGGGATATCGAGATAGCTGGCGATGGCGCTTTACTACTCCTCCTCGAGCATGTCAGTGGTGGACAGCTGGTCAGGGTAAGCCCTGTGGCGAATCTGGTTGCTGAAACCCCTCACCAGGGACAACAGCTTCGTACACAGGCATTTCCGCGATACAGGCGCTGATTTCTTCAGCAAACTCGGGAAAAGCCACCTCGTAGATCGACAGCTGAGATTCGAAGAAACGTTTACCACCCGGAGTGCTGGAAATTGCGGCCATATCCGTGCGCGCAACCAACCATGCAGATTGCGGCGCGATGTCATCGATGTACATCTTGTAGATCGACTCCCACACCGGAATGGAACCCCATAGCATGTGGTTGTACGACATCTGTTCGTCCGGTGAGAGATCGTCAGGCGCGACCATGCCTTTCCTCAAAATGCGTGCCCGCTCGGGATCACTCAGCACGAGATTCATGTTGCTGTACGCCTGCATGTATGTGGCGCTTGCGGTCGCAGCCGTACTCTTCGTGTTCTCTCTGATCTGGCGTACCAGCAGGAGGAGCGTCACCACCACCGCTACCGCCCCGAAGAATTCTCCGAGACTCCCCAGTATCTGCACGATTTCGAGCATATGTCCCCCCAGGCTGCCTCGATTGCACCAGAGCGTAACCCTTCATGCAAACCTGCTCGCCGCGAGCTACCATAGCCATAACGTGATCTGGAGAGGTCATCCATGACACAACAAACAACCGGTCTTTTCGCCTACACACCAGCCACGACGCCCGTGCAGACACCGGAGATGGCTGAGCTGGCAGCCGCCGCTGCCGTGGAACCCATCCTGAAGCGATGGCGCCATCGCTGTTCGTCCGGCCTGATTGATGAAAACGGCAAAGTCCGCAACGTTTTCACAAAGACGCCCACTGAAGCTGACAACAACGTCACGCGGGTCATCGAGGAGATGAACGATGTTCCCGAGGCCATGGAGGAATTTGCAGCCGCGCTCGAAGCCCGTCAGAAGCTCTTCCTGATGACGGGTAATCAGATATCGATGCCTGTACAAAACGCACGGCTGCTCGAAGAGACTTCCCTGGACGGTTGTGGATTCCGGCTCGAACGTCACACATCTGCGGTTACGGACTGGGACGATGAACGTCAGCTAGCAGAGATCTACTACGATGAGATCAACAACCTGGTCAAGAAGGTAACGGGAGCCAGATACACTTTCAGCAACAACCACCTGCTGCGTCAGTCCGAACCGCTCCTCGGTGGCAACGGTCCACTGGCCCACCTAATGGCACAGTCACGAGGGCCGGTCACCAACCCACACAACGATTTCACCGAATCGTACGGTGAAGCGATCATAAAGACGGTTGAATCAGGGGGTATCCCCCACACACAAACATTTGGATTGACGAATGCCATCATTGAGGCAGGTGTCACCGCGGATGAACTCCGGTCCAGCCGTATCCTGATTATCAACACCTGGCGGTCAGTCGGCGACGAACCCTTGCGACGCTACCCGCTTGCCCTGGCAGACCGCCGGACCGTATCTAACGAGTGCCTTCGTTCAGGCCTGATCGGCAAAGTGCCAAGCGGTGAGCCACGCGGCGGCATTGACGTCTACAGTGCAATACACGAGGCGAAACATCAGTGGTACTACTACCCGGAAATGACCCCCGACGAAGTGCTGTTATGGAAAGGCTACGATTCCGCGGAAGTGCCCGCGATTCCCACCCTGCACGCCTCATTCGACGACCCGGCAGCACCACCCGACGCGGGGGAACGCAAGAGTGTGGAGGTCAGAGTCCTCTGCGTATTGCCCGCTTGACTCTGTAGGAGCGGCGTTAAGCGATCCGTAATCAATCGCGGCTAAAAGGCACCTCTATAAACCTATCGCGCGCTCAGCGCGTATCTGCGGGGCTTTGTAGCAAGGCGGGCTCTGCAGGGAATGGCGGGCCCC
>JANQFF010000288.1 GCA_028277965.1 Pseudomonadales bacterium
TCGAGATCAGGGTCTTCCTCGACCCACTGCCTGAGCATACCCGGCGCTATACGGAACCGTTCGCTCTTGGGACCGGCCAGTTCCAGGTTCTCATCCGGCCAACGCAGGTGTTCTTCCACCATCACATGCCCCCCGTGTACGAGTCTCCGACTCAATTGTGGCAGCAGGTGATCCGCAACAAAGCGGAACATGATGATGAGACTGTAGGGTCCCGGGGGCAGGTCGGGGTTATCCGAAAGGTCCTGACAAACCCACCGGATTTTCAGATTCCGTTCTTCCGCGGAGTTCTGAGCCTGATCGAGCGCGATGTCCGAAACGTCGATCCCTTCCACGTCAAAACCCCTGTCGGCCAGAAACAGGCTGTTGCGACCGCGCCCACATGCAAGATCAAGGGCCTTCCCTACCGGGAGATCCTCGATGTTCGCCTTCAGAAAGTCTCCCGGGTGAGGTCTGTCTGCGTACGCACCACCCTCATAGCGCCTGTTCCAGCGGATTTGATCGGATTCAGTCATGAAGTGGAAGAACGCTGCCTTGCGTGAGGTGTCGACTCGGGATAGGTTAGGCGCCCTTTTCGAGGAGCACAACGCGCGTTGGGTAGAGTTCAGAAAAAAGCAGGCCTGGACCGGCTGGCCCTTTTTCTATCCGGACTTTGTCTGATTCACTGTCTGGCGCTGCCTTTTGCCCTGCTGCTGGGTCCGGTCCTGAGCGGCTGGTTGCTCGAAACTGAAACCACAGTCCACTGGTTTTTGTGGGCGATGGCCCTGCCGATCAGTGCACTTGCCCTGAGTCGAGGTACCCGCCGTCACGGTCGAACATCAATTCTTTGGCTCGGCGGGCTTGGGCTTGTCATGATGTTTGCAGGCGTTTCCCACATTCTGGGTGATGAGGCAGAGATTGCGCTCACGGTGATTGGGGTCCTGGCTCTCCTGACCGCCCACCTCATCAACCTGTCAGCGACACACAGCCTCAGTCATCCCCCAAATCATGCAAACGACCAACAAGCCGCGGACACACACGCATGAAAACGACCAGCCCGATTGGACTGTCGCTGATCGTCTTGTCCGCACTCATCTGCTCTGTGAAGAGCGCAGCCGCGGAAAAGGAAATCAACGCTGACCTCGATGCCATCAGACAAGCCGTTCCGGAACTCCTGGATACCAATAGTCTTGCCGAGGTCGATTCAGCGGATACCGAAAACTTCCTGCTCGTATACGCGAGCAGCAACAGCGGGCCGTTTCTGACCATCACAGTACGATCAGCAGCACCCGTTCGTTCTCACGTCAGGGTTGTGGCAGACAGTCCTGCAAATCCGCAACTCGAGCGTCGCCTGCTGGTCGCTCTCGAGGATCTCATGAAACCGTGATCATCGAGACATGGTTGGCCCGCTGAACGAATGGGGCTAGGATCAATCGAAGTCGGGCACATAAGAACAGTTAAGGAGGAAACGAATGATCTACAACAACATCCTGGAAACCATCGGTGATACACCGATTGTCCGGCTTAACCGCACCGCTCCGGACAATGTCGAAATGTACGTTAAGGTCGAGGCATTCAACCCGCTTGCATCTGTCAAGGACCGGCTTGCGTATGCCATCGTCAAGGACGCTGGAGACAGCGGCGCCCTGCAACCCGGCCAAACAGTCGTCGAGGCGACATCGGGGAACACCGGTATTGCGCTGGCAATGGTCTGCGCTGTTCTGGGCCATCCGTTTGTGGCCACCATGGTCGAAACCTTTTCGGTCGAACGCCGCAAGATCATGCGAGCGCTTGGCGCCAAGGTCATTCTGACCCCGGCTGCCGAGCGGGGATCGGGTATGGTCCGCCGCGCCGAGGAACTCGCTGAGCAGCATGGCTGGTTTCTGGCGCGACAGTTCGAAAACCCTGCAAATCCCGCCTACCACGCGAGCACAACGGGACCTGAGATCCTGCAGGACTTCGCCGGGGAACGGCTCGACTACTGGGTAACCGGATGGGGTACCGGCGGCACGCTCACCGGAGCGGGGCGGGTCATGAAACAGGCGCGGCCCGATCTCAAGATCATCGCAACCGAGCCCGAGCAGGCAGCCCTGTTATCCGGCGGTGACTGGTCTCCACACAAGATCCAGGGCTGGACACCCGATTTCGTTCCGGACGTTCTCGAACGCGATGTTGCCGACGAGATTGTTCCGGTTAACGAAGATGAGGCGATAGCCAACTCGCTGAAGCTTGCTCGGGAAGAAGGCATCTTTGTCGGGATCTCGGCGGGTGCCACGTTCACGGCAGCACTGAAAACAGCGGAATCGGCACCCGATGGCAGTGTCATCCTGGCGATGTTGCCGGACACGGCTGAACGGTATCTGTCGACACCGCTTTTTGCGAGCATCAACGAAGAGTCAGACGACGACTGGCTGGAGAGCCTTTAGAGCACGAGTCCGGTGAAAAACACCGGACTCACTGCCGCAATGACGTGACAATTTCGCACACGTGATCCAGGTCTCCTCCTATGCACGATCCGGGAATATCCGTCTATGTTGCGGCTATGGTTGTTTTCCTGATCTCACTCGTGTTCGTGTCCGCGGCCAACGCCGCCATTTACGTCTGTGAGGACAAAGAAGTCGCCACTTTCACGGATCTCGACTGCCACCAGACGCCGTATGACATCCGCTCTCCCTCCCGCACCCGTTTCGCTCCGCTGACCGACACGGAAATCACCCAGCTCGAGACGATTGACGCCCGCCAGGATGGTCTCGAGCAGAAGCGCCGGAAGTCGCGTCGGCTCGCCCGCAGCCAACGTCTCAGGACGACCGAGGCAGCGTTGGAATTGTGCGCTGAAGCCCGTCGGGATCTGCGTGCACTCGGCGTCCGACGACGACAAGGGTATCCAGCGTCAGAAGCGAAAAGTCTCGACGCCCGCGAAGCACGTTACGAGGAAACTATCCGGACGTATTGCTGAGACGCTTCGAGAATGCCCTGGTGTCGAGGAAACCAGGGCCGGTTTCTTTTCTGACCATTTCCCTGGCCAATGCGACACACGCATCGTTGACCGGAGTCGGTACGTCATGGAACCGGCCCAGCATCGATATCTCGCCGTTCAGAAACTCCGTCTCGATGTCACCGGTACCTCGCACCACACTTTGCCACGACGACCCTGCAACCCTGGGATGACCGGGAATGTCCACCATTTGCATCACACCCTGCCGGCGCTCGCTGGTCTCATCACGGGACGCACAATCGATCCCGGCAGCTGCATAACAGTCGAGCGCTTCTGTGCGCATCTGTCTGCGTATGTCAGACGTGTTTTCGAAATCCGACAAACCCGCCGCCAGGATGTTGTTGAGATTGGATAGCAGCTTTGCGTATTTCTGCCGCATCACCCTTGCGTCCGGTCTTGAACTGAAACCGGCATGACTGAGCGCGCTGGTGATTTCTGTTGCCGTTGCGTCGACCCCCGCTGGATAACAACCCGTATCGAGAATGCCCCCCGCACCGGTCGCGTGTGTAACAACCTCACCCGGATTGATGAACAACGCCGGTAATATGACAACCGAGGCGTAAACTCTCGAAAAATACCTCAACGCTACTCGCTCGTTGGCAACACCGTTCTGCATACAGACTAACGCTGCATCGCTGCTTCCAGGCTCGAGAGCAAGTGTGCGGAGCGCGTCTTCCGTATGCTGTGATTTCATGCAGAGCAGCACCGCCGTCTCTTCACTAAAATCAAGATCGCCTGGATGCTCGTACACCTGGACCGCGTGCTGCTCTACACCACGCGCGCTCACCAGCCTTAATCCCTGTTCACGCATCCGCTGAGCATGTTCTCCCCGGGCGATGAGTTTAACGTTGTATCCCGATTCACCCAGGCGAGCACCAACCACACACCCGATGCCGCCTGCACCGTAGATCACAAATTCGGTGATACGACCCGTCATCGCAGTATGCTGACCGGAGCCGCCTTATCGGAGTAAGAGGGGGTAATCGAGTTCAACCTCCCACAGGGCCTGGGTGACGCTCGCATAACGCCCCTCGTTGGCAAATCCATGGTGCCTCAGCGTTTCCATATCCCGGTGAATGCGCTCCAGAGGCATCCCCCGATACAGGCTGCTCGATCCCGCCGCGTCGATCACGTGTTTCACTGCCCGCCCACTTGCCTGCATTGCATGGGTACCCGCAAGGTAAAGGTCAGCCTTCTGCTCAACCGTAAATGGCTCACCCCTCCCCGCCTGCTCCCACACGCGCTCCAGCGCGTCTTCGAACATGAGCTTCGCGCTGCGCCAGAGCCCGAGCGCTTCACCATAGTGCTGCTGTGCGAGATAGCGGCGTGCGAGTTTCTTGTCACTCGCATAAGGTACTTTTGAGCCTGCCAGGAGTTTGAGTTCCTCCAGAGCACGCTCAGCGAGATTAAGCGCCACTGGCACGTAAGTGGCAAAGACAACCCTCGAAGGACAGTCGTATAACCGGCCGGTGTAGTAGCGGTTGCGTGGCGCCTGCAAATCGTTCCCGAACATGGGAGCGGCAAGCTCGACCGGCACTCGGACAGATTCAGCTCGTACGTCGTTGCTACCGGTGCCTCGCATTCCCAGGGTGTCCCAGTTGTCCACAATTTCACATTCTTCAGCGGGCAACAGCACCATGAACATCTGACCTTCGCTCACCATTGGGGACATGATGTAACTCGCGTGGTGACATCCGCTCACGAAGCTGTTCTGTCCGCTCACGATGTAACTATCACCTTCCCGCTGTCCTTCGTAAGGGGTATTCCCACTGGCTGCAACCAGCCGATCAGGATCATCTCCCCAGATCCTCTCTACCAGTTCATCACTCCAGGTTCCCGCCATGAGCCGGGCGGCATTGAATACCATCACGTGCCACGCCGCCGCCGTATCGACGGCAGCCAGTTTCCCGCAGACCAGGGCACACGTCAGCGGATCCACTTCCCAGCCATCCAGACCTTCCGGCAGATACAGCCGAGCAACGCCAGCCTCCCGCAGCGATGCGAGCGCTTCATCATGCAACCGGCCGTTTTGCTCTGCCCACGCCGCATGATTGGCAATGACCGGCAGCACTGCTTCTGTTCGCTCAAGAGCCTGCACCCGCGCGTCCACGCCCGATATTCCCATCCAAACCTCTTTGTTCTCGTTGATATCTCTGGCAAAAAACCTGCACAAGCGCACATCTCTGACGGGCACGCTTGTCTATATTGCGACCTGATATAAGGACTTATTCTGACACGTGTCTTCCCACTACGACATCAATCTCGACAACGGCCTTGTCACGATCAAAAACTCAGCGTCAACCCCGCTGACTGAAGCCTGGCAGGTCGCACGCCAGTTGCTCGATGACCCACGCCACGACAGTTCACTGCCTCACCTCGTGGATCTGAGAGACCTGGTCGTCACACATACAGCTGCGGAGAGGGATACCTTCGTGAAATTCATGCTGGATGAGTTTCATCCAGGTGTGGAGGCAAGTGTAGCCATCCTGGTCAACGACAGCCTCGACAGGCAAGCACTCGCGGGTCTCTACCGCATTGTCAGTAACCTGGATAAAACGGAACTCTTCGATGAATACGATCTGGCGATCAGGTGGCTGATACGCCGGGAGTTTGCCGGGACTGACCCGGCAGATGGATCATGCGAGCAGCAGGCCAACGCCTAGAAGGCTAACCGTTCCCCAGAAGAGGTATGGGCTGAGATACGCGAGAAACCTGGATACGGATTCACTGGCCTGTGGATCGAGGACACTGGCATGTGTCTCGAACTCATCGACCTCAGATCCTTTGCGCGTATCCATTCATTACCCCCGATTTTGGCCTCAAGCCCGCTCATCCGGGCATGCAAAAGTGTGACGCAGATCACCCACGGGAAACAAAGGTGACTGTGTAGAGAGATGTGGGGGGTTTGTAAGGGCGCTTCAAAAAATGAAGAAATTATGGATTGGCTCAGGCTAACGTACTGAACTGAAAGAAGATTTTATTTTGGGTTCAGACAACCGCTGAATTGCTACTTTTTTTTGTGTGGGTTTTCTGTATCCTACAAAGCCTCACTAGCCGGAGCTGTATGTATATACAGTGTTATTCTCCTCGGCAGGGCGATTACACCACATGCAGCCCGGCTAGTTGAGGCCAACTCGCCGAATCACTTTTCCCTGCTTATCTCCAGCGTCCTCTCCAGAGACTAAAAGACCGGTTTTACTGCTCAGGTTGCGCAGGAAGCACGTCCCACCAGGCATAGTTTGAGTCAGCAACAGCAACAAATTCGGGGTTGAGAAAGCTTTCCTTCTCGTTGTAGCCAAGCGGCCGGCCATCGAAGGTATACACCTCGCCACCAGCGGCTCTGAGCACTGCATGCGCTGCAGCGATATCCCACTCACTGGTCGGTCCAAGGCGCGGATAGCAGTCCGCTTCTCCACCCGCGAGGACACAGAGCTTCAGAGAGCTGCCTACCGGTGTCCGGCTCAATTCGGGAAACTGACCGGTCAACTGGTCCAGGTAGTGTTCCAGGCGTTCACCACCATGGCTGCGGCTTGCCACGACCACCAGACCCGTCTGGCCGTCCTGCATACCACGTCCGGAGATACTGGACTTCGAATCCCCCTCGAGGCGCCAGGCTTCCCCACGCCGGGTGTCTCCGATGTAGATCCTGTCCTGTACCGGAACCCCGACGATGCCGAACGTCGCTACATGATCTTCGATGAGCGCGATATTGACCGTAAACTCACCGTTGCGGTTCACAAACTCCTTCGTCCCATCCAATGGATCAACCAGCCAGTACCGGGACCACTCTCTGCGAACGGCATATTCCGGTGGGACAGACTCTTCAGAGACGACCGGAATATCCGGCGTCAATTCAGCAAGACCTTTCGCAATGATCTCGTGAGCCGCCAGGTCTGCCTGGGTCAGGGGTGACTCGTCCGCCTTGTTCTGGACCTCAATATCACCATCGTAGATCTCGAGGATCGCTGCCCCCGCTCGATTGATGATGCTGGTGAGTTCTTCTAAGGGGATATTGTCCATGTATTCCTCTCTTCTCTTATCGCTTCTCTTATCGCTTCAAGATGCTGTGGGTTACACCGATAACAGGCGCTCTTTGCACAAGCTTAACGCAGCTATGGCTCTGGCTTCGTTAAATTCATCACTAACGAGCAACTGATCAAGATCAGTCACCGGCCAGGTGACAACTTCAGGCGGTTCAGGCTCTCCGCCCTGTAGCTGATTTGGATACAGGTCTGTTGCAAACATCACGTTTATCGTGAAACCCATGTGTCCGGGCGCCAGACGCAGGTTTTTGACAAATTCCACGTTTCGCGCCCCGAACCCGGTTTCTTCCGACAGTTCCCTGGCTGCAGCATGGCCCAGAGACTCTCCTGGAAACGCCGTGCCTTTGGGTAGCGAAAGCTGGAAGTCGTGAAAACCAGCCGCATATTCGCGAACGAGTATCAGGTCCCTCCCCGAATCGAGCGCAACAACAATCACCGCGGGTTCACCCGTCGGCGGCAAGCGTTCATACTGTCTCTGAATTCCGTTGCTGAATTCGAGCTCCACCGTTTCGATTCTGAACAACCGGGTGACGATTTCAGTTCTGACACTTTTGATATTGGGGAGTCTCATCGATCCCTCCGACGCGCAAGTTGTATGAACCACACCGAAAGCGGTTCCCTTAATCTGACCAGGCTCGACTGGGGAAACATCCAGACGGTTCTTCTGGACATGGACGGGACATTGCTCGATTTAAACTACGATAACAAGGTATGGAACGAACTGGTCCCGACCGCCTTCGCCCAAAGACACGGGTTAGCCATAGACGATGCCAGAACAGACCTCCTGTCTCACATGAGGGAAATCCGCGGCACAATTGATTTCTACAGCTTCGACTACTGGATCGCCCATACAGGTATCGATCTGCAGGGTGTCCACAGACAGGCAACCGATCTCATCGCCTTCCGGCGGGATGCGAGAGAGTTCCTTACCTGGCTGCAGGAACACGGTCACCGGTCGATCATCGCCACCAACGCTCATTGGGATTCCATAAAAATCAAAGATGAATTCAGCGGCGTTTGCTCCATGGTCGACAGCGTCGTGTCGAGCCATGACTACGGACACCCGAAAGAAGATCCGGGTTTCTGGGAAGCGATCAGCGATGACGGTCATCTGACCGACCGCAGTTCGACGCTGTTTATCGATGACAACGAAGATGTCCTGAGTGCCGCTGCCGAGGCCGGTATCGGGTATATACTGTGTGTGTCTACGCCGGACTCCAACCGTGCAGAGCGTTCGGGGCTCAAATTCCCGAGTTTCAGCGACTTTCAAAGTCTGTACCGGTGACGTGAAGTGGAATCGGTAAGGATTGACCGGTGGCTCTGGGCAGCCCGTTTCTTCAAAACCAGGTCACTTGCCAAAGCGGCTATCGACGGCGGCAAGGTCCACCTGAACGGTCAGCGGACCAAACCCGCGAAAGAGATCCAGATTGGCCATGAACTGAAAATCCGGCGCGGAGATATCGAGCAGGTCATTATCATCGAACAACTCAGTGACAAGCGGGGACCGGCATCCATTGCGCAGACGCTGTACCGCGAAACTGAAGACAGTATTGAGACAAGGGAAAGCCTGCGCGCCCACAACCGCATGTTGCGCGCGGGCCTGACGATTCCCAGGGAAAAACCCGACAAGAAAGCGCGTCGCGAACTGCGTCGTTTGAAAGCCATGGACGACGAGCGGCATGAATGACTGTTTACACCGATTCTCGTTCCGCGACTTCCCCGTACGCGGGCAGTGGGTACGCCTGAACTCCGCCCTTGCTGCCGCCACTGCTACACATACGTACCCGGAACCCGTACAGACACTCCTCGCGGAGATGCTTGCAGCCGTCTCCATGTTCGCTGACAACCTGAAATTCGACGGGGCCGTTGCTTTGCAATCAAAGCGGGGAACCGCAGATGCTCCACTCATACGTTCCCTCGCCGAATGTCGGGACCAGCGCTACCTTCGTGCCATAGCTCATCTCGATGAGGAGAACGACATCCCCAGCTCGTCCTCCATGACCAGCTGGTTTGGAGGTAAGGCGCAACTGGCGCTGAGCCTCATCCCAACAGACCGACGGCGCGATCTGTATCAGGGTATGGTCCCGTTGGATAATCCCGAGCTGAGCGACAACCTGAGTACCTATTTTGCTGTCTCTGAACAGCTGCCGACACGACTCTTTTTTGCCCATGACCCCACCCAACCCGCCGTTACAGGGCTCCTGCTGCAGCGTCTGCCGAGCCCCGACCTCGCAACCGAGATATCCATCGCCGAACACGACGACGCCTGGCACACGGTTCTGACCCTGGCTGACACGGTGACAGAGCAGGAGCTGAACGACCTCCCTGTCGAAACCATCCTGGGGCGCCTCTTTGCCGAATTCACCTGCCATCTGCACCCGGCGCGTCACTTAAGCTACCGGTGCACATGCACACGGGAAAAAACCGATCAGACCCTGCGCATCCTCGGACGGGATGAACTTGAAGATCTGCTTGCGGAACGGGGCGCGATTCAGATCGACTGCGAATTCTGCGGCGCACGGTACGAATACGATCCGATTGACGTGGCAGCATTACTCGCTGACGGCCTCTCCAGCGGCGATCACCAGCTTCACTGAGGCACAGGCTGCGTGCCCGACACGCCCGTTTAACACATTCGACACAAAGCCTTACATCGCCGGAATGAGGTCTGGCATAATCGCGCGAAACCCCGGGAGCGCACGGAACTTACATGGCTGTTGATATTGATTCCACCATCAGGAAGGACAATTACACTAACCTGACCACCGCAATTCTTGCTGAACAGGCTGTTGTCCGGGGTGAAGGACAATTTGCGAGCAATGGTGCAATTGTTGTCGAGACCGGCCACCGAACCGGCCGCTCACCGAAAGACCGCTTCATCGTCGACGAACCTTCTACCTCGGAAGCCATCGACTGGGGTGCCATTAATCAGCCGATCGCTCCGGATGTGTTCGACGCATTGTGGGACCGTGTGCAGGTACACCTCGGCGAACGCGAAACCTACACATCGACGTTGCATGTCGGCGCAGACCCGGAACACTACCTGCCCATAGAAGTATGCACAGAGTATGCGTGGCATGCGCTTTTCGGCAGAGCACTGTTCATTGTTCCCGACTACTACAATCCTCACAACAAGGAAGTCTGGCAGATCGTCAACGCGCCTACTTTCCAGTGCGACCCCGATCGAGACGGAACGAACAGTGACGGTACGGTCATGATCAATTTTGCCCAGCGACGTGTGCTCATTGCCGGTATGCGTTATGCGGGCGAAATGAAAAAATCGATGTTTTCGGTCCTCAATTTCCTGTTGCCGGAAAAAGACGTTCTTCCCATGCACTGCTCTGCAAATATGGGTGACAGCGGCGATGTAACCTTATTCTTCGGGCTTTCCGGCACCGGCAAAACGACACTATCCGCCGACCCGACCCGGCTCCTGATCGGTGACGACGAACACGGCTGGGGAAAAGGTACGGTGTTCAACTTCGAAGGTGGTTGTTATGCCAAGTGCATCGATCTCACGCGGGAGAACGAACCTGTTATCTATGACGCCATCCGGTTTGGCGCAATTGTCGAAAACGTCGTCATCGATGAGATGTCCAGGGACCCTGACTATTCCGATTCGACGCTCACCGAAAACACACGTGCCTGTTATCCGCGCTCGAACATCGCTGAATCTGTACCTGAAAACCGGGGCGGCGAACCCAACAACATCATCTTCCTGACATGTGATGTCAGCGGAGTGTTGCCGCCGGTTTCTGTGCTCTCCAAGGAAGCGGCTGCATACCACTTCCTGTCCGGTTACACCGCTGCGGTTGGATCCACGGAAATTGGTTCAACTGAAGCCTACTCCGCGACATTTTCAACCTGCTTCGGCGCACCCTTCTTTCCGCGCCCTGCAGGTGTCTACGCGGACCTCCTGATCAAGCGCATCGAGGAATTCGGTTCACAGGTTTATCTCGTCAACACGGGATGGACCGGCGGCGGATACGGTGTCGGCGAACGGTTCAAGATACCCGTGACCAGGGCAATCATCTCAGCCATCCAGAACGGCGGTCTGAACGATGCTCAACTCGAACACCTGGACGGATTCAACCTGGCCGTGCCTGTTGACATTCCCGGGGTCGACTCTGCCCTCCTGAATCCACGCAAGGCCTGGAGCGACCCTGAGGCATACGACGTAGCTGCAGCGGCACTGGTTGCCAAATTCGTAGAGAACTTCAAGAAGTTTGACGTTGATCCTGCCATCGTCGCGGCTGGCCCAAGCGTTTAGCGAACTTGTCAGATCGCGGCTGAAGCCGCTCCTACAGAGCAATTTGTCTACCTCTGCAGGAGCGGCTTCAGCCGCGATTCTCTTCCCTTCGGTTGACCTGCACCGCAGGAAGCCGCTAATTTAGCGGCCCTTCTCAGGCAAGGTAGCGTCACTAGTGCCTATCGATCCCACCCGTCTGGCAGTGCTGTCCGACCCGAACTCGGGTGCCAGATTGCAGCGCGGGATCGAAAAAGAAAGCCTGCGTGTTGAGCCCGACGGCTCACTTTCGCCAGCCGCTCATCCACCAGGCCTGGGCTCACCGCTCACCCACCCGTACGTCACAACGGATTTCAGCGAAGCGCAGCTCGAGCTGATTACAGGCGTCCACCCAACACCCGAAGCCTGTCTCAATGAGCTGCGCGACATTCACAGATTTGTCTACGCAAACATTGGCGATGAGCTGCTCTGGCCAAGCAGCATGCCTTGTCTCGTCGGCGAAGACGACGATATACCTGTCGGCCAATACGGCTCGTCCAATATCGGCCAGGCCAAAACGGTGTATCGTCTGGGGCTCGGACTCCGGTATGGCCGTCTCATGCAGACCATCTCCGGCATCCACTACAACTTCTCGCTGCCGGACGAGCTCTGGACTGCGCTTGGTGTCGACAATCAGGACACCATCACTGAACGCTACTTTGGCCTGATCAGAAACTTCCGTCGCTGGTCGTGGCTTCTGATCTACCTCTTCGGCGCTTCCCCTGCCGTTTGCCGCTCGTTCACCCGCAACCTTGAACACAACCTCCAGCCTTTCGACGAAGGCTCACAGCACCTGCCCCATGCGACGTGTCTCAGAATGGGACCACTCGGATATCAGTCGAGTGCGCAAAGCAGCCTGCAGATCTCTTACAACTCGCTCGATGAATATGCTTCTTCGATGGAAGCAGCCCTCACTACTCCATATCCCGACTACGCCAGACACGGTGTGCAGAGGGACGGTGAGTACCATCAGCTCAATACCGCAATTCTGCAGATTGAAAACGAGTTCTACGGAACCATACGACCGAAACAACCGGTCAACCAGGGAGAGCGCCCGGTCAACGCGCTCAGAGCCCGGGGTGTCGAATACGTCGAAGTTCGCTGCCTCGACCTGAACCCGTTTCTGCCCGCGGGTATCGATACGAGCCAGATCCGATTCATCGATACATTCCTGCTTCTGTGTCTGCTGGCAGAGAGCCCGCCGGACAATCCGCAAGAGATGGAACGTATGGCCGGGAACCAGCTTGCCGTCGTTGAGCGTGGTCGAGAACCGGGTCTCGAACTCGACCAGGGAAACGGGTCCTCATCACTTACCCCTCTAACCTCCTGGGCCGGTAACCTGCTGAACGATTGTGCCGACATTGCGCTCCAACTCGACGAGGCGAACGGTACAAGTGATTACAGTCAAGCGCTTGAAGAGCAACGCTCGAAGGTTGCAGACCCGGACCAGACCCCTTCCGCTAAAGTACTGGCCGCTATGCGCGACCAGTCGGTACCCTTCTTCCGGTTCACCATGCAACAGGCGCTGTCTCACGCACAGCACTTTCTGGACCAGCCTTTAACGGCGGAAGAGCAAACTCATTTCGAAAATCTCGTAGATGAGTCTTTCAGATCCCAACAAGCCATTGAAGCAGCTGACACCAGGACTTTTGGCGAGTTTCTGGAAGAGTACATCTCACTCTGATCGGGGTTCTGCGTGAATTTCCTCGCCCACTGTGCTCTTGCTTACGACGCTGCCGCAGCATGGGCGTGTGATACGGACGAGCAGCAGGGATTACTTGCCGGTGCGGTGATCGGCGATTTCATCAAGGGCACCATAGCGACAGACTGGCCAGCGCCATTGATCGGCGGTACCCGCCTGCATCGAAAGATCGACGCCTGGTCGAATACCAACCCCAACGTCAAAGCACTCTCCGCCCGCTACCCGGAGGAGTTGCGGCGTTACGCGCCCATCTTTGTCGATCTCATTGCCGACTATCACCTGGCGAACCGCTGGGCTGAGCACTATCCGATTACGCTGGGCGATTTCACTCCGGACTGTTACGCCGCAATAGGGGAATACGAAGCATTTCTCCCGGCAAATGGCAAACGCTTCTTCTCGTACATGGCGGGCGAGGACCTGCTCAATTCTTACGATGACCTCGAGTCCATCGAAAGGGGGTTGCACTCCGTCATGCGACGCCTCAGAAAACTCGACCTGTATGAACCGGCTGTCGAGCACACCCGCCGCACAATCCACGAAAGTGAAGCGGAAATACTCGCACTGCTTTCAGACTTGAGGGATGGTCTCAACGTCTGGAACGCGTTCAGAGGCTCTTGACCCGGACCACCACCGGATTAACCTATGCGGCTTTCTCAACCTGAGGTCTGCTGTTGAAAGCTGTTGTTTGTAATTCGTTTGGTCCCGTCGACCAGCTCACGATGGAGGATGTCGACGCGCCGGAGCTGATATCCGGTCACGTCATCGTCGATGTCCAGGCCAGCGCTCTGAACTTTCCTGACGTTCTGACAGTTCAGGGTAAATACCAGTCTCTGCCGGATTTTCCGTTTACACCCGGCGGGGAGTTTTCAGGCGTCGTGCGCGCCGTTGCCGACGATGTGAGCGGCTGGCAGGTGGGTGATGAGGTGTTCGGCGGTATCAGCCACGGCTGCTTCGCCCAGCAGATATCTGTACCCGCCGCGCGTCTTCGTGCCAAACCCGCTGCTTTGAGTTTCGCCCAGGCCGCTGGCATGACGACCACCTATGGTACGTCATACTACGCACTCAAGCAGCGAGCCAGCCTGCAGCCAGGTGAGAATCTGCTTGTGCTTGGCGCGGCCGGCGGTGTTGGCATAGCGGCAGTCGAGCTTGGCAAAGCCATGGGTGCCCGCGTGATCGCAGCGGCGAGCTCAGATGAGAAACTTGCTGCATGCAAACAGGCCGGGGCTGATGAGCTGATCAACTACAGCGACGGAGAACTCAAGGAGAAGGTCAAAGCCCTGACCGAAGGAAAAGGGGCCGATGTGATCTACGACCCGGTCGGGGGCGACTTCTTCGATCAGTGCATGCGATGCATCAATTGGTACGGTCGGGTTCTGGTCATTGGTTTCGTTGGCGGCGACATTCCCAGGGTACCCACCAATCTCATTCTGTTGAAAAGCTGCCAGGTGGTTGGTGTCTTCTACGGCGCTTTTGCAGCACGCTTTCCGGATCAAAACGAAGCGAACTTCAGCGAAATCATGGATATGTGCACCACGGGACAATTAAACCCCCTTGTTGGCAGAGAATTCGCTTTTAAGGAGTATGCAGCGGCGCTCAATTGCCTCGATCACCGTGAGGCAGTCGGTAAAGTTGTGCTGAACATCTCATGAAAAACATTCTGAATCTCGGTTTCCCGCAGGGAATGGCCCACCAGTGGGCAGTGCTCGGGTGTCTGGTGGCCGGGGCTCTCCTGGTTGGAGCACTTTTCATGGAGTTCGTCCTGGGCCTCGCCCCATGCCCACTCTGCATGATGCAACGGCTTTGGGTACTGATCTGTGGTCTCGTTTTCTACGCAGCACTGATCCACAACCCCAAAATCGGGATCTATCCGGTCCTGAGCGGTCTTGCGGCCATCGTTGGAGGTGGCTTTTCCATACGCCAGCTCTGGCTGCAGAGCCTGCCTGCAGACCAGGTACCCGCCTGTGGTCCGGACATAGAATACATGCTGGACGCATTTCCCCTGTCCGACGTCCTCATCGCCATGACATCCGGTACCGGGGATTGTGCTGAGGTCGCCTGGTCACTCCTTGGAATCTCGATCCCCGGATGGACGCTGCTGGGGTTTGCGGCACTGCTGGTTGCATCGATCAACCAGTTTACGTTGGCCGGCAAAGCCTGATTTCTTTGAGAAAAGTGTTCACAAAGTGCGCGTAAGTGGGTAGTGCAATTGGAAAAATGCGTGTGTATAGTTCTCCACAGGTTAGTCACAGTCGGCGTTAAGATCGGCGTAAAAGAAAGACAAAAAGAAGAAGAGGCCGGGCGTAAGAAACCGGCAGAAATCAGAGACTGACCCAGCCGTACCGGCTTAAATGGTAAGAAGGGGGAAGGCAGCGCTTCAGATACCGCTGACTTCTTGACACAGATCCACTTTGCATACCGTAAGGCAGGGCGAAGTGCGTCTTTGACTGTAGAGGACAGGTGGGACGACTATGGATTCACCAGCTCGTCGAATTCTGATCATCAACGGCAAAGGTGGCTGTGGGAAAACCACAATTGCCACAAATCTTGCCGTTGCTTACGCATGTTCCGGCGCGAGCGTTGCGCTTCTGGACAATGATCCACAGGCCAGCAGTTCATACTGGGCCGAACAGCGGGACCCGAAACTGCCGCCCATACGCGTTGTCGCCAAACATGAGCGACCCAGCATGTATCAGACACAGTCATTCCACCATCGCCTGCCCGCGGGAACCGACATTGTCATCGTAGACGGACATTCAAATGCCAGAGGCCGCGACCTCGAAAGCCTCTTACGTCAGACCGATATCATCCTGGTCCCTATGCTGCCTTCTTCCATCGACATACGTGCTGGTGGCAAGTTCATCACCGACCTGCTAACACATCGCATCTACCGCAGCGCGCCGCGACCGGTTGGTGTGATTGCCAACCGGGTTCAACCAAACACCCAGACCCACGAGAAGCTCATGCAGTTTCTCGGGTGTCTTGATGTCCCGGCTGTTGCCCAGTTCCGCGATTCACCCGTCTATACCGACGCTGCTGAAATCGGTCAGGGTGTGGTCGACATGAAAGACTGTCGTGCAGCCCGGAAGGAAACGGCACAGTGGAAGCAACTGATGCAATGGATTGACCAGCAGACCCCGAATCACCGGGCACCTGCCCGCATGAGGCCACGTTCCGCTGAACGTAAGAAACCTCTGGGAGATTCGGCAACCACCGCCTGAACAACGGGCCCCTTTAACGGAAGAGACTCTCAATGCTCCGCGTTGACAGGCTGGCATTCAGCCATGGCACAGTTCCGCTCTTCAAAGACCTGAGTTTCAACGTTCACCCCGGCCAGCGCGTGGGTCTTACAGGACGAAATGGCACCGGTAAATCGACCCTGTTTGGCCTGATTCTGGGAACGTTGACAGCAGAGTCCGGAGACCTCGACCTCCCGTCGGGATGGCGTATCGCAACCATGGAACAGGAAGCGACTGTAACGGATGAACCCGCCATCGAGTTTGTCCAGGGTGGCAACGAAGCGCTCACTGCCGTTCAGACCGCTCTGGAGACCGAGACCGACCCCACCCGGCTGGCGGAACTGCATACCCGGATGGAGGATCTAGACGGCTACACCGCACCCGCCAGGGCAGCTGAAGTTCTGCATGGGCTCGGGTTCGATCATACGGTATTCGATGCACCTTTCAGCGCCTTTTCAGGTGGATGGCGCATACGACTGAATCTGGCGCGCACGCTGATGACACCTTGCGACCTGTTGCTGCTCGATGAGCCGACCAACCACCTGGACCTCGAGGCAATCGTCTGGCTGGAACAGTGGCTCAATCGGTTTCCGGGCACCGTACTGCTCATTTCACATGACCGGTCTTTCCTCGACAGCTGCACAGAAGCCACCCTGCACCTGTCCCGCGGCAGCGGCGAACTCTTCAACGGCAACTACACCACATCGGAGCGGATCCGCGCCGAACGTCTGGAATTTGAACTGGCCAGCCAGGCAAAGCGAGCTGCCAGGACACAACACATTCAGGCTTTTGTTGACCGCTTTCGGGCCAAAGCCTCAAAAGCAAGGCAGGTGCAAAGTCGGATCAAAGCCCTGGAGCGATTGAAACAGACCCAGGTTGTCGCGGACGATTCACCCTACCGGATTCGGTTTCAGAACACCGATAAAGTCTCAAACCCGCTGATCAGCATGCGCGCGGTTGAGCTCGGTTACGACTCGACGACAGTACTGACCTCGGTCTCACAAAGCATCCTTCCCGGTGACCGGATTGGCGTGCTGGGTGAAAACGGCGCCGGGAAATCGACGCTTCTGAAAGCCCTCGTGGGAGAACTCAATCCTTCAGGCGGAGACCTTGCTCGGGGTAAACACTGCGCCACAGGGTATTTCGCCCAGCATCAGCTTGAAACACTGGACGCCCGTGCAACTGCGCTCGACACTGTATCGATCAAACACGACACCTGGACGGAACAACAGGTCCGGGATTATCTCGGCGGCTGGGGTTTTCCTGCGGAGATGATCGTCCGTCCTGTGGCCACGCTCTCAGGAGGTGAAAAAGCCCGCCTCGTTCTGGCTCTCATCGCATCCGAACAGCCTGCAATTCTCGTTCTCGATGAACCGACCAACCACCTGGATCTGGATATGCGCGATGCGTTGGCGATGGCTCTGCAGGATTTCACGGGCGCGGTCATCATGGTTGCTCATGATCGAACCATGCTGGACCGTTGCGTCGATGAATTCTGGCTTGTTCAGGACGGTTCCGTGCAGCGTTTTCAGGGCGACCTGACGGATTACACAAAAAACGTTCGAACACACGCTGTTCCGACTGACCAGACGAGCACCAATCCGGGCTCAAAGAAACACCAGAGGCGCGAGCGTGCTCTGAAACGTGGTGCTGAACAATCGCTCCGCAAAGAAGTCAGTCGCCTGGAACGGGACTTTGAACGACTATCAACCCAGGTTGCAGAAATCGAGCAGATTCTTGCGGACACCGAAACATACCAGTCCATGCCTGCAGACGATCTAGATCGCCTGCTGGCAGACGCCGCCAGGAAGCGATCCCGCCTGGAATCTGTCGAAGAAGAATGGCTCAAAGCCCTGGCAGCCCTCGAAGAGTCCCAGCAGGCCTCCTGATACAATCTTCGTCAGGATCACCCAGCTGACAACGGAATCATTGAACGCAAAAGCAAACGACAGACGATACCGGGACAGGGATCAGCTCTGCGAATCTCTCAGAAGCGTGTTCGTGCGGCGGGGGTATGACGGTGCAACGCTCGTGCATCTGGCTGAGGCTGCTGGACTGAGCAAAGCGTCCCTGTACCATCATTTTCCCGGTGGCAAACCCGAGATGGCGGCCACACTGGTTCGCTTCGCTATTGCAGACCTCGAACAGAAAGCATTTGCCTGTCTTCAGGAATCCGGTGACCCCGACGACCGGCTGCTCGCGTTCATAAACGGCTTTGCCGAATATGTCGATCATGGCCGCGCAAGCTGCCTCCTCGCTGTCCTCGCTCATCACGAAGCTGCCAGCGAAGCACCCCTGGTCCATCAGCAGGCTATTGCTCTGCAGTTTCGCGAGTGGCATGCCCGGCTCGCGCAAACATTTAAGGAAACCGGTGTAAAACGTAAACGAGCACGGCGCGAAGCGCACGAACTGATAGCCCAGCTGTATGGCGCCCTGTTGAACGCAAGGTTGCACGGTGATCCCAACCTGTTCACGCTAGGCTCCAAACGCCTGCTCAAGACTTACGCCCAGAAATAACCGGAACCAGGAACAAAAACCAGGAACAGAACCAGGAAAAGAACCATGCGGCAGTATCCAACCACCCGCCTGCGCAGGAACCGCACCGACGATGCCATTCGGCGTCTTGTGCGGGAAAACGACCTCACGGCAAACGATCTGATCTACCCGATGTTTGTCATCCCCGGAGCCAACACATCGGTACCGGTGGAATCCATGCCCGGCATCCAACGCTATACGGTCGATCTCCTGGTCGAGGAAGCGAAGCAGGCAAGTGACAACGGCATCCCCGCCGTCGCCCTTTTTCCCAATATAGACGCGTCGCTCAGGAGCCTGGATGGTGCTGAGGCTTACAACCCGGAGGGGCTCATCCCAACGGCTGTCAGTGCCATCAAAGCCGCCCTGCCTGCCCTCGCCGTCATAACTGACGCTGCCCTGGATCCTTATACGACCCATGGCCAGGACGGCATCATCGACGAGGCCGGATACGTGATGAACGATGTGACAGTAGAGACCCTGTCACGACAAGCTGTTGTTTGTGCCGACGCCGGTTCTGACGTGATTGCCCCATCCGACATGATGGACGGTCGGGTTGGAGCGATCCGTTCGTCCCTGGATGAGCACAGCTTCATCAACACCAAGATCATGGCCTACTCAGCCAAGTACGCGTCTTCCTACTACGGGCCCTTTCGGGACGCGGTTGGATCAAGTGCAACGCTCGGCACCGGTGACAAGTACACATACCAGATGGATCCAGCCAACAGTGACGAGGCGCTGCATGAGGTGCGACTGGACATAGACGAGGGCGCAGACATGGTGATGGTCAAACCGGGCATGCCGTATCTCGACATCGTGCGCCGCGTCAAAGACGAATTTGGAGTGCCGACCTTCGCTTACCAGGTGAGCGGGGAATACGCCATGCACATGGCGGCGGTTGAAAAAGGCTGGCTCTCTGAAGCGGTGATCGCCGAGTCACTGCTTGGATTCAAGCGCGCGGGTGCTGACGGAATTCTCACGTATTTTGCACAGCGAGTTGCTGCATCGATGAATCGCGGCTAAATGCCGCTGTCGGAATCGCCTTGTGCCGATTCCTTACCGAGTTTTTCGTTTACGAAAAACTCGCCGGTCGCGTAGCGGCCTACTTTAGCCGCGATCTTCCTCCACAACCAAGTCCAGCCCAGCTGTCGCAAGCTGCTGAATCTCTACTTCCAGTTCCCTGGCAGACAGCGTGTGTGTCCGGAGCCAGTCATCCTGAAGTGTGAGCTGTAATTTATTGCCTTCGGCTGTCAGGGTAAATCGGGGGGACTCCCGATCGTCGTGGCTGCGCTCCAGGATGACCGCAATCCTGAGCAGCGTCAGCAACTTCAGTAACACCTCGCCTACATCGGGATCGAAGGTCTGAAATGACAGCCCTGGCATACTGCGACGGTGCCCCCGCACCAGCAATGCGAGCATGCTTTTTTCCAGATCGGAAAAGCCGGGCATTTCACTGTGTTTGATCACGTAGCCGCCGTGGCGATGGTAGTGTCGGGGGTTGATGCGTGTCCCCGTCTCGTGCAGACGCGCCGCCCAGACGAGCAGTTTGCTCCAGATTTCATCCGGTTTGACCCAACCACTGCTCTGTACGAGCAGGTCCACGACACAACGCTCCACCCTGTCCGCCTGTGCCTCATCCACCGCAAACCGGTTTGCCATTTCGCGAACGCTGTCTTCACGCAGATCCACGTCCAGATCCCCCACAAAAGCTTCACAGATCATGCCCTGCAGCAGCGAAACATCCACGTAACGCAGCTCCTCGAGCTCGAGGCACTCAAAACAGGCTGCAAGTATCGCCAGGCCCGACGGAAAAATGTCCGTCCGATCGGGCGCAAGCCCCGGTACACCCGCCTCGATCACCCAACGCTCTTCCAGAATGGCCGCTTCGAGCCTTTCAACCACTGCCCGTCCAAGCGGCTCGCTACCCCAGCCGTTCGCCTGAGCAACGGTACAGATCGATTGCACCGTACCACTGGTTCCAAACACCAGGCCACCCCTCGGGATCTTCGCATCCAGCAGTGACTGGCGAAGTTCGGCTAGTGCATTCACCCGTGCATTCAGGTAACCCGCACGCAGCGACGTTGCAGGACTGAAGTACCGCTCCTTGAATGATACGCAACCGATGTTCACCGACACGGAAGTCGACTCGCTCGCAACCTCAGTGCTTCCACCGCCGATATCCACAACTGCCGCTTCCGCTGCCATCCTGCTCACGTGATGATCCACCGCCCTGTGTATGAGGGATGCTTCCTGGGCACCGGAGATAATGCTGATGTCTGTTTTCAGGATGTCCCGCGCCTGTCGGACAAACTCGTCAGCATTATGGGCTGCCCTCAGGGCGTAGGTGCCGCTGACTCTGACATGCCCGGGATCCAGACCGACAAGGCGCTGGGAAAAGCGCTGCAGACACTCAAGCCCTCTCTTCATCGCCTCGCTGCTGATATGGCCATCTGCGAAGCCCGCAAGGAGCTGAACCTTCTCCTTCAGCCGTTCAACGACTGTAAAGCTTGCGCCTGAACGGCGGACGATCAGTAAATGAAAACTGTTAGATCCGAGGTCCAGAGCAGCCTTCAAATCCCCAGCCGATTCTCCTGCCAAACTCAAATTACCTTACTTCCAAATCCAGAGGTGCTGGCGTGCACCCCATAAGGATATATCCAATCAATTCATCCAACCCAAAGGATATTGGTGTTAAACTCGCCGGGCTTAATTCTGGAGACATTTGCATGAGCGACAACATCGTTCATACCAGCGACGACAACTTCGAAAGTGACGTCCTGAACTCAGATACACCCGTTCTTGTGGACTATTGGGCCGAATGGTGTGGTCCCTGCAAAATGATCGCACCGATTCTCGACGAAATCGCGACGGAATACTCAGATCGCCTCAAAATCTGCAAGATCGACATCGATGCAAACCAAAATACACCTCCGAAATACGGAATTCGGGGAATTCCGACACTGATGCTGTTCAAGGGTGGTGAAGTTGAAGCAACCAAGGTGGGCGCTCTGTCCAAGTCTCAACTGCAGGCGTTCCTCGACAGCAACATCTGATTCCCAGTCCCGTTTGGCGCCAGATTGGAGGAATTTGGTGCCAAACGAGCACAAATAATTACCCTTGACCCACGTTTTCAAAACACTACACTTGCCTCAATCGTAACTGCACAGCAACGCGTGGCATAAACGCGAGCCTGCAGCAGCTTTCCGCCTCTATCCCTTTTACGTCTGAATGAGACTGTAAATTTCACTGTAAACAGGGTCGCCCAGGCAGCGAGCGCTCAACTCCCTCTCTAAACGAAGTGAACTCATCCCATGTCAATGAACCTATCAGACCTAAAACGTAAACCGGTTGGCGAACTTGTCGACATGGCCCGGGAGATGGGCCTGGACAATGTCGGTCGATCGCGGAAGCAGGAAGTCATTGCCGCAATTGTCCGAAAACAATCGAAGAACGGCGAAGACATATGGGGCGAGGGCACCCTGGAAATTCTTCAGGACGGATTTGGCTTCCTGCGGTCCCCGGAAGGATCGTATCTCGCGGGACCCGACGACATCTACGTATCACCCAGTCAGGTCCGCAGATTCAATCTGCGTACGGGTGACAGCATTGCGGGCAAGATTCGCCCACCCAAAGACGGCGAGCGCTACTTTGCACTTCTCAAAGTCGATGAAATCAACTTCAGCGAACCCAACACCAAAAAGCACAAGATACTCTTCGAAAACCTGACACCGCTGTTCCCCGATGAGCGACTGATGCTGGAACGTGGGAACGGCAGCACCGAAGACCTCACAGCCCGCATCATCGACCTGGTGGCGCCCATCGGTAAAGGTCAACGCGCCCTGATCGTATCACCGCCCAAAGCGGGTAAAACACTTGTCCTGCAGAACATTGCACAGTCGATTGTCGCCAATAACCCGGAGGTTGTGCTCATTGTGCTGCTCATCGACGAGCGTCCCGAGGAAGTGACCGAGATGCAGCGTTCGGTCCGCGGTGAGGTTGTGGCTTCAACGTTCGACGAACCGCCATCTCGTCACGTCCAGGTAGCCGAGATGGTCATCGAAAAAGCCAAGCGTCTGGTCGAGCACCAGAAAGACGTTGTCATCCTGCTCGATTCCATTACCCGTCTCGCTCGCGCGTACAACACGATTGTCCCGTCGTCCGGCAAGGTCCTGACCGGGGGTGTCGACGCTCACGCGCTGGAACGTCCCAAGCGTTTCTTCGGTGCGGCCAGGAACATTGAAGAAGGCGGCAGCCTCACTATCGTGGCGACAGCCCTGATCGACACCGGTTCCAAGATGGACGAGGTCATCTACGAAGAATTCAAAGGCACCGGCAACCAGGAACTCCACCTGGAACGCAAGATTGCTGAGAAGCGGGTCTACCCGGCCATCAACATACGCCGGTCCGCAACACGCCGCGAGGAACTTCTCATGGGAGAAGAAGAACTGCAGCGAGTCTGGATCCTGCGCAAGCTGTTGCATGACATGGACGATATAGCCGCCATCGAATTTATCCTCGACAAGCTCAAAGAAACGAAGACCAACGAAGAGTTTTTCAACTCGATGAAGCGCTAGAGTCGTCGAGCAATAAACGCAAGCGTCACCTATCACGCAACCATCGAGGCCATCGACGGCTCACCTGTTCAGCGGATTCGCCTGGGCGTTCCCGGCAACTACACCTTCCGCGCAGGGCAGTACCTCAACGTTCTGACGGGCAAGGTCGACGTACCGATGTCCATTGCATCTCCACCTGAGGTTCTGCCGACGCTGGATCTGCACTACCGTTCAACCCCCGGATTGGACACAGCTGCCGCCATGGACGCGGCCATCAGGGGACAGAGCCTCTCATTGAGTCAGGCTGAAGGTATGGTGAACGTAGAGGACCTCAACCATCCGCTCCTGATTGTCGCTGCGGGAAGCGGCGCCGCTCAGGCCTTCAGTTGTGCGCTGTCCCGCTACATGCGCAGGGCAAAGGCATCCACGTCTGTACTCTGGTGTGCCGCCCAGGCAAGCGAGATTTACGACGAAGACACCCTTAGAGAAGCCGCAGAGCTCACTGTCATGATCGATACCGACGCCAGTCGCTCACATGCGGGCTTGCGCTGGCTGGAAACCAACAGCAGCCGTTTTGGTGATTATTCGGTGGTCATCTCCGGTGCCCCGGGATTCGTCTACAACGTTACCGACATACTTCTGGAAGCGGGATTTACGCAGGATCAGCTGCAGTCGGACGTGTTCACCTACGCACCTCGTTAGGCGTCATCGCTCAATACGCCCTGCCATATGCTGGATATGAATCCAAATGCGATCAGGCAGATGGACCAGATAGAGCCGAGGACAAGCATCTCGGGGCGTCTCGGGATTAACGTGTCGAAACCTGAAAGAAGTAAGGCGATCAGGAGTCCGATGGTGGCAAGCACCAACAACGCTCGAGAAACACCGCTACCGGTTCTTCCGGTTTTCCCGGTTCTTTGCTGCCATAACCCAAGGTACAGGAGGAACACGAGTGCAAGACCAAAAAACACCAGCGGAATACCGAAGACAACAGAAGGCTCATCACTGAAACCAATAAGAAAGTGTGGTGACAATAGCGCTACGACCACAACCAGACTCAGTGAAAAGGTCCACTGAATCCGGTAAAAAACTTCTTTTCCCCAATGCTCATTGCGATTGAAAGCGACAATGACGCCCATGAACCCAGCCATCGTCACGACGATCTCTGTGATCGTTCCTAGAATTTCAGGAATCTCTGGCATGACGCCTAACACGAGCAGACATACGTAGAATAACGAACTTAACTCAGGTCACCGACGCTTTACGAATTCTGGGCTCGCTGGGTTGAGGCAGGGATCGTAAACCCCCCAGGGAATTCAACAGGTACTCCGTACCCCTGCGTTCATCACCGAGTGCCACGCACAACCGGCCAAGCTCCCCATACACCGCATCTGTCGGCTGCAGCCGCAAACTTGCCTCAAAGTACTCCCGGGCCTGTTCGAACTTTTCGTTCATCAGACACAACCGGCCAACCGTCAGATTCAAAGCGGCGTCCTGCGCACGGTCTTTCAACCAGTTCTGGGCCACAACCAGCTGTTTCGCCGTGTCTGACGATTCCACTTCGCCATACACGACAACCAGCTGTTCATCCCAGGTCTGATCCAGACCCCACCGGACCACCTGCTCCGCATCATCCGCCCGATCGCGATCAAGCAGGTAAGTCACCCAGTGGTAGATGAGGCTCGCATCTCCCTTAAGCCCGCGGGGTAACTTCTTCCATTGCTCGGCAATGGGTGTCTCGGTGGTCAGCAGCGCTCTCCAGACCGTCTTCTGCAACCGGCGTTGTTCGTTCTCTGGAATGACTTCGAGGCGGGTGAGGTCTGAGAATATTTCAGCCAACGCCTGCCAGTCTTCCAGACGCTCGTAACACTGAGCAAGCATGCTGAGGACAGCCTGATGTTTCGGCGCGCGTTTACGTAACATCAGAAGCGCAGCCAATGCCTGTTCGTATGCACCTTCACTGATGTTGAACTCTGCCTGCGTCAGCGTCACTGCAAACTTGGCACCCGGGGTCGATTCGTGTGCAAGCTTCAGGTAGCGGTCCCTGTCTTCATTCTGACCGAGTTCATGAGCTGCCCGGGCAGCGGTGAGATAGTTGATGAGCGGGGTTTCGGCTTCACCGGCGCTGGATACCAGGAGCTGGGACGCTTCAGCCCAACGGCCCTCCATCATCATCAGAAGCCCGCGAATTGTCCTCGAGCGGGCTGATCGCGATCTGCGACCTGAACGCCAGCGGGCAATTGTTGCCTGACCCCGTGCAGTGCGACCGACGAGATAAACCGTTCCGCGGATCAGGAAGTAAAGCGTTGCAAAGAGGAGAACCGCAACCCACAAGCTGGTTTCCACGGCCGTATCCCCATATGAAACCAGGACATAACCTGCATCCCTGGCCAACAGCGTTCCGAGCAGCCCCCCGAGAACGAGAGCAGCACCAACGATCAGAAGCAGCTTCAAGGCTGCTGTCTCCGCACCCCAAGTAATTCGTTCAGCGATCCCGATATGTCGGGTAGCGGCCGGTCGAGGGACAGTGACTGCAGGTCACCAAGCTCCTTCAGCACGGCATCGCGTGCTGAGGTCTCATCCATGTAGGTTTCGATCCAGCCGTACGCCGATTCGAGGCTGCTCTCATAGACCGCCTGCTGGCGCTTCAGCGCCGCCAGTTGCGCCTGTTGCAGGGCCAGGCGCAGGTTGAGTTCAAGATACTGCTCCTCTTCCGGAGCAAGCAACGGTTTGATGGTCTCATCACTTGCAAGAGAACGTACGCGAATGAAGGCTTTGAGCTCAGCCGTCAGACGATCAAACAGCGACTGATCCGGCACTGTCACCCTCTCTTCCCGAAGGTATTCGACCACCGCAAATCCCAGGTCGTCCAGGCTGTTTGCGATAGCGCCGACCCGAAGATAGATGCCCTGCAGGTCGTCTCTTGGTACCTGCTGCAGGCTCACGATTTCATCCGCAAGACGTGCACGGACCTCGTGAAGGGAAAAGTCATCGAGATCGGCCAGGATCCCGTCAGCGGCTTCCAGGAGCTGAAGAGCGCCAGACGAATCCTGCTCCATCAGTACCCGGTGATTTGCTATCCGCAGAAGGTACTCAGCTTCTGCGAGCTTCCATTCCCGCTGGGAAGGCGGTGCCGCCTGGATCGCTTCGTTGAGCGTGTCGACCACACGGCTCTCGTTCGCAGCAATACGTTCAGCGACGTCCGTTCTGGTGCTGGCAAGCTCACCGTCTACCGCTGTCCTGAGCTGGCTGAGCTCCGCCCTGATCTCCCGATCCAGCCTTTCGACGTTCTGTCCGGTTTGTGAGGAAACATCTGCAAGTGGATCCATGTATATCAGCATGTAGTAGAGGTAGCCCAGGCCGCCGCTGGCAACCAGCGCTACCAGGAGAGCGATGGCCGCGAGCACTCTGCCGCCACGGGCAGGTGCTGCTTCCTCACCGACCCCGGTGGATTGCAATGCTTCTGAGTCGACATCAGCAGCCTCTTCCGGGATCGGTTTTTCCTGCAACTCTTCTTGTGCTACTTCTTCTTCTGATACTTCTTGTTCGGGTACATTTTGTTCGGGTACCTCTTGTTCTTCTACCTCGCCGGAGGTGTCATCGTTTGCGTCTACCGCTTCCGGCTCAGACTCAGACTCCTCTGGCTGGTCGACAGCTGCTTTTTCCGGCTCCGGTGCTGCTGCATCCTTTTCTGTCGCTGCAGCGCCTTCCTCTTCCTCTAAAGATGCGGGTGTCTTTTTCTCGTCACTCATTCGTCTCTAGTACCACTACCTGTTGCCCTGCCTGAGAATAGCCGCGACATCTTCCGTCGATGCACCACCAGCATTGACCACGTTCACGAGCCCGAATTCCAGGGCACTTTTTTCCACCCGGGCTGAAGGCACAATCCATTCGACATCTTTCCGCCCGCCTGCGCCACGCCACTGGCGCAGGGCACAGTTCAGACCCTCACCTGATCCCACCACAATAGACGAAATCTCATCGACTGCAATGTCATCAACCTCTCGTTCCTGTCTCTCATAGAACTCGAATTCCACCACCTTACATCCCTGAGTTCGCAGGGTGTCAGGGACGAGTTCACGCCCACCGGAACCGGCCACAACCCATACCTGGCTCCCTTCACCCAGATCCTTAAGGATCGGCACCTCGAGCACACCTTCAGACGTTGACGTTTCCGGTACTACACACCTGAAGCCTCTGGACTCGAGAACATTCGCGGTGCTCACCCCTATCGCGACATGCATATGTGCGGCGGCCATACCGGCATATTCGTTCCCGACATACACTCGCGCTGCGTGCGCAGATAAGACGACAACAACATGCGGGGGTTCGTCTGGATTACCTTTGACAACCGGAGGCCGGATCTCAGCGACCTCCAACACGGGCTCCACCCAGACTTCAAACCCGGCGGATACGAGGCTGCGCCCCAGAATATCCGCACCCGGCTGAGTTCGGGTGATCCATATCATCCGGGTGTAAACCTGCCCAGCAGCGAGTCGACACCCTGACCACGCAACTGGTCCATCACCTGCCCCGCCACATCGTCAGGATCAGTACCCAGGCTTTCCCCACGTATGACTTCTTTCCCGTCTTCACTCGCAACAAGCGCCTGCAACCGAATACGCGTGTCCTCCCATTGCCCAAGAGCTGCGATCGGAAGGGAGCAATCCGCTCCAAGACCCAGGCTGATGGCTCGTTCTGCCCTTACCAACCTGTCTACCGCGGGATCCATCAGCGGCTGCAGCCATTCCACGACGGAATCTCCCGCCCGGCACTCGATCGCCAGCGCCGCCTGGCCCGGAGCAGGCAACATGACTTCGACGGGAATGACGTGCACATCATCGCGCTTGAGCCCAAGACGGTTGAGACCGGCAGCAGCCAGCACGATCGCATCGAATTCACCTGCATCGAGTTTCCCAAGACGTGTGTCTACATTACCCCTGATCGGGAGGATGTTGAGGTCGGGGCGCATCGCCAGCAATTGGGCTTTCCTGCGCAAGCTCGAAGAACCTACCTTTGCACCAGCGGGTAACTCCGACACATCCCCAGACCCGCTGACCAGGACATCGTTCACCTCTTCCCGGTACGCAATAACCGGAAGGTCGAACTCCTCCGGTACTTCCGCCGGGAGATCTTTGACGGAATGGACGGCAATATCCGCCTCACCTTCCAGCATCGCGGCTTCCAGTTCCTTGATGAACAGCCCCTTTCCGCCAATCTCACTCAAGGGGCTCTTCAGCCAGCGGTCTCCCCGCGTCGTGATTCCCTTGAGAGTTACGTTCAGGTCAGGATGAGCCTTGTTGAGTTCATCCCTGATGAAATTAGCCTGCCAAAGAGCGAGCTTGCTTTCCCGGGTTGCAATGACTAACGATGCCATGGGACTACAGTGTTTTGATGGTGCGCCGCACCCCTGGCAGATGACGCCGACTGATATCGAGGCATTCGTCGATGCCCTTGAGGCGCACCTGCATCTGGCCGTCATCGCTTTTGACCAGGCCGTCAATATAGCGGCGCGCCACAAGAGCATTGCGGTGCACTCTCACAAACAGGTCTTCGAACTCTTCCTCGAGTTCGCGCAGCGTTTCGTCAACGATGATTTCACCTTCGCCGTAACGGACAGTTACATATTTCTGATCCGCCTGGAAATACCGGACATCTGTTATCTCGATGAGTTCGAGCCCTTTATGCGTGCGCGCTGATATGTGTGACCTGCGCCCCTCGTCAACCGCATTGAGAGCCGCAAGCTGCGCGCGATTCAACTGGCTGGCTTTACCCAACGCATCGAGCAACTTCTCTTTCCTGACCGGCTTGAGCAGGTAACCAACAGCCTGCAAATCGAATGCCTGGATCGCGTGCTCCTCATACGCGGTACAAAAAACGACAGCCGGAGGCTGGTCCAGCTCAAGAAAATGCCTGGCAGTTTCAAGGCCATCCATGCCTGGCATACGTATGTCCAGCAGCACGAGATCGGGGACTGTATCCGCGCAAACACCCACTGCTTCCGTACCGTTCGCCGCTTCGCCCACGATCACGTGAGATTCATCGTCCAGCATCCGGCGCAGCCGGTCTCGAGCGAGGGTTTCGTCGTCTACTAAGAGTATCCGCACAAAAAAAATCCTGTCAGGCAGTGGCCGGCATTCTAGGGAATCGGAGCTCTGTGACAAAGCTGTCTTCCATTGCCCGTGTATCCAGACGGGCTTTGTTTCCATAGAGGACATTGAGCCTGCTGCGAATGTTCGCCAGGGCCATGCGGTTCCCCTCGCTTTCCTGTTGCTGCAGCGATCCCGGAATGGGATTTGTGATCGATATCGCTACCTCATCACCCTCGTACTCGACACAGATCCTGATCGTGCCGCCTTCAGGAAGAGGCTGAATGCCATGATAGATTGCGTTTTCCAGCAACGGCTGCACGGTCAGCATCGGTATCTGGACGGTGTCCGGTGCTTTCTGAACCTGCCAGTCCAGCTGGAGACGTTCCCCCAGCCGCAAACCTTCGATTCTGAGATAACGTTCACACAGATCCAGCTCTTCCGTGAGCGGGACCTGATTCCCCGCTTCGTTGAGGCTTGCCCGGAAGAGTTCTGACAGGTCTTCCACAACGGACTCCGCCGTATCCGGATCAGTTGCGATCAACGACGCGATGATGTTCATGCTGTTGAAGAGAAAATGCGGCCTGATTCTCGATTGCAGCGCCTGGATCCGTGACTGTAGTTCCGCCTGCTCCTGCAACCGTAACCGCTGCTGGACATAGAAGTACCGGAGAAAGAGACCCGTGATGATGCCCGCTATCACCATCTGCCCCGCGATACGAGCCCAGGCATCACCTCCCCTGTCCAGCGCCCATTCGGCTATAACGCCTATCACGGCGGTGACAACTAACACAACGGCGAACGCAAGAGTTGTGCCGACGCCAAGGGAGAAGCGTGCCAGTCGCCCTCGAAGACCACACAGCACACCCGCACTCACCAATGCCACCCACTGGACAAAAAGGGACATCAGGCCAAAGCGGACCCAGGAGATTTCACCACCGGCAAACAGGAGAACAACCACCAGCAATTGACTGAAGAGGACCAGAAGCGCAAGGGCAGTCGTGTTGCACAGCTCAGGTATGGCGAAGTGCGCGGGTCTTACACTCATCGACTCGCGCTCATCGATTGGGCATTCCGCTATAATCCGCCATCGTCAAACTGTACGCGTAGAAACATGGGCGCTAATAGTACACCGAAGGATGATCCAAAGGGCTTGCTGCGCGGTCGATTCAGCGAGGCTACCGATGCATTCGTTGAAGAGTTCACCGCGTCTGTCAGTTTCGATCAGCGCCTGTGGCGGGAAGACATCCAAGGCTCCCAGGCCCATGCGCGCATGTTGAATGCGATCGGCGTACTGACCGATGCCGAGCTCGGTGAGATTTCGGCCGGCCTGGATCAGGTTTCCGAGGAAATCGAAGCCGGGCAGTTCAAATGGGACGTCCAGCTCGAAGACGTTCATATGAATATCGAAAGCAGGCTGATCGGACTCATCGGGGATACCGGTAAGAAGCTGCACACTGGCCGTTCGCGAAACGACCAGGTCGCCACCGACATTCGCCTCTACCTGCGAAGCGAGATAGATCGCATCGAAGCGCTCCAGGTTGAAGTTCTCCACGCGATTCTGGATCTGGCTGAACAGAATAGCGACACGATCATGCCGGGGTTTACCCATCTGCAGGCAGCCCAGCCCATCACGTTTGGCCACCACCTGATGGCCTGGTTCGAGATGATGCGTCGCGACCGTGAGCGACTGCTCGATTGCCGAAAACGCGTTAATCAGCTTCCACTGGGAGCAGCTGCGCTGGCCGGGACACCGTATTGTCCGGACAGGGATATGCTTGCGAAAGACCTTGGCTTCGATGGCATCTGTAACAATTCTCTCGACGCAGTTAGCGACCGCGACTTTGCAATAGAGTTCTGCGCAACAGCAGCCCTGACTCTGACTCATCTTTCGAGGTGGTGTGAAGAACTCGTTCTCTGGTCGTCACAACAGTTTGGGTTTGTTGACCTCCCTGACCGTTTTTGTACCGGGTCGAGCATCATGCCGCAGAAGAAAAACCCGGACGTGCCGGAACTCGTTCGAGGCAAAACGGGGCGGGTGAACGGACACCTGATAGCGCTTCTCACGCTCATGAAATCGCAGCCGCTTGCCTACAACAAAGACAACCAGGAAGACAAAGAGCCGCTGTTCGACGCTGTCGATACACTCCACGACTGCCTCACGGCGATGGCGGGCCTGATACCGAACATCGAGGCGAACACCGAGACAATGCTGGATGCAACATTGAAAGGTTTTACCACCGCGACAGATCTCGCTGACTACCTGGTCAGCAAGGGTGTGCCGTTCCGCGATGCCCACGAGACCGTCGGCCGTGCTGTCCAACTCGCAGTGTCCAAAGGCTGCGGCCTGGAAGCCCTGGAATTGAGTGACCTCAACGGACCCGGCTCCGAAGCGATCACCGAAGACGTGTATCAGATCCTGACGCCGCACGGATCGGTTGCAGCGAGAAACCACGCCGGTGGGACTGCGCCAGCCCAGGTCAGGAAAGCGATCCAGGCAGCTCGCGGGGAAATCTAAGAATCGCGGCTAAAAGGCACCTCTATAAACCTATCGCGCGCTCAGCGCGTATCTGCGGGGCTTTGTAGCAAGGCGGGCTCTGCAGGGAATGGCGGGCCCC
>JANQFF010000289.1 GCA_028277965.1 Pseudomonadales bacterium
CGTATCAACGATACGAGGTCCGGTATTGTGTCTGGTTGGTCCTCCCGGAGTAGGTAAGACCAGCCTTGGAGAGAGCATTGCCAGGGCGACAAACCGCAAATTCGTCAGGATGTCGCTCGGGGGAGTTCGGGACGAAGCTGAAACCAGGGGGCACCGCCGAGGGACATTCTGACAAACTTGCGGTTCGTCGCCCTGGCGATACTTTCGCCAAGGCTGGTCTTACCCACACCTGGAGGACCAACCAGACACAATACCGGACCGCGAATCGTCGAAACACGGTTCTGAACTGCCAGGTATTCAACAATCCGGTCTTTGACCTCTTCCAGCCCATAGTGATCTTCATCGAGTATCTGTTGAGCCTTGGTCAGATCTTTGCGTACGCGGCTCTTCTTCTTCCAGGGTACGCTCAGCGCCCAGTCAAGATAGCTGCGCACAACGGTGGCTTCAGCCGACATGGGTTGCATCAGCTTGAGCTTGCCAAGCTCGGCTTCAACCTTGTCACGCGCCTCTTTAGGCATACCGGACTCTTCGATACGGCGCTGTAACTCTTCAACTTCCCCCTGTTCGTGCTCACCCATCTCCTTCTGGATGGCCTTCATCTGCTCGTTGAGGTAATACTCCCGCTGACTCTGTTCCATCTGTTTTTTGACACGTCCGCGAATTCTCTTTTCCATCTCGAGAACTTCTATTTCCGCATCCATGAGGCTGATGACCAGGTCCATACGCTCTTTCAGATCAACGGCTTCGAGCACCGCCTGCTTGTTCGCCAGGCTCAGATCCATCTGCCCCGCTATGGTGTCGATGAGACGCAGGGGATCATCAATGCTGCTGAGAGAAGACAGTACTTCTCCGGGCACTTTCTTGCTCGACTGGACAAACTGTTCGAACTGCGAAAGAAGTGATCGGGACAAGGCCTCAGCTTCCCGCACATCCACCTCGGGTTCGTTCCTGAACTCGACAACCGCACGCACATAATCGCCGTCGAAATCGAATCGCTTGATGCCCGCGCGCTGCCCGCCTTCAACCAGCACTTTGACCGTGCCGTCCGGAAGCTTGAGGAGTTGCAGAATTGTCGCAACGGTGCCGACGTCAAACAGGTCTTCCGCGCCGGGTTCGGACGTTTCGGGATCTTTCTTGGCAACAAGCAGTATCTGCTTGTCATCCGCCATCGCCCGGTCAAGGGCGCGAATTGAACTTTCTGTACCAACGAACAGGGGATGTACACCGTGGGGGTACACCACCATGTCACGCAGCGGCAGGACGGGAATTTCGTCTATCTGATCGGAAGCACTCACTAGGACGTGTTAAAGATGATTAGTGTGCTATTCGTCCGGCGCTGCTTTGGCCTGATCCACATTCTCGTAGATCAGCATGGGATCACTCTCACCTTTGATCACACTCTCGTCGATCACAACCTTGCTGACCGACTCCGATGACGGCAGGTCATACATGGTTTCCAGAAGCACCGCTTCCAGGATCGACCTCAGGCCACGTGCACCGGTTTTCCGCTCCATCGCCTTCTCGGCCACTGCCAACAGCGCATCCTCGCGGAAGTCTACCTCGACGTCTTCCATTTCGAAGAGCTTGGTGTATTGCTTGGTCAGTGAATTCTTGGGTTCGGTCAGAATGCGCACCAGCGCATCAGAATCAAGTTCCTCCAGCGTTGCAACAACGGGCAGCCGGCCAACAAACTCAGGAATGAGTCCATAGCGGATGAGATCTTCAGGCTCAACTCCACGCAGCGTCTCTCCGATGCTCTTGCGCTCAGCGTCACCTTTGACTTCCGCGCCGAAGCCGATACCGGATTTGTCAGACCGGTCGAGAATGACCTTGTCGAGCCCCGCAAATGCCCCACCACAGATGAACAGGATGTTTGCGGTATCGACCTGCAGGAATTCCTGTTGAGGGTGTTTGCGACCACCCTGAGGCGGTACGGATGCAACTGTACCTTCGATCAGCTTCAGGAGCGCCTGCTGTACACCTTCGCCCGAGACATCACGGGTAATCGACGGATTGTCCGACTTACGTGAGATCTTGTCGATTTCATCGATGTAGACGATCCCAACCTGTGCCCGGTCAACGTCGTAGTCACACTTCTGCAGGAGTTTCTGAATGATGTTCTCGACATCTTCACCAACATAGCCCGCTTCTGTCAGCGTCGTGGCATCAGCGATGGTGAACGGTACATCGAGCAGGCGCGCCAGCGTTTCTGCCAGCAGCGTCTTCCCGCTCCCCGTTGGACCAATCAGGAGAATATTGGATTTCGACAGCTCGACATCGTCTTTCTTGCCGTTGTAGTTCAGCCGCTTGTAGTGGTTGTACACCGCCACAGACAGAACTTTCTTGGCATGCTCCTGGCCAATGACGTACTGATCCAGGATGTTCTTGATCTCCTGAGGAACGGGGAGCTTGCTTGCCTCCCCGGGCTGAGCGTTCTCTGACACCTCCTCACGAATGATGTCATTACACAACTCAACACACTCATCACAGATGAACACAGACGGTCCCGCAATTAACTTGCGCACTTCATGCTGGCTCTTGCCGCAAAACGAGCAATAGAGCAACTTGCCGGAGTCTTCGCCTTTACCGCTGTCGTCGGACATTCGATTCCTCTGATCTTTCTTCAGGTCCTGCCGCTGAGTTCCGGTGACCTCTTAGCGCTTAACAGTTTGCGCTTACCAGCCCATCACGTTCGCCTGACCCTGGTCTTTCCATATCAGATCCATATCAGACGCACGCAACTCAGTGAAACGGGCACGCAACCGTTCAAGCAGTATACACTGCGTTCTGTACCAGTGTAATGCAAGCCCGGATGTGTAAACAGATTGCGCAGCTTGTACTTTTGTGATGAAGGTCCAGAGCGCTCAATCCGTGCCAGCGCCCTGGGCCGTGCGGGACTGCTGGACCCGATCCACCAGTCCATACTCCTGGGCCTGATCAGGACTCATCCAGAAATCACGATCCGTATCTTTGGCAACCGTTTCTTCTGATTGTCCGGTGTGTTCGGCAATGAGTTTGTTGAGCCGCTCACGCATCAGGAGAATTTCCTGGGCCTGGATCTCGATATCGGCAGCAACACCACGCGAGCCGCCACTGGGCTGGTGCAACATCATCCGGGAATTTGGCAATGCAATCCGCTTTCCGGGATGGCCTGCAGCCAGAAGAAACGCGCCCATACTGGCCGCCTGACCCACACACAGCGTGCTGACATCCGGCCGGATGAACTGCATCGTGTCGTAGATCGACAGGCCTGCTGTGACTGAACCACCGGGCGAGTTGATGTACAGATGAATGTCCTTGTCAGGATTCTCCGATTCCAGGAACAGCATCTGGGCCACAATCAGATTGGCCATGTGATCTTCCACCGGGCCGACCAGAAAGACGATGCGGTCTTTCAGCAGGCGGGAGTAGATGTCATACGCCCTTTCGCCACGAGCGGACTGCTCGACAACCATGGGTACCATCCCGAGGTTGTTTATGGGTGCGACATTGGGATCGCGAATGTCAGTCATTTGTTTCTCCACTTGAGAGCGGTCCTGCTGTCGTGACCGCCATACATACATTTTACCCCTAACCCGGGGGATGCGAATGTGTCGTGGCGTTCAATATTGCACTATGCCGGGGAACGCTACGATTTATCTTCTTCGGTCTGCTGCGGTTCGTCTTCAGCCTGCGCTTGTGTGGTTTCAGCATCCTCGTCAGCATCGCTGGATTCAGATTCCGCCATTTCAGCCTGCAGATCAGCCATCAGTTTGCCATTCAGCACTTCCTCATAGCTCAAAGAGACATCTTCGACTGCTGCTTTAGACATGATGAGGTCAACCACCTGATCTTCAAGCACCCCCATTTCGATACTCTGCATCTGTTCGGGATTGCTGCGGTACCAGTTGATGACCTGTTCCGGTTCACCATAAGGTGCCGCCATTTCGTTCAGGCGCTCCTCGACCCGCTCCGCATCCGCCTCGAGACTCTCACTGGTGATGATTTCATTGACCACAAGGCCAATCTTGACCCGTTTTTCCGCCTGGTCGTGAAACAGTTCATCGGGCAAGTCAGGGGCTTTGGCCTGTGCAGGCATCTGGAACTGGCTGAGCATCTGATCTTTCAGAACCTGGATCTCGCGCTGGACCATCGCACCAGGTATCTGAAACTCATGTATTCTCGATAATTCATCCATAACTTGTTGTTTAATCTGATTTTTCTTAGCGGATCCAAGCTCCCTTTCCATATTGGAGCGGACTTCTGTACGAAATGCTTCTTCACCGCCTTCAGAGACGCCAAACGCTTCGAAAAACTCATCATCAAGTTCAGGACGAGCCGCTTCTTTCACCTCGTTCACCGTCACCTCGAACGTCACGGTCTGACCTTTGAGGTTGTCTGCCTGATAGTCTTCGGGAAAGGTGGCTTCGAACGAGGTCTCCTCACCAGCTGACAGACCACGAACACCTTGATCGAAATCTTCGATCATCTGACCAGCACCCACAACAAAGTCGACACCTTCCCCGGTTCCACCGTCAAACAACTCACCATCGAGCTTGCCTGAGAAATCGACGTTGACCTGGTCACCTTCTTCACATGCCCGCTCAACCGTTTCAAACGTCGTGCGCTGCTCCTGAAGACGATCGATCATTGTCTCGAGGTCCTCGTCGGTGATTTCCGCAGACGGCTGCCTGACACTGACTTCGGAAAGCGCCGTCAGCGTAATTGCCGGGAAGACTTCGAACGTCGCCGTAAACTCGAAGTCGATACCGGGGTCCATCTTCACAACCTCGAGGTTCGGGGATCCCGCAGGGCTCAGATCTTCCTGCTGGATAGCCTCCACAAAACTCGATTGCATCAATTCTCCGGCCACCTCGGCACGAACGGCGTTGCCATATCTTCGTCGCACCTCTTTCAGCGGCACTTTACCGGGCCTGAATCCCGGGATCCGCACTTGTGAGCGCGCATCTTCCAGGCGGGAGGTAATCTGATCTTCAAAATGTTCACTCGGCAGCGCTATCGTAAGGCGACGCTCCAGCCCGGTCATGGTCTCTATCGATACTTGCATGTCTTCTCTTTTTTCTTCCGCGACAGCGTCTGTTCATTCCACAACAGCAACCACCCGCTGTTGGCAGACGTTAAAACTTCTTTTCACTTCAAGGAAATATGGGGTGGACGATGGGGCTTGAACCCACGACCGCCGGGATCACAACCCGGAGCTCTACCAACTGAGCTACGCCCACCATAGTTTCAAAGGGTGCGGATTATATGCCTGCAAATCGCGGTGTGCCACATATCTGCAATCGCGGTTAAAACTGCTCCTACAGAGTTAGCCGGACTGCTCTGTAGGAGCGGCTTTAGCCGCGATTCTCTGGCACGTACCCAATCGAATTTGATTGCCGTTTCGCCAGGGATTGCTGGAAGAATGGCGCGCCTGGGTCCGAGCCGGTCCGGCGCCAGCCGGGCGACGAGCACTGCTCGGCGAGGCGAGGACGGGCCGCCATGGATGGCGGGCCTGGGGTTGTTCGAGCTGAACATCGCTGCGCCAGGGATGGCCGGAAAAATGGCGCGCCTGGAAGGACTCGAACCTTCAACCGCCGGCTTAGCTTACCAACTACCGCTTTCACGGCCCTGATTCGAGTCAGGTTTGTGGTCTGGACTATCTCTTCACCGTCTCAGGTGCTGCACGTATAGTCTCTACGGAGCCCTGCGACAAACAGCCTGCGGCTGATTTGCGCTAAGGAGTACCTACCCTCTAGGTTGCTTGCTTGAGCCTTCAGTACCCCTCGATCGACACCATCGAACGGGTCGACCACAGGTTTCCACGGGATTGCCATCAGCATAATCTGTTAAGGGTTCCCCGTTACGGTGCAGTCCACTGTACCGGTTCCGTTTCCCGGCACAGGCTCCTACATTTAAAGGCCGATGCTCTATCCAGTTGAGCTACAGGCGCATCTGACATCATCAAGTGACACTGCCAAATACTGGTTGGGGTAGACTTATTCGAACTCCCGACATCCTGCTCCCAAAGCAGGCGCGCTACCAGACTGCGCTATACCCCGTGCGGCGGCATCATACTCTCACGTACGTCAGGGTCAATGCGCTACCATACGCTTTTGGGAGTATTGATGACTGCAGAAATTATCGATGGCAACGCCATCGCGGGATCCATTCGTCAGGAGATTGCCGCCGAGGTGACCGGCTGGGCGGACCGTGGATTACGTATCCCCGGGCTCGCCGTGATCCTGGTCGGAAGCGATCCGGCTTCAGAGGTTTATGTTCGCGGGAAACGCAAAGACTGCGACGAGGTGGGGTTTCACTCGAACGTCCAGCATCTGAGCGACCATGTGACCCAACAGGATCTGGAAGAACGCATTCTGGCCCTGAACGAAGATGATTCGGTCGACGGTATCCTGGTGCAGACTCCCCTGCCCGCACACATCGACGAAGACAGAATCATCGACTGTATCGACCCTGACAAAGACGTCGACGGTTTCCACGCGTACAACATGGGCCGGCTGGCGTTGCGCCGGCCGGCGTTCAGAAGCTGTACGCCAAAAGGTGTGATGATGCTGCTCGAGCAGCTCGACATCGAAATCCGCGGGATGGACGCAGCCGTGATCGGCGCATCGAATCACGTTGGCCGCCCGATGACTCTCGAGTTGCTCCTGGCCGGGTGTACGGTGATTACAGCCCACAAATTTACCCGTGACATCACCGAAAAGGTCAAACTGGCCGACATTGTCATTTCAGCCGTGGGTAAGCCGGGGCTTGTGACCGCCGATTGGATCAAACCCGGTGCCGTCGTGATCGACGTTGGCATAACACGCGGTGAAGGTAACCGTCTTTATGGTGATGTTGATTTTGACGGTGTTCGGGAGGTTGCGTCACAGATAACACCGGTACCCGGCGGCGTTGGCCCGATGACACGGGTGGCCCTGCTCAAAAACACGCTGCAGGCGGCCAAGCTGCACCAGCACCTCCCAGCTGATGAAGATTAATGCACCGTATCTTCATTTCTGATCTCCATCTCGACGACGTCGTATCACCTGTATTCAAACGCTTTACCGAGTGTCTGGCACAGGAACGCGCTCGAGTTGACGAGATCTACATTCTCGGGGATCTCGTCGAGATGTGGGTTGGTGATGACGACACCTCGGACGTAGCCACAGCACTCGTTGCGGCGTTGAGGGACACCAGTGCTCTCTGTCCGCTCTACGTAATGCACGGCAATCGTGACTTTCTGTTCGGCGCCGACTTCGAGCGCGCATCCGGCGCCACCCTGATCCCCGATCCGTGGACGACGGAAGATGGGCTTGTTCTGTCTCACGGCGATGAGCTCTGCACAGACGACGTGGATTACCAGACGGCGCGTCAATACTTAAGAAGCGAAGCGTTCAGAGAAGACCTCCTGGAAAAACCACTGGAAGAACGTCTGGGCATCGGCCGCGCAATGCGTGAGCAGAGTAAACAAACCAAGGCAAACACCCCGGCGCAGATCATGGACGTCAATCCTGGTGCAGTCGACGACCTGATTGCATCGACTGGAGCCAGGTATTTCGTCCACGGTCACACGCATCGCCCCGGGATTCATGCCCATGGCAACTGCGCCCGGATCGTCACCGGGGACTGGGACAGGGTTGGCTGGTTATGCCGCCAGACAGGCGACACACTGCAGCTGGAGTGTTTCAGCCTGGCACGCCACTATGGAACCTGAAATCCGGGTCGCTCGCTGTTACGAGCTCAGCGTCGAGATCGAGTAGTTCATCCAGCCGGGTGTCGACAGACCCGGATTCAGCATAAGCCCGGGCCAACGCAAGATAGTCCTGAAAGTGACGCGCTTCCGAACGCACGAGGCTTGCGTAAAGCTCCGCAACCGGCTGCGGCAAAACCTCAACCAGGCCAGTGAAGCGTTCACACGATCGCGCTTCCACAATAGCCCCGACCAGCAGGAGATCGACGAGGCGGTTGGGTTCTGTCGATGAAACAGCCCCATGAAGCTTCGAAGCGTACCGGGCAGCAGATATGTGCCGGTATTCGACGCCCTGTTGACTCATGAGATCGTGGACCTGCTCGAAATGCCTGAGCTCTTCGCGCGCCAGGCTCGACATCTTCTGCAGAAGTTCCGGTCTGTCGACATACTTGAACATCAGGTTGAGCGCACTGGCAGCAGCTTTCTTCTCACAGTTTGCATGGTCAATCAGCAGCAGATCGAGATTTCCCGGGGCCATTGCAAACCACTCAGGTGGAGTCGGAACACGCAGGAACCCGGCAATCTCGCCGACATCGTGTTTTGTCACGTCGTTACCCGGAAGCTTCTTTCATAGTGAGCAATTGAGCGGCGATAGACTTCTGCGTCGATCGCCTGGAGGAGCGTGAGCGCATCGTCATTGCCTGTTTTCGCCCTCAGCCCGCCGTCTGCAAGACCACCATCTGTAGTGACGAGATAACGCAACACCTCATAAACCACCTCACCACTTGTTTCACTGCCAACGCCTGAAACGGCACTCGTATCCCGGAAATGCTGCGGATTTTCCACGTGCACCCACTGTTCCACAACATCGCGCCGAAGCGAAGCCAGGCGTTCCCAGATACGAGCGCGCTGCTCATCCGTGTAACCGTTCCACTGCACCACTTCGTGCGCAAAACGTTTACATCCACGGCACACCAGGTCGCCATAGGTTGTCGAACAGATTCCCACACACGGGGTTCTACGCTGGGGTTTCAAAGAACGATCGGCCGGACAGAGCTCACGTCAACTATGATGAGTCAACGGCTCGGTTTGCTCAACCCAGAGCCAGCCTGAAACGCAGTTTTCGGAGTTCTTTCTTTAGATTCATCCGCGCACTCCGTTGCTGTGAGCCGATTGGATCATATAAAGCTCTCTGTACAAGCTCCGGCAGGATCCCAACGTCAATGTTCTTTTCTTCAGCAATGCGTTCCAGAAACACGACCGGTGTTTCTCCGGGCAGCCGTTTGATGCCATGTCGGCTCATTGCAGCGCAGAACCTGCTGAAAACACGTTCTGAGGGATGGCTCGAGGCGGGTTTACGCCAGAAAAACAGACCGAGCACAACCATCGCGAGGCTGACAGCGCCACCAAGCACCAGTGCGACACCGATACGGCTGGGTGTCACCTCCCCGAACAGTTTTTTCAACACATTAGCCTGGGTGTCGACGTCGTAACCTACAACCCACAGGTTCCACCGATATTCGAGGGAATCGAAAAACCGCAACGCATCCGCGAGGACATTCTCACTTTCCATTCGGGTCGCGGAGAGAAAAGACAGTGTCTCCCGGTCTTCCGAAGATAACGCGGCGTTCAGGCCGTCTTCGACACGTGCTGGTGCGACAGCTGCGGTCGGATCGAAGCGTTGCCAGCCTTTCCCTTCGATCCAGACCTCCACCCAGGCATGTGCATCGTATTGCCTTACAACCATGTGGCCCGTCACAGGGTTGATTTCTCCACCCTGGTATCCACCCACCATCCGGGCCGGAACGCCCACCGACCTTAGCGCGTACACCATTGCCCCGGCGTAGTGGGAGCAGAATCCCCTTCGTGTGTCGAACCAGAATTCGTCGATGCTGTCGTAACGAGCCAGTGTCGGCGGATTCAAAGTGTAACTGTAGGGTTCCTCGCGAATGTGCGCCATCATCGCGTAGACCATGGCTTCCACAGATCCAGCACGTTCGTACAGATCCCTGGCATACGCCTGGAGGCGTATGTTGTCATTCGGGTTCTCCAGGCGGCTTTCACGCTCCCTGATCGCCGGATCCAGGACGGGGTCAGTGGACAGTTCCGGATCGCTTATGACCTTGTAACGCATCACCGACATCACCGGTTCAGGGTTTTCAAGGCGGTAGTCACCCAGGAGGTCTACCCGATCCGGATACTGACGTGGCGTATCGAGGCTGAACAGCCACTTGCTTTGGGTCGGTTCGAGGAAGATTTCATAAGAGAGACTTGCAGATTCAGACTCCGCGTCCAGGCTGTCACGCGGCAGAGCGTCCAGCGGCGCTGCAAGGGCCCACGTCCCATAGACAAAATCAGAGTACACCAACCCCCGCCAGTAGAGTTCAGACTGGCGCGGAGGATCACCGTCGAAGATGACCCGAAATGCAAGCTCATCCGAGCGTCCGAGGCTGGCGATATCCCCCGGCGTGAGTGTGTCGCTCAATCCCGTTGTTGCCGCACTCGGCACCGGTATGGACCAGAGGGGTGCTATACGGGGAAACAGGAGGAATATCACGAGCGTCAGCGGTAATGCCTGCAGAACGAGCGTCCCGGCAACCCGTAGTGACGCTACTGGCCGGACACGGGTCTGCAACTGGTTCATGCCGACCATCGCTGCCGTCACGACAACAGAAGCGGCAAGCTCATACGCTGTAACAGCCATGCTCTGATCGAAGAGAAAACCGGTCGCGATCAGAAAGTAGCTGAGGTAAATAACGAGGTACGCATCTCGACGGTTTTTCATCTCGACGAGCTTGAGTGCAAACGCTACAACCAGAAGCGAGGTTGCCGCTTCGAGACTGAAACTCTGGAAACCGCTCAGCGCTATGCCGGCTACAGCGGCCGCGACGAGAAAGGTCTTGACCCAACTCGCCGGATAACCCCAGCGTCCCCTGTACACCTGGGTGCGCCAGTAACCACAGAAGAGACAGACCCCCACAATCCACGGGGAGATATACGGGGCAAGGGGCAGTACAACCACCACCTGGGCAATCATGAGCAACGCGAGGCTGTTACGCGGGATCTGATGGGCGACACCGATGCTCCTGGCTGTCATCGGTCGTGTATCCCGAACAGCGCAAGCTCACGCAACACCTGATCAAGGTGGGTTTCGCCGACACCCGGATCGATGGTCCGGTCCGGTAGCCGTACACCGAATTCACGCTCAGCGCGGGTTGCCTGCAGGGCCAACCCTGTCAGCCGGCTCAGCTTCTCTTCGGTGTCTCCGGCAAGATCTTCGAAATCGAACCACAACCTCGGCTCGAGATAACTTGCATAGCGTTTAACCACCAGTTCATCCGAGCGCGCGTAAGATCGCCAGATAATGTTTTTGATGCGGTCGCCTGGCTCGTACTCCCGGATATCCACAAAATCGTCGCTGCCGAGCGGATCGATAAGCTCTCCCTCGTCGCGATGGCGGGACGACTGTGTTGCCGGGATACTCTGAAATATCGGTTTAGGGTACACAAGCGCCCTGGCTTCAATGTCAACCCAGGTCCACGCGCGCAGCAACCCCAACGGGAAGTAGGTTTCTACCAGGAGCCGCCCGGGTTTGAGCCAGCCGCGTCTATCCGCCCGGACATAGAGCTTCACGACACTCGCCTCACGGTCGTAGACTTCGACCCACTGTTTGAAGCCGTCCGGCCAGCCAATCTGGATACCTTCCCTGCCCTTTCCCTTCGGCCGTGTCACGCGAACGGCAAACTCGACATCCTCGTCGACAAAACCATTGCCCGACTGAGCAAGTTCCAGAGACAGCCCGGAGAGGTTGCGGAACGTATAAAGAATAGTGACGACAAATATGCTGCCCAGAAGGAAAGCAACGCCGTGCACCAGACTGTTCTGGTAGTTGATTGCACCCAGAATGAGGATCACCAGCAATCCGCCGAACGTGAAGCCGGAACGCGTTGGGAAAATGAATACGTTCCTCTGACTGAGGGTGATGCGCTGACCCGGAGGTATACGCCGATCGAGCCAGGCACCGAACCTGCCGCCCAGCCGGGTGTTACTCTCCTTGTTCTTCAGGGACGATCCGGTTTGCTGTTGGTCTGTAAGAGCCGCTGAGTCCATGAGCGGGATGTCTACAACGACCTGACTTAGGCGACCACGTCCACACTTGCCAGGAGACGCTGTGCAAGCGCACCACCGCTGTGCCCGGCGAAATCCGCAGACTCGCGCAAGCGGTGCTCCACCGTGCTCGGCAATACAGCCTGGATATCCTCCGGAACCACGTGGGTCCGGCCATGCAGGAGTGCCCAGGATTTGGCGCTCTGAAGCAGCGCAAGCGCTCCCCTGGGGGACAGCCCAAAGGCAAACTCAGTACCCTGTCGGGAAAACCCGACCAGCCGCTGCACGTAGTCGATCAGCGGCTCAGATACCTTGATTGCATCGACCGCTTCCTGAATCGTTTTTAACGCCGGCAGGTCGATGACAACAGGCAAGTCGCTGAGTTGCGCGCGCCTGTCACCAGACATCAGGAGTTCACGTTCCGCGGCCGGTTCCGGGTAACCGAGCTCAATTCTCATCAGAAACCGGTCGAGCTGCGATTCAGGCAGCGGGAAAGTTCCCGCCTGGGTCGACGGGTTCTGAGTTGCAATCACAAAAAAGGGCTCCGGAAGCCGACGTGTGGTGCCATCACTCGACACCTGCCGTTCTTCCATCGCCTCCAGAAGAGCACTTTGACTTTTTGGCGTGGCCCTGTTGATCTCATCCGCCAGCACCAGCTGTGCAAACAGTGGCCCCTCTACAAAATGAAACTCACCTGAGTTCTTGTCGAAGATAGTCGCACCGATGATGTCTGAAGGCAGCACGTCGGAAGTGAACTGTATGCGGTTGTATGTGAGACCCAGGACCCTGGCCAGAGCATGCGACAGAAGCGTTTTTCCCATACCGGGCAGGTCCTCGATCAGAAGATGCCCCCTCGCAAACAGACAGGCAAGAGCAAGTTTCACCTGGGTTTCTTTACCCAACAGAATCCCGTTCAGAACCGTACAGGCTTCAACAACCAGTTGATGTATCTGGTCTTTACCCGCGGACACTTTCAGACTTGGTGTACCTGGCTCCGCGGAACCGGGGTTTTGTGACGTAGGCACGCTTTTTCCGACGGCTTCAGGCGTGGTTGTGGAGTTCGAGGACGTTGTTATCCGCGTTGTATTGAGCGTCACGATGCTGCTTCATTTTATCGTTGCGATCCAAGGATAACTGTTCAAGATAACTGTCATCTATGTCGCCAGTCACGTATTTGCCATCGAAAACGGAACATTCGAAGTCTTCGACGCCGGGATTCCCCTCCATGGCGCTGCTCTTGAGGTCGTCGATATCCTGGTAGACAAGCCAGTCAGCACCAATGATTTTCGCAACTTCCTCATCAGTGTGTTCGTGGGCGACAAATTCTTCCCTGGCGGGCATGTCAATTCCGTAGACATTCTGATAACGAAGTGCCGGTGCCGCTGACGCCATGAACACCTTACGTGCGCCTGCGTCTCTCGCCATCTGGATGATCTGCTCGGTGGTTGTTCCGCGCACGATGGAATCGTCCACCAGCAGCACGTTTTTATCCCGGAATTCGAGTTCGATGGCGTTCAGTTTCTGGCGCACCGACTTCTTGCGCTGTTGTTGCCCAGGCATGATGAACGTACGGCCTATGTAGCGGTTCTTGATGAACCCTTCGCGGTATTTCACGTTCAAGTGGTGCGCGAGTGGGAGTGCAGCTGTACGTCCCGTATCAGGTATCGGGATCACCACGTCGATGTCGTGATCGTGCTGGCTGTAGTGCCGGACAATGCGGTCGGCGAGATACTCTCCCATGCGCAACCGGCTTTTGTAGACCGAGATGTCGTCGATGATCGAATCGGGGCGTGCCAGGTATACATGTTCGAATATGCACGGAACAAGCCGGGTCTCGTCTGCACACACCTCTTTTTCGAGCACCCCGTCATTGCTGATGAATACCGCCTCTCCTGGTGCAACGCTCCCCAGCATCTCGAAACCGAGCAGATCGAGCGCAACAGATTCGGAGGCCAGCATGTAATCCGTGCCGCTCTCCGTCTCCCTTTTTCCGTAGACGAGCGGTCGGATGCCATAGGGATCCCGGAAACCGACGATCCCGGCACCGATGATCATGGCGACTGCGGCATAGGCGCCCCGGCATCGCTCGTGAACGCCCCGCACGGCTTTGAACACATCCTGCGCGGAAGGTGCAAGCGCGTGCTGTTCCTGTAACTCATGCGCCAGGACGTTCAGAAGCACCTCTGAATCGCTGTTCGTATTGATATGCCGCAGGTCTGTACGGAAGAGATCCGCCTTCAGCGCATCCGCATTGGTCAGATTGCCATTGTGTGCAAGTGTGATCCCATAGGGTGAGTTAACGTACATGGGCTGGGCTTCTGCACTGGAAGACGAACCGGCAGTTGGGTAACGGCAATGGGCGATACCCACGTTACCCTGAAGGCGCTGCATATGCTGCTGGTGGAAGACATCGCGGACGAGGCCGTTGCCTTTCCTGAGATGCAGATGGCTGCCGTCGCTGGTCACCATGCCTGCCGCGTCCTGGCCGCGATGTTGCAGGACGGTCAACGCATCATACAGTTCCTGATTGACACTCTTCCCGGAAACGATCCCGACAATGCCACACATGAGTTAGAGTGCTGCCCCCAAACTGAATTCAATCGCATACCGAAACCCGAAGTGCGCAGTATAGGCATTTGCCGGAGTGCTGTCTGCCAATCCGGTTATTTCAATTACGATGATCGACCTCCCCTCACCTCCGGAAGAGACAGTGGAGTATCTTGTGGAAGAGCCCGTGGGAGCTCATCAACCAGCGCCCGCCCCTGCCCAAGGAGATCACGTATCTCGTCTTCGAAAGCAAGCAACTGGTCGCGCAGAATCGATTGATGCCACCACACCTGATCCGATGCAATCTCACGTAATCCCATGAGGAGAAGGATGCACACCAGGAGACCCCGGGCACCGCCAAACAGAAGACCAAGCAGCCGGTCAATGCCGCTCAATCCGGCAGTCGAGAGAATCTGGGCGACTAGCATCTGCACGATCCCCGCAACAATCAGCGTCGCAAGGAAAATGCCAGCGAATGCGAGCATCACGCGAACACCTTCGCCACCCCAGTTCTGCGGAATCATCTCCGCACCCGCCGCGGAGAAGAAGATTGCCAGAACAAACGCCAACACCCACGTCACAAGTGACAGAACTTCTTTAACAAGTCCCCGAAAAACACCCATGACGGAGCTGATACCAATGATCGTCAGGATGGCTATGTCCAACCCGTTGAGATTACCGGTCAAGGCGACATCTCCACGAGCACCGGGACAACGTCCAATTGACCATCAATCTGCCGCTGCGCGGTTTCCGCATCGGCTCTTGCCAGGTACGGGCCCACCGCAACCCGGTGCATGACCTGGTCTTCGCTTTTCACCGACGATATGAAAGCCTCAAGACCATCTCCTCGAAGATGCTCTCGAAGCGAACGGGCGTTCTCAATGTCGGCAAAGCTGCCGGCCTGAACGGCCCAGACCGACGTGCCTTCCGACGGGGTGCGCAGCACCGGTTCACCAAATCTTGTCCCGTCCTCAATGGAAAACCCGTCTGCATCGACCTCGCTCGAAAGTGCAGATACCTGCGCAACCACATCGGTTGCTGGTACAACTTCTTCGTACAGCGGCAGCGGTGGCTGTGCCGTCTGTACCGGAGGCGCAGGTGGTGCATCCGGCAATGTCACACCTGCTCCATCGAAGAGCATGGGTATCACAATCACCGCCAGAGCAATCAGAAAGACGGATCCGGTTATACGATACCTGTAGCGTTCTTGCATCGAGTCAGGCGCCCGGAAGCGGGAGTTGTTCCAGTGTCTTGAAAGAACCGCAGACAAGAATAGCACCGCCTGCTTCCGTTGCCGACATTGCAGCCCCCAGGGCATCTTCCGGTTTGTCAAAGGCACAAACCCGAACTGTTTCAGCCGCCTGTTCTATCGCTCTGGCCAGCGCTTGGGCTTGCATGCCACGTTCACCACCGGTCCCGACAAGAAACAGCGGAGCATCGAAATGGGACACCAGGTCTCCGGCAAACTTCTCATGGTCTTTGTCGATCAACATACCGCAAACAACGCTCTGTACATCAAGACCGGACGTCGCGATTTCGCGGGCGAGAAACTGCAAGCCAGCGGGATTGTGTGCGACATCACACACGATTGTTCTCCCGCCGATTGTCGCTCGCTGCATGCGTCCGACAACAACAGGGAACCGACTTTGCCTCAGGATCTGCTCATACGAACCTCCGAGAAAATCGGTCGACGCGCGTGCCGCAACTGCCACATTCTGCGCCGCGATGGGCTGGTACGGAAGATCTTCCAGTGGAAGATCATTTCGACTGGCCATCGTCCATGAACTGTCACCACAATCCGCCCAGAAGTCCTCTCCATAGATCTCCGGGTCGAGATCGAGTTCCGCACACATGCTGAGGATACTGTCCGGCATGTCAGGCCCGAGGACAACCCGTTGTCCACGGCGCAGGATGCCGGCTTTCTCGCGGCCTATCGCCTCGAGCGTGTCTCCGAGGTACTGCTGATGATCGAAGTCGATACTTGTGATTACAGCAACATCGGCATCCACACCGTTAAATGCATCAAGACGTCCGCCCAGGCCAATTTCCAGTATCGCGACATCGACACCCAGATCGGCGAATATCCAGATGGCCGCCAACGCCCCGAACTCGAAATACGTCAGAGGTGTTTCCCCGCGTACAGACTCAACAGCCTGAAACGCGTTAGAAATGGCCTCGTCTTCCAGTTCCACGCCGCCGTATCTCATACGTTCGTTAAACCGGTAGACATGGGGCGACAGCGTCGTCCCCACCTTCAGACCAGCCTGAAGACAGATATGCTCGAGAGCCACCGCTGTCGAACCTTTCCCGTTCGTACCAGCAATCGTCACAATACTGTATGGCGGTCGGGTGAGGTTCAGACGTTCGAGCATGTCGTGCATGCGCTCGAGGCCCAGATCCATTGTTTCCCAATGCTGCCTGGAGATGTGGTCAAGCCAGGCATCCAGATTCATTGTGAAGCCTCCAGACCTTCCCGAAGCGCTCTTGTTTCAGTTTCAAGCAACTGACAGACACCTTCCACACCGGGACCCTGGTCAGCCATCCGACTTACAAGCGCACTGCCAACCACTACCCCGTGCGCATGCTTCCCGATCAATCCCGCGGTTCTGCCGTCTTTTATCCCGAACCCGACACAGATCGGCAAATCGGTCATTGTTCTCAAATTCGCCAGTTTCCCCGCAACACTGTCGGTCTCCAGATGATCCGCGCCTGTAATGCCTTTTAGTGACACGTAGTAAACGAATCCGCTCGCCTTGCTCACAATGTAGCGAGCCCGTTGGTCCGTTGTTGTTGGGGCAACCAGGAATATCAGGTTGATGCCGTGATTCTTAAGATCCAGGCGCAATTCGTCCGCTTCTTCAGGAGGCAGATTGACCATGATCAGACCATCCACACCCGCGTCTCCCGCTTTCGCAGCGAAATCTTTCATCGCCAGGACTGAGTTCAGGTAACCCATCAGAACAATCGGTGTTTCCTGGTTTGTCTCACGAAACTCTCTGACGAGTTCGAGGGTCCTGGTCAGAGTCACCCCATTGGCCAGCGCTCTCTCACTCGACGCCTGAATGGCGGGACCTTCCGCTTCCGGGTCAGAGAATGGAACACCCAGTTCAAGAAGATCTGCTCCACCTTCTACAAGCGCATGGAGCGCCGGTACGGTGAATTCGATTTTCGGATCACCCGCCGTGATGAAGGTGATCAGAGCGGGACGCTCGAGGTTTGCAAACAGACGTTCTATCCGCGTCATGTCAGCTCGATACCGTCGAGTTTCGCTACGGTGTTTATGTCCTTGTCACCACGACCGGACAGATTCATCAGGATAATCTGCTCTGGAGACATGGACGGTGCGTTCGCCACTACCCAGGCCAGAGCGTGGCTGGACTCGAGTGCAGGCAATATACCCTCCGTCCGGTTCAGTAAACGAAATGCCTCCATGGCCTCGTCATCTGTGGCGCTATCGTAACGCGCACGGCCTATGTCCTTGAGATGTGAGTGTTCCGGACCGACACCCGGGTAATCCAGACCGGCAGATATCGAGTGTGTCGCCACAATCTGTCCGTCGTCGTCCGACATCAGATACGTCCGGTTTCCATGAAGAACGCCAACACTGCCGTCGTTCAGTGGTGCTGCATGCGCCCCGGAATCGAGGCCCAGGCCGGCTGCCTCCACACCAACCATGTCGACATCGACATCGTCGATAAACGGATAGAACAGTCCCATTGCGTTGGACCCTCCACCTACACACGCAACCAGCACATCAGGTAACCGGCCTTCAGCCTCGAGAATCTGGCTGCGTGCCTCCTGACCTATCGTCGCCGCGAAGTCCCGTACCAGCATTGGATATGGATGGGGACCCGCAACAGTCCCGATAATGTAGTGTGTTGTGTCGACGTTGGTCACCCAGTCGCGCATTGCCTCGTTCATCGCATCCTTCAGCGTGCGTGAGCCGGATTCAACGGAAATCACGTTCGCTCCGAGAAGTTTCATCCGGTAGACATTGAGCGATTGACGTTCAACATCCTCCGCACCCATGTACACGTCACATTCCAGCCCAAGCCGCGCAGCGATGGTTGCGGTCGCAACACCATGCTGGCCCGCACCTGTCTCAGCGATGACCCGCGGTTTGCCCATACGTTTGGCAAGCAGCGCCTGTCCTACCGTATTGCACACCTTGTGTGCACCGGTGTGGTTCAGGTCTTCCCGTTTCAGATAAACCCGGGCGCCCCCGAGTTCAGTTGTGAGCCGCTCTGCCAAATACAGAGGTGTTGGACGCCCCACAAAGTGTGTCAGGTCCTCTCTCAGTTCCGTGTGAAACTCCGGATCGCGCCTGGCATCCTCGTACAGCTGCTCGAGTTGTTCGAGAGCGTGCATGAGTGTTTCCGCCACGAACCGGCCCCCATAAGGACCAAAATGGCCGTCGTCACTCGGTTGTGCGTAGTTACTGCCGTCTTTCATTTCTCTCTTTGACTGTGCGAACAAACTGTTCGACTTTCCTGTGGTCCTTAGTTCCCTTCACCGGTCCTTCGACACCGCTGCTCACATCCACGCCGAACGGCGAGACCCGGGCAATCGCTTCGCCGACATTTCCCGGATCAAGCCCGCCTGCAAGGATGAGCTTTCTGTCAGATTGCCGAGGCCAGCGTTCCCAATCGAAGGTCCGACCCGTCCCACCTGCGAAACCCTCGACAAACGTATCGAGCAGCAGCGCCCACGCGCTTGGGTAAACCTGAGCACCCACATCCGGATTCTCATCGTCCGACACATGTACCGACTTCAGGTACGGCAGCCCGAACTGTTCGCAGAACGCCTCCGGTTCATCACCGCTGAACTGCAGCATGTCGAGTTCGCAGATCTTCAGAACCTGCTCGACCTGGCTGACCTGCGGGTCGACAAACAGGCCAATCCTGACGACCTCTACTTCCCCGGCGATATCCGCTGCAGACTGCGTAGTGATCGCCCGGGGACTGTGTTCATAGAAGTTAAATGCGAGCGCATCCGCCCCCGCATTCTGAACAACACGGGCGTCCTCAAGAGACGTGATTCCACAGATTTTGCACCAGACTCCCATTGCAGAGAGATCCCGAGGGTCGACGAAAGCGCGCTAGTCTACAGTGTGGTCGAAGCAGTCACAAAGGAAGGCTCAAGCGCCTTCGGCATGTCCAGATCTCCGTAGCTGACGCAGGTGAGATAAAGCCCGTCTGGCGGCGCTGTTGGACCCAGGAGCCGGCGATCCCGACCCTCGAGAATCGAGCCCGGATGGTCAGGGTCTCCCGTCAGGCTTGCATCATGCAGGGCTCGAACGACGTTGCGCACCATGTGTAACAAAAACGCGTTCGCTTCGATCTCGATGATCACAAGGTGATCCTGACGCCGTACCTGGCAGAAGTTGACACGACGCATGGGTGTCAGCGACTGGCACCCGGAAGCCCGAAACCCCGAAAAGTCATGTTCACCGACAAGCGATTGTGCAGACCGGTGCATGAGATCTGCATCCAGAGTCTGGCTGAACCAGACTCGTCCGGTGAGAAACGGATCGCGGACACCCCGGTCATCCAGAACATAGGTATATCTGCGCGCTGTAGCGCTGTAGCGGGCGTGGAAACTTCCGGCAACAACCTGAACCCAGTGGATGTTAATGGATGCGGGCGTCAGCGCGTTCACACCACGACGCCAGGCGTCAAGATCCCTTTCAGCCGACGTTTCGAACACCACAACCTGCCCCGTCGCATGTACCCCGGCGTCGGTCCTTCCCGCTGCCTGGCAGTGTACCGGTTCGTTGGCAACCCGCGACACCGCATCCTCGAGAACTGCCTGGACGGTGATTGTGTTTTTCTGTTTTTGCCAGCCGTGGAAGTGTAAACCGTCGTACGCTACACCAAGGGCGACTCTCACTCGATACCGGCGAGAATATCCCTCGCTTTCTGCTGCTGCTCCTCGGAACCGTCCTGGACAACTTCACGCAGAATGTCTTTCGCGCCGTCTACATCGCCCATGTCGATGTAGGCTTCCGCCAGGTCCAGTTTCGTGGAATTGATGTCCCCGGAACCGTCACCAAAATCGAAATCACCCTCATCTTCCGCCACATCGGCGCCACTGTCGCCTGTGGTTACCTCGTTTTCGAGGTCAAGACCTTCCAGGAGATCGTCGAGATCATCGTCCGACTCTTCCGGGTCCGAATCACCCGACACCTCCGCAACCGACTCGTCTACGTCCTTTTCCGGATCGAAATCCAGCCCGAGGTCTCCGCCAAGGTCATCCGTATTCTGGCTGACACCCTGCGCTTCCGGTATGTCGTCCAGATCGAGATCATCAAATTCGAGTTCGAATTCGTCATCTTCTTCTTTTTCTTTTTCGGTTCCTTCTACTAATTCTTCTGCTGTTTCTTCTTCTATTTCTTCTTCCCTGCCCTCTACCGCGTCTTCGCCCACTGTCGAGAACACTTCGTCTGGAATCTCCACTTCATCGTGTTCCAGTTCTGTGTCGGCCTCATCAGAGGATTCGGTACCGGTTGCAGGTTCTTCGGGCGCATCGTCCACAACCACATCCGGGGCTTCAGCTTCCGGTTCCGTGTCTGCGGATTGGGATTCGTCTATCTGTGCTTCGAGTTCCCGCACGGCATGCAGGATGTCCTGATCATCGCAGTTGAGTCCGAGGTATTCCGCGTTTTCCTGGAATCCCGGTGTATCACCCGACTCGACAAATACCTCAAGCAGTTTGAGCCGGACATCGTGCCGATCGGGTTCGTCCGCCAGAACATTCTGAAGCAGGCTCGTCGCCTGGTCGTAGCGCCCGTACGCGATGTAGATCTCAGCTTCGCCAATGACATCTGTTGTCTCAGTCTCACCTGGTTCGAGCTGTTCTGTTTCCGGCTGTTCCTCTTCAAAACTCGTATCCGGCTCAACGGCCTCACGAGCATCCGTCGGGACCAGCGGTTCTATCGTGCGAGACGTTTCGCCTTCAGCGTCTTCGTAGTCATATTGAGCTGCGAGGGCATCATCTTCTTCAGCCCGCTGTCGGCGCATCGCAAGTAGTAGAAATGCCGCCAGGATAACCAGCAGGCCAATCACGCCGTACAGTACCAGGGGTGATTGCCACCAGGCCACATCCTGATCTTCACCAGGTTGAGGCTGACTATCACGGACGTTGGCAAGTTCTTCGCGCATCGCCGCCAGCTGCGCCTGGAGTTCAGCAACCTCCTGGTTTTTCACTTCCAGTTGCCGGTCTTTGACTTCAATTTCGTTGCTGGCGAGGTCTTTTTCCCGGTCGAGTTGATAGGACAGCTCGTCAACCTGGCGGGTCAACGCAGCCCGCTCTTCGATCAGTTCATCAACTTCCGCAGTGTTTCCGGCACCTGTCCTGGCACCTGACTCTCCCGTCGACGCAACGATGCGGACATCGCCACGCTCGTCGTCATCCGCCTGCGCAACAAATTCATCTTCGGGCGTTGCATCTATCTGGCTACGCAGGGAAGTGACCGGTTCGGGTGCGGCTGACGCAACGTCGCTGCCTGTTTGCCGGTTACGCCATTGGCTGATCTGATTGGCCACGATGAAATCAGCTTCTGATCGGTCCATGCTGAGCGCTTCTGATTCTGTGGGTATATCGAGTACGTAACCCGCTTTCAGAAGGTTGATGTTGTCCCGGATAAACGCCTCGCGATTGAGACGCTGGATAGCGAGCATTTGCTGGTTGGTCGTCACCTGCTGTGAGGCTTTTGTACGCGTCGCTATTTTCCAGAGCGTGTCGTCCCTGTTGGTCATCACCCCCTCGGGTGGCGGGGTCTGAGGCGGAACGCTTTGTGGTCTCGTCAACTGGACAGGTGTTGCCGGCTGATCGACAACAACGCGCTCGACAGGTGCAGGCGCCTCGGGACGAACCTGTGCCGGTTGGACGGGCGCCGCGACTGCCGGGGCCGGCGCTTCAGAAAACGTCGGTGGATCCAGCAGAACCGTAAACTCCTTCACCAGCCGCCCACTCGGCCACAGGACTTCAACAAGGAAATTGAGATACGGCTCTGCAATTGGGTTGGCGCTCGTCACGTTGACGTATGCGGACCCGTCCGGATTCATCACCACTGTAAAGCGCAAATCCGTCAGATAGAAAAATCGTTCAACCCCAACCCGTTCGAAGTCTTCCCGCGAGGCCATCGATACGATGATCTCGGATGACTGGAAGCCTTGCGCGTCGAGCAGTTCGATACGGGCCGCAAGCCTTTCGTTCAGCGCCGATTCAACCTCAATTTCCGCAAGTCCAAGCCCCCACGCAGGAAGAGGCGCAGCCAGAACGGCGCACAATGAGATGCACACACCGGCACGTACCAGATCTTTAAACATCAGTTCAGGAATTCCTTAGACATACGGTTGCAAACAGTTGAATCTGGGTACGAGGTACCCGCAGCTGATCTCTTCTAGCCCGATCGGGTGCATCCAAATCCATGTGTATCAATCGACTACTCTTCTGCTGCCGGATTTCTGGTTCCGGAGTGATTCAAGCTGACATCAGATCCTCTGCTGTCAGCGCCAGGTCACTCTGATACCGTAACTCAATTCTCACATCCGTGAGGAGGCGCACGTACCGGAATCGTCCGTCATTTGACGCGACATTTATGGCAATTTAACTGTCCAATTTGCAACCACAATGTCGCTCGATCCCATTGAGCGCCAAACGGTGCTGAAATAGCGAGAGCCTGTTTACCTCATTCGAGCTCATTTAGCAAAAGTTCAGCGATCTGAATGCTGTTAAGCGCCGCTCCCTTACGTACATTGTCTGAAACCACCCACATGTTGACACCATTCGGGTGAGAGATGTCTGCCCGCAGCCTGCCCACAAAAACAGGGTCCGTCCCGGCAGCGTGTTCGACCGCTGTCGGATACTCATTACCTGAGAACAATTCGACACCAGGGGCATCGCTCAGAAGCTCAGCCACCCGTTCAACCTCGATGTGCTGCCGGGTTTCGATATGAATGGCTTCCGAGTGACCATAAAAAACCGGAATCCGCACACAGGTGGGGTTCACTTCAATCGTCTCGTCTTCCAGGATCTTGCGGGTCTCCCAAACCATCTTCATTTCTTCTTTCGTATAGCCATTCTCCTGGAACTTGTCGATCTGAGGAATCGCATTGAATGCAATCTGCACCGGCATGACAGAAGATTCGATTGGCTTGGCATTCAGAAGGTTCGCTGTCTGACCGGCGAGTTCACGTACACCCCCCGCACCTGCTCCGGACACTGCCTGGTAGGTACACACGTTGATGCGCGCTATCCCCACCTCGTCATGAATTGGCTTGAGCGCGGCCACCATCTGTATTGTTGAACAGTTCGGATTGGCAATGATGTTGCGCTGGCCGTACTGGCTGATCGCGTGTGAATTACACTCAGGCACCACGAGAGGCACATCGTCGTCGTATCGGAAACAGGAGGTGTTGTCGATCACCACACACCCCGCTGCTGCGGCTCGAGGCGCGTGTACGGCTGAGATGTCGCCCCCGGCTGAAAACAGACCCACTTGCGTATCCGAAAAGTCAAAGTCGTCCAGCACTTGCACCGCGACGTTTTTACCGCGGAACTGCAGCCGTTTACCGGCGGAGCGCTCCGATGCCAGGAGGTGCAGTTCCCTGACTGGGAATTCCCGGGCTTCGAGGATTTCGATCAACGCCTCACCAACGGCCCCTGTTGCGCCAGCTATCGCTACATTTATCTCTTTCTGCATTTCGCTTATTCCATACGTTCCAGTATCTGCTGACCCATTTCAGCAGTGTTTACGTTTCGGGGATGATCTTCATCGGCAATGTCCGCCGTTCGAAAACCAGCATCAAGAGCTGCGCCTACCGCCGTTTCTATGGCGTCAGCCGCACGTGCCGAATCCAGGCTGTAACGGAACATCATCGCTACCGACAGGATCGTGGCGAGTGGATTAGCCAGGTTCTGGCCTGCGATGTCCGGCGCGGTCCCATGAACAGGCTCGTAAAGTCCCAGCCCTCCACTTGCCAGAGAAGCCGAAGGCAGCATCCCAAGACTGCCGGTCAGCATCGCTGCACAATCTGAAAGGATGTCGCCAAACATGTTGCCGGTGACAATCACATCAAACTGTTTGGGTGCCCTTACCAGTTGCATCGCGGCGTTGTCGACATACATGTGGGAAAGCTCCACATCGGGATAGTCAGGGGCAATCCGCATGACAACCTCCCGCCAGAGCTGAGACGAGTCAAGGACGTTGGCTTTGTCCACAGAGCACAACCGCCCACCCCGCTTGCCAGCGAGATCAAACCCAACCCGGGTAATGCGTTCAATTTCGTGTTCGGAGTAAATGAGCGTGTTAAACCCGACCCGCGCGTTGTCGCGCACCTCTATGCCGCGCGGTTCGCCAAAGTAAATTCCCCCGGTCAGCTCGCGGATGATCAGGATATCGAGATCAGCGACGAGTTCAGATTTGAGCGAAGATGCCTGTGCCAGCGGTGCAAACAGCATGGCGGGCCGCAGATTCGCAAAGAGACCCAACTCCTGCCGAAGACCAAGCAGACCTTTTTCCGGCCGCTGTTCGACTGGCAGGTCATCCCACTTCGGACCCCCGACACCACCGAGGAGTACCGCATCGGCACTGCGAGCTGCAGCCAGTGTCGAATCGGGCAGCGGTGAACCTTCTGCGTCAATTGCAGCACCACCCACCAGCGCCTCCTCGGTTTCGATGCTGATACCAGCAATCTCGGACGCTTTGTTCATGACCTCAATCGCTGGCCCCATCACCTCCGGACCAATGCCGTCACCTGGCAGTACAACTACTCTATGAGCCATCTTCTGTGTCCTTATCTCCGCTATATCCGTGAGAAGAGCCACGGCTGACTTTCGCGGTGGCCGGCCTCAAAGTGTTCAATCTGCTCCCGTCCAGCCAGTGTCATGGCAATATCGTCCATGCCGGAAAGCATCTTTTCCTTCAGCCCCGGTGCAATATCAAAACCGTGGGCCGTACCGTCAGCCAGCCGCACCGTCTGGGCTTCCAGGTCCACCGTCAATTCCAGACCGTCAACAGCCAGCTGAAACAACTCTTGAATAATATTTTCTTCTAAAACAATGGGTAACAATCCATTTTTAAAGCAATTTCCATAAAAAATGTCTGCAAAACTCGGTGCGATCACTACCTGAAAACCATATTCCTGCAGCGCCCAGACCGCATGTTCACGGGAAGACCCGCATCCAAAATTGTCACGAGCCAGAAGGATCGACGCACCCTGAAACTGCGGGGCATTCAGAACAAAATCGTGATTGATCGCCCGTTCGTTGGGGGTCATCCCAAGATCCCCTTCATCCAGAAAGCGCCACGCATCAAAAAGGTAATCACCAAAACCGGTCCGGCGGATCGACTTCAGAAACTGCTTTGGAATGATCTGATCCGTATCCACATTGACTCGGTCCAGCGGTACAGCCTGACCGGTGTGTTGCCTGAACGACTGCATCAGTGCCACCCCCTGACGTCGACAAAACCACCATTCACAGCTGCCGCTGCCGCGGTTGCGGGGCTCACCAGATGAGTACGGCTGGCATGCCCCTGCCGACCTTCGAAGTTTCGGTTAGACGTACTCGCGCAATGTTCTCCGGGAGGCACTTTGTCCGGATTCATCGCCAGGCACATGGAGCACCCCGCGTCGCGCCACTGAAAACCTGCCGAGCGAAAGATGTCGGCCAGACCCTCGTCTTCAGCCTGGCGTTTAACCAGCCCGGACCCGGGAACGATCAACGCTTCTTTGATGCTGGGAGCAACCTGTTTCCCCTTGACCATCGCAGCAGCCGCCCGGAGGTCTTCGATACGTGCGTTTGTACACGATCCGATGAACACGCGGTCGAGGGGAATATCCGTGATCGGTGTACCTGGCTCCAGGTCCATGTACTTCAAAGCATGTTCGGTCGCTTCCCGCTGGACGGGATCGGACATCTGTGCCGGGTCGGGAACTGAGGCGTCTATCCCTGCCACCATCTCAGGTGAGGTTCCCCATGTGACCTGAGGGACAACATCCTCAGCCACGAGGTCGAGAGTCATGTCGTATGCAGCATCATCGTCCGAATGCAGGGTGCGCCAGTACGCTTCTGCCTGGTCCCACATATCTGCCCTGGGCGAAAAGGGACGGTCTTTGATATAGGCCAGAGTCGTTTCGTCAACAGCGACCATTCCGGCACGGGCACCCGCTTCGATGGACATGTTACAAAGCGTCATTCGCCCTTCCATGCTGAGAGCCGTGACAGCCGTGCCCCGGTACTCGATGGTATGCCCGGTCGCCCCGGCCGTCCCCAACCGTCCGATCACGGCCAGTATCAGATCCTTGGCATAAACGCCGACAGGTAGAAAGCCTGAGACGTTTACCGCAAAGTTTTTCGCCTTGTTCTGCACCAGACATTGTGTCGCCATCACATGCTCAACTTCTGACGTACCCACTCCCTGGGCCAGCGCAGCGAAAGCACCGTGTGTGGACGTGTGAGAATCACCGCAGACGATGGTCATCCCAGGCAGCGTTGCCCCCTGTTCGGGTCCTACCACGTGTACGATGCCCTGGCGTTCATCGAGAATGTCGAACTGCTCAACATCGAAACGCTTACAGTTTTCGTCGAGCGTTACCACCTGTTCGAGGGCAATGCTGTCCGTGATACCGTCAAGCCCCTGCGCGCGATTTACGGTAGGCACGTTGTGGTCTGGCGTCGCCAGGTTTGCATCCCGTCGCCACAACGGTCGATCGTGAATTGAAAGGCCTTCAAAAGCCTGAGGGGATGTCACCTCATGCAGCAACTGCAAATCTATATAGATGAGATCGTTCCCGTCCGCCCGCGTTCCGACGTGATGAGCGTTCCATACCTTGTCATACAACGTCTGCCCACTCATGTGACTTCCCGTTTGCAAAGGGCGGCCAGTCTAGACTTGCACTATCGATAAAACAAATTCATTATTTTTATGATTTAGATAACTACGAAGAATGTATGAATCTCGCAGAACTCGAAGCCTTTTTGAGCGTTGCAGAAAGTGGGTCATTCTCCAGCGCGGCGGAGCACCTTCACGTCACACAGCCAGCTGTGTCCAAACGCATATCTGCACTCGAGAACTCACTCAATCAGACGCTGTTTGACCGCGTTGGCAAGAAGGTCCTGCTGACCCAGGCGGGCCACCTCCTGGTGCCGCGGGCAGAAGCCGTGTTCGCTATGCTCGAGGACACCGAACGCGACCTGAAGAACCTGGCAGCCGGGGTCAGAGGCACGCTCAATCTAGCAACGTCCCACCACATCGGCCTGCACCGGCTGGCGCCCGTATTGAAAGCTTTTTCCGATGGTTACCCGGACGTCAAACTCAACATCACGTTTGAGGACTCCGAAGTGACACACGAACTCGTACGGCAAGGCTCAATCGAGCTTGCCGTCGCAACTCTCAATCCTGAGGGAGATCCTGCCCTGCACTACGAACGTATCTGGCATGACCCGCTGGTTTTCGTCTCGGACAAACCGCGCACTGCAAGGCTTGGGATGCCGGAACTTGCTGAAGAACCCTGCGTATTGCCCGGGACGGGCACCTATACCGGCCGCATCGTCATGCAGACCTTTCAATCGGCGGGAATCAATCTCCAGCCGACCATGTCCACAAACTACCTGGAGACAATTGGAATGCTGGTCAGCGTGGGCCTCGGCTGGAGCATTCTGCCAGCCAGTATGGTTGGGACTCTGGATGTCCTTGATGTACAGGCACCCCGGATGGCGCGTGATCTCGGCTGGATCCGGAACCCGGCCAGGTCCATGTCCAACGCCGCCCAGGCATTTGTCGACGTCCTGACCGGTTTTTCCGATCAGCCTCCGACCTGACCCCGGTGACGCAACGCGTGATCAACCAGGACCAGCGCGAGCATTGCTTCAGCTATGG
>JANQFF010000292.1 GCA_028277965.1 Pseudomonadales bacterium
TTTCCCTGACTGCCAGGTCTTCCCTCAGCTCCCCGTTGCCCACCCCCTGCTGAATGAGGTTTCCGACCGCCCGGATGGTCTGCTTGTTGAAGTCTGCAATCTCGCTGCGCATCTCGGGAACCGCGCCGAGGGACTCACCCATCACCAGATACAACGCCCGCAGTTGCGGGTTGTTTCCGGACAGGCGTTTCAAAAACACCTCGATGTAGCGTTGCAGCCCTTCCATCACCGTGGCCGTTTTGGAGACCTCGGTCATCGACTCCCGGGTAAAGGAGCGATAGATCTCGTCAAGCACAGCGTGTAACAACGCCTGCTTGGACCCAAACCGGTTACTCACCAGACCACCGGTGTAGCCCGCCCGGCTCCCAATATCATTCAACGTCGTACGCACGTAACCCTGCTCAGCAAAAAGCTCGATGGCTGCCTGGATCAGGCGTTCGTCAGATTCCGCTTTGCGTTCTGCCTGTGTGCGTCGTGCCGTGTTCACAGCCCAGGCGCCTCGTCATCGAGCCCCATCAGCACACGCCCGGCCAGTTCCATCACCGTTTCAGACACCATCATATGCTGGGATGCGACATGAACATCGCGAAAGTGCTGCTGCAGACAGGATGTCTCGAAGACGGAAGAGCCCCCGACAATGGAGTACATGCGGTCGATCACTCTGACAGCAGTATCCATGGCGTGTACGTTGGCGGTGCGCAACGCCAGGCGGTCGTTGACGTCCGGTTCTTCCGTCTGAATCTTGGCCCAGATCTCATCGATAGTGTTGTAAAAAAGCGCACGCGCGGCCCGAAGTTCGGTATCAACAACGGCGATGTCACGATGCAGGATAGGCCTCTGGGACAACGTACGCCGACTGCCCTGCGGTGTCTTTTCTTTCGCGAGGGATATCACCTCGTCCACCGATGCCCGCGCCATCCCCATGGCGATCGCTCCACACGGTGTAGACAGGATGCCGAAACGCGGGAACCGGAAGATCGGTTCGTGTGCATACGTTTTTGCTCCACTCAAGGATCCCATCCTTTCCGCGGGCACCCACACGTCACGGGCTACGTAGTCGCTGGAACCTGTTCCCCGAAGACCCGAAACGTGCCAGTTATCCAGCAGGTCAATCTCTCCTGGCTTGAACACAGCCCTGTTCACCGCTTCATCCCCCGGTACCGGATCGCCGTTGCCATCTACTTCCGTCAGGGCGCCGCATATCCAATGGGCGTTGTGGCTGCTCGAGCCCCACTTCCAATGACCGTTGACGATGAAACCGTCCACACCATCCCTTGCTTCTCTGACCGCGGTGCCGCTGGGCGCAAACACGCTGCTGACGATGACATTCTGATCGCTGGTGATCCGTTCCCGCTGAGCTTCAGGAAGGGACGCAACGTGCAGGTGGGACGTGTAACAAATGAACGTACACCAGGCCGCAGACCCATTGCCCGTCGCCAGGGTCTCCACCAGCTCACATGCGGCTCTGGGTCCGATGTTGAGTCCACCCGTCGATTCCGGAGCGCATGCACGGTAAAACCCCTCTCCCGCAAGGCGGTCAGCCAGCTCCTGGGGCAGGAAGCGGTTGTCGTCAATTTCACGGGAGCGCTCTATCAGCTCGGGCACATATCCAGCAGCTTTTTCGACCAATGGGTGCATAGAAATTCCCACTCTAGATAATTGGTGTACGCCGCAGCGTACGCGGCTCTTCTTTGGCAAACGGCAGACGTGCGTGAGCCACCAGGAGGTTGTTCCAGACGATCAGATCCCCCGGCTGCCAGTGGTGCCGGTAAGTGCAGATCTCTTCGGCATGAGCTTCCCCGTAAGCTGTCAACTCTTTGTAAAGCTCTATACCCGCATCCCGTTCAATGCCCTCAAAATCGAGCGTGCTTTGCGAGTGCAACAGTGCTTTGTCACCCGTCACCGGATCCAGCCAGACCCACGGCCGGGTTTTCGTCGGCGAGCCCGGCGTGGGTTCCGTGTCCCAGTCCCGGTATTCCCGGGCGGCAATTTTTGTGTGGTCATACAGGTGCTTACACCGTATGCCTTCAACACGCGTTTTCAACTCTGCGGGCAGAGCGTCGTAGAACGCAACAGCACTTCGAAAATGAGTCTCACTGCCTGACGCAGGCACCTCAATACCATAGAGCATCAGGGCCTTCAGGGGCGGATCGTAGAAGAGATGGTCATGGTGAAAGTGGATGGCACCTTTTCCAAGCACCCCATCCGGGCGCACGTTGGACACATACTGCATGCCCGGGTTTTTGGATTGCCCAGGCGCTCCTGCACGGTCCGTGATCTCGCCAATCGCGTTCGCGAGGGCAAACTGGTGTTCCTCTTCGAACCCGGTCACGTTGGTTTTGATCAGATGATGTTCGTTGAAAAGATTCGCCAGCATGCCAAGCACCTCATCGTCGAGATAATCATCTACGACGAGACCGGTTACCTCGACACCTAGGCCGCACTCCAACGGCGTGATTTCAAGTTCTTTCATGCTCAGTTCCTCTCCTCGATCGACAGGGACGGAAAGTGTTTTTTCAAAAGCCCCGACACCTCGTCGACGATGTCGATACAGGCAGCCCAGGATGGGCCGCGCGGGGTCAGGTTGAGATAGCGGGCACCGGCTTCAACGTAAGGCGCGAGAAACTCCGCAATCCGTTCAGCTCTGCCGTAGGGTGTGTATTTCTCAAATCGTTCAAACGGGGTCTGATACATGTCCTGCATGCCCGCTGCGACGTACTCACGCGCTTCAGATTCGGTATTTCCGGTACCCAGCCAGAGCTGCAGACCGTGGTGCCAATCAGGACTTCTGACAGCAGCCTCCGCATGTTCATCG
>JANQFF010000332.1 GCA_028277965.1 Pseudomonadales bacterium
ACCATCACCCTGGATCTGCTGAATGGCCAAACCGTGGATATTACCACCGACAACTCCAGCGCCTTCGAAGACAGCAGCTCTGACGATACGGATGCGGACGGCAGCTTTACCCTGGACGAGCTGACCGACATGGATTACGTGGAGGTCGAGGTCTCTTTCGACGGTGGCAGCTACTACGCTTACAGCATCGAGCGTGAAGATGAAACGGTTACAGAGGTCGAGGCCACCGTCGACAGCTATACGGCCGGCACTTCCATCACCGTAATCGGCGTCACCTTCAATGTGGACGGCACGACCACCATCACCGGCGGCACACCCACCACCGGCGATGAGGTCAAGGTCATCGACAACGACAGTGACGGGACCGCCGACGAGATTGAAGTCGACTCCTGACGTTGAAGCGTTATCTGGGAATCTGAGGGAAACCGCCGTCGTCGAAACGCCAACCCGCAAAAGCGAAGGCGTATTCGGCTGGCGGTTTCTCTTGCCTAAAGTGCCACTGGTTACGTTGATTGTGGCCAACATAATCACGCATATCGGCAAAACTCAGTCGCCACACCCCCCTCTCACGCCGAAACAGGATTGGCGGGCATAGACGCAGATCGGGGGGATAGCGCAGAACGGCCAGATCATAGATCGCGAGCTCTTCCCCTCCGCTGCACTCCCGATAGCTGATCACACTATTTCTCAACTGCTCCTTCGATGGCAGGCGAGTAGCGAACATTGATTGAGAGGCCTCAGTCAGCACATCCAGTTCAAATCGACCTGCTGCGGCTGCATCGATATAGACCCGGTATACATCACTCGGCAGATTGCCCTGTTCGTCTCGCTCAGGATAAGCGGCAGGGGTATATCGGCTGGCATCGAAGGGCAAGGGATCGGAACCTTCAGTGATATCCTGCCCCTCATACCAGGTCTCCATACTGACCGGCTGATCAGAGAGGTAAGTGCGAATGACCACCACAAGAAGAATTCCAGCGAACATCGCTATGATCCAAACTCTGTTTCGCATCCCCATGTCCTCTAGCCAAGCAAACCCGGAGTATAAATCACCGGACCGTCCACCTCACCCAACCTATTGCCTTTGATTAACAGCACTCCTATGCTTGAAATCAAACATATGAAATAAAATCGCAAAGCGACGAGTCGACCATAAACCGACTCGAGCTTACAAACAGGACGACCCTTTTGACGGATCAGTCCTAGCGCATACGTCGAGGTGACTCCATGCCGTTTGCTTCTAGACTCCTACAGCATCTGGCCACCAGCTACCGTATCCACTCCCTTACCCAGTTACTGGACCTGCTCTCCCCTGAGGAGCACGCAGGCTTTCTGGAGGAACACCGCATTCGTCTTTTGTTCGATCGAGTGAGGTTTATCGCTACATTGATGGCGATTCTGGTCCCACTCTGGTTCCTCGTCGACCTTATGCTGCTTCCCTCCGAAGCACTACTCTCCATCGTGCTGATACGCGCCATTTCCACTCTCGGCTTTATCCTACTTGCAAGAGAGTGGACCTGGGCGAAAACCAAGAAAAACAGCTGGATCGCCCTGGGGCTGCTGCTTATCAACCTTCCCATAACCTTCTTTGCCTCGGCCTACGTCCTGCTCGACCTGCCGTTGAATGAAGGTTCCCAGCTTGCCCTCCAGTTCTACTCCCTGCTGCCCTACATCGCCATCGGTATGCTGGGACTTTTCCCCCTCACGGTTCTCGAGGGGGCCCTCATGATCTTGCCCCTGACCGTGTTGGTCATCACCGGCTGGGATTTTTTCGCCTCACTCGACCTGCTGGAAATGTTACCTACCGTCTGGTTGCTCTTTATCGTGCTGGGTATCGTGTTTTTTACTTCCACCCTACAGCTGCAGTACATGATCTCCCTGGTCGGTCACAGTGATCACGACCCACTCACTGGCGCTCTGTCCCGGCGATCCGGGATGGAAAACCTGCACCGTTTGCACGAACAGAGCCTGATGAACAACCAACCCCTGTCAGTAGCCCTGGTCGACTTGGACGACAGCGAACAGATCATCGCTGATTACGGCTATGCCACCTTCGATCACGTGGTGCAGGAAGCGGCTGAGATTCTACGCGACGAGATCCGCCACAGCGACCTGCTGGCCCGTTGGGGAGAGCAGCGTTTTCTGCTGATCCTGCATACCACCGACTGCGCAGGTGCCGCCATCACCGTTGAGCGTATTCGAAAGTACGGCATCGGCACCCTGCCGGATGATAGATCGGTAACCGCAAGTATTGGGGTGGTGGAACGCGGTGCCGACAACACCGCAGATACTGCCGAGCTGTTGAGTCTGCTCGACGAGCGCCTCAGCCAGGCGCAACAGCAGGGGAGGGACTGCGCCGTACTCTGTGCGGTTTCGGCCTGAACCACCGACAAACAGCCTACCGTCTTTCAACGGGCTGGCTGCTCAGCGGCGTGGTAGCCGCACCAGCCCCTCTCCATGATCGATGACCACACCGTCCTGGTCGATTCGCTCGAGACGGAATCCATGGGGAGGCAGGCTGTCACCTTCACTGTAGCGACGCAAGTTGATAATGATAAACCGCTGAGCAGGTTGCTCGCTGTAGACATGCACGCTGCTCTTGAGCTGTAGTACCTTCTCCCGCACTTCCTGTGACAGCTCCCATACCAGCGGTATCTGTTCCGACGGGGCTGGCTGAGGTTCCTCCCTCGCTTCGCTTATTGGAGGTGCAAGCACGGGCTCGGCAGCGGCAATCGGCATCTCAGGAGCAACCGG
>JANQFF010000363.1 GCA_028277965.1 Pseudomonadales bacterium
CCTCGGCCTGCCCGCCGGGATTGATCGGCGATCCAAACACGTTGCTGACCGGACCAAATGCCGTATTGACCATGCAGCCGCTGTACAGGTTTTCATCACAGAGCGCACATCCGCCACAGCCGATCGTGCATGAGACGAGAACGCGATCGCCCTTCTTGAACCGCCTGACATCGGTACCGACTTCCTCGATTGTTCCAAGGAACTCATGCCCCAGCGTAAACTCACCCAGATCTTCCCGGGCTGGGCCATGGTAGAAGTGAAGGTCCGAACCGCAAATGGCGGTCTTCTCGATTCGCAGAATGGCATCTGTCGATACCTGAATTTCCGGATCGGGAACATCCTGGTAGACAACCTGCTTGTGTCCCTGATAGACAATGGCTTTCATTCTCAAGTCTCTTAACTCAACAACCCGGCAATGGTATGCCGTGAGGGGCTGAAAGCCAACGACTGCTGTTTGTCCGAATTGGCAACCAATTTCCACTCATACGGGTCTACAATATCGACTCTGCCAATTTCAATGGACTGATGTGAACAAGAAGCTTTTCGCCTCACTGATATCCGCAGCCCTGTTGACCGCATGCGGTGGTGGCAGTGGCGGTGGCGGTGGATCGTCACCACCCGCCAGCAGCGGTAATCCGCCTGCAACATCGAATCCCGGCCCCGGCTTCGCGTCAGGAACTTTCGAGCCCTTTCAGAATTTCGAGCAGATGTGTGAATCCCCGAGATCGGGGGTCGACTCCCGGGGTCGACCTTTCAGCGACACCCAGGGAACCAGCACCGATGAAAACAATTGGTTGCGCTCCTGGAGCAACGAGCTGTACCTCTGGTATGACGAGATCACAGACGTCGATCCCGCCAGCCTGTCGACACCCGACTACTTCGATCAAATGAAGACCTTCGCCACCACACCGTCCGGTGCACGAAAGGACAAGTTCCACTTTACGATTCCAACAGACGAATGGATCGATCAGTCCCAATCCGGCATCTCGGGTGGCTACGGCGCAACCTTCGCCATCCTGGCGAGTTCACCGCCCCGGCAGGTGGTCGTTGCCTATACCGAACCCGATACCCCGGCCACGGCCCCCGAGACGAATCTGCAAAGGGGCGATACGATTCTGGAGGTCGATGGCGCAGACCTGATCAATGGCAACGATGTCGACACACTGAACGC
>JANQFF010000368.1 GCA_028277965.1 Pseudomonadales bacterium
AGGAGGAGGGGCGGAAGAAGATAACCCAGTGGACCAGGTACATGACGATCGTGCTTTCTCTCGGACAGGCGTATTCGTTCGCTTTGTTCGCGGAGGGGCAGGGCGCGGTCGCGTTCCCAGGTTTCGGATTTCGTCTGCTTACGGTTCTGACACTCACGACGGGTGCAGTATTCGTCATGTGGCTGGGTGAGCAAATCACCGAGCGTGGTATCGGCAACGGCATGAGCTTGCTGATCTTCTTCTCGATCATGGAAGGCATGTGGCCGGGAATTTTCAGGACTATCGACTTCCTGCAGACCGGCGTGATCAACTTTGCCAAGCTGCTGGTACTCGGTGCCGTAATGGTCGGAATCATCGGTGGTGTCGTTGCGGTTACGGTGGCTGCGCGAAGGGTGCCGATACAGATACCCAGGAAGGTGATGGGCCGAGGTAGGATTCGAGAAGGGCAGAAGACCTTCATTCCGATCAGGATCAATTCTGCCGGCGTCATGCCCATCATTTTTGCGCAGGCGTTGATAATCGTCCCGGGTACCTTTGCCGTGTTCAGCAGTTGGCCCCCGCTGCAGGCGATGTCAGACGCGTTCAGGCCCGGCACGGGTGTGTATTACACATCATATGCATTTCTGATCATCTTCTTCACCTATTTTTACACCTCGATCATCTTCAACCCAGTAGACATAGCTGAGAACCTGAAGAAACAGGGTGGGTTCATTCCCGGTGTGAAGCCAGGTGCCGCGACAGCCGACTACATCGATGAAGTACTGACAAGGGTGACGCTGCCGGGATCGTTTTTCCTGACCCTCGTAGCGCTGCTTCCGTTCTTCATCTTCCAGTATTTCAACGTACCGTTCCAGTTCGGCGGAACGGCTCTGCTGATTATCGTGGGTGTGGCGCTCGACACGTGGGTGCAGGTACAGCAGCATGCGCAGCTACGGCACTACGACGACTTCATGAAGCACGGGCGGGTGAAGTTCCGCGGTCGCCGGCGTTACATGTAATGCCGGCAAACAGCGAAAACCGTAGGTTCCGGAACTTGGTGTGTTCGGGGAGCTTCACCGCATGATTACTATCAAGTCGCCTCGTGAAATCGAGACAATGGCAGCAGCGGGGGATATCCTCGCGAACACGCTGGCTCTCGTATCGAAGAGGGTTGAGCCAGGGGTCAGCACAGAAGATCTCGATTCAATTGCCGAACAGTTCATCCGCAGTCACTCCGGAGCGAAACCATCGTTCAAGGGGCTGTACGGCTTTCCGAAGTCTCTTTGCACGTCCATCAACAACGAGATCGTTCACGGTATCCCATCAAAGGGACGCGTGCTGGCAGACGGAGACATACTGAGCGTCGACTGTGGAGTTATGCTGGATGGGCTGCATGCCGATTCTGCGATAACCATAGCGGTTGGAGAGATCAGCGAAGCGGCCAGCCAACTGTTGGATGCCACGAAACGGTCGTTGGAGGCCGGCATTGAGGCTGCGCTGCTGGACAACCACGTGGGCGACATCGGGTTTGCAGTTCAGGCGGTTGCCGAAGAGGCCGGATTCAGTGTCGTCAGGGACCTGGTCGGACACGGGATAGGCACCAAGTTCCACGAGGAGCCTCAGGTTCCCAACTTCGGCCAACCAAAACGCGGGCCACGTTTGGTTGCGGGAATGACCATTGCGATAGAGCCGATGGTGAACGCAGGCGGCCGTGACACCAGGACGATGGACGACAACTGGACGATCGTGACCGCTGACGGTACCCTGTCAGCTCACTTCGAACACACGCTGGTGATAGAGGCCGACGGCCCGCGCGTGCTCACGCGCCC
>JANQFF010000378.1 GCA_028277965.1 Pseudomonadales bacterium
ACAATTTCTTCCATCCGACATTTTCCCACGGGCAGACTGCTAGAAGCCCGTCGGCACGTTTCACCCCCCCGCTTTCCCTGTGAGTTCATAGATATTTATTGACGTTCTTGACATGCCATACTTTTACGCTCGGATCGTTGTTGTGACAGAAGCAAAAACCATCGATTTTTCAAATATAATTCTTGACATTGGCGGGCAAATGCGGGAGACTTTTTGCTCAAATCAGCGGATAAAGCTGATAGGAAGCACCAAACGGAGAACAAAGGAGGAAGCGTTTTATGCGGCAAAAAGTTTTGATATTCACAGCTTTGTGTGTGCTGGCGGTGCCGGCGATAGCCCAAACCACTGTCCAGAACGTTGGTCCTGTGTCCGTTGGTCTTGAAGTCAGGGTGCCTGAAGCAGGATTGTGGGACAACGGCGTCCAAAACCAGTCGAACTGGGAGGCGTTCACTGGTGCGTTTTCGAGTGGGACATTGGGAGTTGCGATGAACTCCGAGGCGGAGGGAGACTTCGCCGGTGTGACCGAGAGGATAGTTGTGGCGTGGTTCGATGTCGACGATAACCCTGCGCAGGAGCGCGATGGTTTTCAAACGGACGCTGGAGCGCCGTGGCTTGTCAACAACGACATTGCACGTACGGATGGGAACCCCGCGCGTATTGCTTGCGAGGCGCGTGAGGGGGAGGCCGAGGTCTACATGATCGGCAACGAGTGCACCCCGTGGGCTTATCCAGCCGACTTCCCCAGTTACGGCAGTGGATTCTCCTACGACAGCCAGGTTGCAAGCGTTCAGATTCTGCAAAGAAATGCCGACGGGTCCTCGACCAAACGTTCGAACGTGTTTGACCCGACGTACGGCCAGTGGGCCAGCGGTTCGCAAGGCGGCCAGCAGATTCGGTTCGGTGGAACGGTTCGCGCCCTTTCCAACGGCAATTTTGCCGTTGCCCAGGAAGACCGCGCAGCGCTCCTGCATCCAACCGGCCAGCGCTGTGTTGCCACGAGCATCTGGGATCAGGACGGCAACAACGTCGTCGCACCTTGGTGTGCGCAGGATCCCCCCGAGAATGGTTTCAGCCAGTGGGAGAACATGGCCGCCTGTAGTCTGGGACTTCTGCTCAGAACCGGTCCGCAGATGAACCTGTGGAACCAAACCGACGGCACCCTCATCGGAAAGTGGGATGGCGTCACCCGAACGGGGCAGCCGTGGGCCTATCCGTTGCCCGATGGATCGTCCTCCAACAACGACTGGGGACGTGGCGACGGAACCCACATCAGCAGCCATATCGCCGTCGATTTCGCTCACTTGGCAGGCAAGGGTGTTGCCGATGCCGAGGATGGCGGCGGCACGGGCGTGTTTGTCACACGCATCGACTGCAACACGTTGCAGACGATCGATGAAGACTATGTCTCCGTCGGATACACCGTGTCCCCGAACCGTGTCACCTGTTGCACGGACAAAGACGGCCAGTGCTTTGTGGCCTGGGATGGTGGCAGCAACACAGGCGCCAACCAGCTTCTCGGTCGCCTCTACGACTCGAATCTCGATCCAGTGACAGACTGCTTCCTGATTTTCGAGAACAGTGAAGCCGGTCCTTCGACCCTTACCGGGTTTAACGGCTTCAATCCGAACTGCAGGCTGGCGGAAGTTCCGGGTGAGTTCTACAAACGAATCGTAGTCACGTCACGAATTCAGGCCCCCGTGCCATCCATGGGGTTGAACGCCAACGATCACTACGGAATGGTAATCGGCACCCCGCCAACGGTTGTCGATGATTGGGAACTGTACTGAGATCTGAAATCGGAGTTTCTTATTGAACGCGGTTTCTGGAGGGGCCGGCACTTCCGTGCCGGCCCACCCTTTCCGTCCGGATGCTTGCGGAAGGGCTGGAACGATTGGAATTGAGACTTGAGTCTCTCTGTACGACGCATGTGCAGAGCGGCTTGAGCCTCGAGTCCAGCGGGTGCGAGTTTGCCTCTTGCCGGTCCTATCGGGGCATTTCATCTACTCACCCGGAAAGGAGGAGGGGCGAGCGATTTGAGTCCGTTGGATCTTGTTTCTAACGGGCTTCCGTATGATGGAAAAGGCGTGAAAAACCTTTGAAAACCAGAGGAAATCGGCTCTTTTCTTCCCTTCTTGGGTCCGATTTCCACTTCACACCCGGCGTGTTGGCCTTCCAGGGCCGATAGCGGCGTATCTTTGACATCCAGGGACGGCAAAAATAGAGCTTGACACCGGTATCGAAATCGGTGACACTCGCTTTCTGACCAGCGGATAAAGCTGGCTATACCTATAGCTTAAAAAGGAGAAAGCGTTTATGTTGAAGAGAATTTTAGTTCTTTGCGTGGTTATGGCATTCGCCGCTGCGCCCGTCATGGCGCAGGAGGATGTCAGTCTGATTGGCCCCGAGGACGTGGGTCTGAACACGGTGATCGATGATGCTCCGATCTATGACAACGGTGTCCAGAACCAGTCGAACTGGGAAATGTATTCAGGTGCATTCGTGGACGGTACCCTGGCTTCGGTTACCAACACGGAAGCGGATGGCGACTTCGCCGGCGTCACCGAGCGTGGCGTCGCGATTTGGTACACCGCGGGAGATCCCTGCGTGATTCAGGAAGTCCCCGGTTTCCTCCAGGATGATGGTGCTCCCTGGACGAACAACAACGACATCGCTCGTACGGACGGCAACATGCCGCGTATCGGACCCCAAGTTGTCGATGGCCAAGATGACAACGACATCTACATGTTCGGTAACGAGTGTACACCCTGGGCCTACCCGGGACAGTTCCCGAGCTATGGCAGCGGGTTCGCCTATGACAGCCAGGTTGCCTCGGTTCAGATCCTGACCCGTGGCGTCGATGGAACTCCAAGCAAGGTCACCAACGTTTTTGACCCGACTTACGGCCAGGCTGCTTCTGGCTCGCAGGGCGGTCAGCAGATTCGTTTCGGTGGTTCGCTCCGGATGCTCTCGAACGGTAACTTCGTCGTGATTCAGGAAGACCGCTCCGGCGTCATTCATCCCACCGGTGGGCGTTGCTCCGCAGCCTCCGTCTGGGATCAAGCGGGTAACAACGTCGTTGCCCCGTTCTGCGCGCAGGTTCCGAAGGACCCGCTAGGCAGCATTGGTATCTGGGACAGTCTGGATGCCTACGACGGTGGATTCGGGATCCGCAACGAGAACTACGATGACGGCGCTGGTAGCGAAGGCGGCCTTACGTTCTTCAACAACGACGGTAGCTATGCTGGCCGTTGGCAGGGCGTCTTCCCCGATGTTGGCAGTGGAACCACCACCAACATCAACAACTGGTCCGGCAGTAACGAGCGTGTCAGCAGCCACGTTGAACTCGACTTCATGCACATGGTCGGGCGTGGCGATGGCAACGCCGCCGTGTACTGCACGCGCGTTCAGCCCGCCAGCCCTGGCGTGACCCTGGACGAAGTGAACGCCAGCCTTGGTTACAACGTTGCCATTGACCGTTGCGAGAGCTGCACGGACAAAGACGGCCGCGTTTTCGTCTGCTGGTCGGACTCCAACAACACAGGTGCGAAGCAGATCGTTGGGCGTCTCTTTGACGAGAACCTCGATCCGCTGACGGACCTGTTCCTGGTCTTCAACCAGAGCGAAACTTCCGCTGGGACGGGCTTCAGTGGCAAGCACCCGTCCTGCCACATGGTGGAGCAAGACAACGGCGCGCTCCGTATCGTGGTTTCTCAACGTACGGATGGCCCAGCGGCCTCCCTCGGCTTGAACACCAACGACCATTTGGCGATCGTGTTCGAGACGGATCCAATTGCTGTTGACGAATGGGAACTGTACTAAAGACCAGTTCTCTTCAAATTCGATTCAATGGAAAGGCCGGCATTCTTGCCGGCCTTTTTTTGTGCGTCCCGCCAGAAGGCTAGAGCACGGCCAAACCTAACCCCCTCTCCGTGAA
>JANQFF010000394.1 GCA_028277965.1 Pseudomonadales bacterium
CAACAGGGGATGGTAACCTCCCCGCAACGTTCCTCCCGCACCCTGATTCGAAGAACGATCATCGTCCTGGAGGTTGGCACCAGCAGAAAACCCGCGTCCCTCCCCGGTCAGGAGCAGGCAGCGCGCTTCGGTGCTGTCACTTTTTAGCGTGGTCACAGCTTCGCCGAAATCACGCAGCATCTGCGAACCCACAGCGTTCATGACCTCGGGGTGATTGAACTTAAGCACGGCGACTTTGCCTTCTATGTCGAGCTGCATGCGCTCCATAGGAATCCTCCTGTCCTTCCAATCCACCTAATAGACCACACCTTTCCATCGACGCCAAGAGCCCGGATAATTTCAGGTTTCACCTGAGGACCCGTTCGATGGATGTACTCGCGACGGCGGAGCAGTTCTGCGCCGAAATCGACGAACGCAGTGTGGCGATCGAAGACGCCGGATCAATGCCACCAGACCTGGCTGACCGAATGGCAGACGCAGGTCTTTTCAGGTTGCTGATACCCGAAGTGTACGGTGGCCTCGAAGTTCATCCTCAGGTTTTTTTCGATACGTTGAAACAGGTCGCTGCTGCCGACGGCGCCGTCGGGTGGTGCCAGATGATCGGTAACACAACAGGGTTGTTGAGCGCATCGCTGCCTCAGGAGTGGGCTGAGACCATTTACGGGGCAAATCCCAATGTCATAACGGTTGGTGTCACAGCTCCAATCGGGAAAGCCGTTCGGGGTCGTGAAGGCCTCACTGTCAGTGGACGCTGGCCGTTCGGGAGTGGCAGCCAGGTTGCGGACTGGATCTGCGGTGGATGTGTATTGACCGATGAGCAGAATTCCGACACATCCGGTCCGCCGAACACCATCCTCGCGTTCTTCCCCGCTGAAGAGGTGACCATCCATACTGACTCCTGGGATGTGTCCGGCCTCAAAGGCACCGGCTCCCACGATATCCAGGTGATCGATGCACAGGTGCCCGACGGAAGGTGGGTCACGCTCGGCAAACGCCCTCTCGTAGACAGGCCACTGTACCGATTCCCGACCTTCGGTCTGCTCGCTCTCGGTGTATCTGCCGTAGCATCAGGCATCGGTCAGCGAGCCCTGGATGAATTTGTGGACCTGGCATCAGCCAAAACACCAACCGGTTCCAGCAGGTCCCTGGCAAACCGCCCTTCGGTGCAGAAAGATGTGGCGCAGGCTGAAGCATCGCTCGCGTCTGCACTTGCGATGACCCGCGAGTTCATCGAAGCGGCTTACGAGGATGCCGTCAACGAAGGTCGGCTTTCGCTGGAAACCAAAGCCAGGCTCCGGCTCGCGGCCGCCAATAACGCATGGTCCGCCGCTCAGGCGGTTGACCGTCTCTACCACGCCGCGGGCGGAACCTCGATCTACCGCCGCTCGAAACTGCAGCAGTGTTTCCGCGATGTGCATGTCGCAACCCAGCACATCATGGTTGCACAACCCATCTTCGAAGCGACCGGTAAAGTCACCCTTGGGCTGGACCCGAAACAACCTCTTTAGACCGCACAGGCAAACTTTTTTTCACCCACTTACGACAGATTAGTCGGGTCAATCCATCTGGAAGTGAAGTAATGAAATACGTCATGCGCATTTTGCTGGTGCTTGGTGCCTCTGCTGCGATCAGCGGCTGTGTCATCGTCACCGACGTAAACGCCGACTGGGACTGGGGAAGTGACTGGGTCGAGCGCTCCCAGGACATACATATGGGCGCGGATATGCTGGAATTCAACGCGCGCGGCACGCTCTACATTACCCAGGGACGTGCAAATGAACTTCAACTCGAGGGTCACGACGGAACCCTCGATCAACTCGACGTGGAGTACCAGGACGGGACGGTTGTTATCTCGCAGAGTTCCGACAACCATCGCTGGTTTGAAATCAACGGGAAAGGGCGCGAACCCATCTATACCCTCGAGATTGATGACCTCCGCCATGTTCGTCACGGCGGTCATGGCACCATACGGATCGGTCCGTTTTCGAGCGACGAAATCACTATCGAGTCGTATGACCATGCACGCACTTACGTCGCTTCCCTCAATTCGCGAGATGTGATCCTGGAAGCATCCGATCATGCCTTTGTGGAGGTAGAAACCCTGGACAGTGATGCCCTGGCCCTCTCTGCCCGGGACCATGGCAACCTGTATGTGCACGACGCCAATGTCATCGACTCCTCCGTCAGTGCGAGGTCTCACGGAGAAGTGAATATAGAAGGTGCCGCAGACAGTCTCACGGTTCGGGTATCTGATCACGCCGATGTGCAGGCAGAGGGATTCAGAACGGCGTTCGCCCGCATATCAGCCGAGGGGCATGCCGATATCTCCGCGAACGTTGCCGATGAACTGGTACTTGATGAAACGGACAACGCGTCTGTCGAGATCCTCGGGACACCGGTACTGTCATCGAACTGAAGGCTGCCTGAAGGCAACACTTCTTTAGCAGCTGCTAATTTTTTGGTAATAATGCCTCTGTCACCGTAAAGGCACCTCTAATAACCTCTTCAAAGCTCAGGCTTTCCCGGATGTTTCGCAGCAAGGCGCGTGCCGCAGGTAATATCGAGCATATTGGCAAGGTGCGC
>JANQFF010000399.1 GCA_028277965.1 Pseudomonadales bacterium
GACTTCGGCTTTAGCCGCGATTGTTATGCAGGAAGGTGCACCAGCACCGCCGCATTGGCGATCACCATCAGGTCCTGCCCGGACTCCGCTGGTACATTCAATCCACCCAACTCGGGTTCAACACTCACCGTTCCATACGGTAATTCTGCCGCCACGGCGTCTACGTCGACTGCAGATGGGTCCTGCACGCCAATTTTGACCGTGATCTGCATATCGTCCGGCTGAAAGTCCAGGACCCGAAAGAAGTTCAGGCTCGAGTGGCGCAAGGCGTCCGACACGGCTCGTCGTGCTGCTTTTGTATAGTCCCCACCGTGGACATCGACACCCATCCCCATTTCGGTGACGTATCTTGCGTGTGGCATGGTGCTCTCCCCGGTTGATGAAGTCCCCATTCTATCCGCTGTAATGCCGGTTTCGCCCTTCAAAATACCCACTCGTCACGTTTTTCAGCGCGAGACAGACAACTTGTTAAACTGCGAGGCCTTGAAGATTTAACGGATTGAACGCGTGGCTGAGCCGGACGGAACCCGGGATAAAAAAGCCCTGTTGGATGACCTCAGGATCGACCGCGGTGCTGATGAGCCGTCATCGGGGCGCCCGATCAAATGGTTTGTGCTGATCGCCCTGGTTGGCGGCGTGGTCTTCGGTTTGTGGTTCCTCGATATCCCCAGAGACGCCGACCTCCTGCCCGTTCGTACAGCCATCGCTCTGGCAGGAGCGGATCAGCCGGTTGGGAACAGCGTTCTCGATGCCACCGGATACGTGGTAGCACGCAGGCAGGCGACCGTCAGTTCCAAAGCGACGGGTAAGGTTGTCGAGGTTCTGATCGAGGAGGGAGTGATCGTTGAAGAGAACCAGCTTCTCGCGCGTCTTGATGACAGTATTCCTCGGGCGCAATACGAGCTAGCGTCTTCGCAGCTCGAGTCTGCCCGTGCGAGCCTGCAGGAACTGGATGTGTCGCTGCGCCAGGCGCGACTTGACCTTGACCGTACCCAGGGACTGGCAACCCGCAATCTCGCAAGCCAGGCCGATCTCGACCGCGACCAGTTGTCAGTTGAAGCGATTGTCGCCCGACTTGAGCGGGCCCGCAGGGACATAGAAGTTGCCCAGGCGAGCATGGCTGTGCAGGAGCAGGTGCTCGAAGACATGCAGATAAAGGCACCGTTTGCCGGTGTCGTGATTGCGAAGGCGGCTCAACCCGGCGAGATGATATCCCCGGTTTCGGCAGGCGGCGGCTTCACCCGAACCGGCATCTGCACCATTGTGGATATGGCGTCCCTCGAAGTCGAAGTCGACGTCAACGAGTCCTACATCAATCGCGTTTACGCGGGCCAACCGGTGCAGGTGGCGTTGAATGCCTACCCTGACCATCACTTCCCGGCAGAAGTCATCGCGATCATCCCCGCCGCGGACCGGAACAAAGCGACGGTGCGGGTGCGGGTCGGATTTCTCGAACGCGACTCGCGTGTCCTTCCGGACATGGGGGTCCGCGTTGCGTTTCTCGATGAGCGTGTCGACACAGCGCCGGTTGCTGCCCCTGAGGGTGTCCTGGTACCCCGCGCGGCTGTGGCACAGGATGGTTCAGGCCAGTTTGTGTTTGTTGTGCGAGAAGGTGTGGCGAACAGGCGCAGCGTGGAAACGGGTGGACGGGAAGGTTCCCGGGTCAGGGTTGTGACGGGTCTTGCGAACGGTGAGCGCATCGTCGCCGAGCTGAGTGAGATGACGCTGGCGAGCCTGTCTGACGGGGTGACGGTTTCCGTTGTTAACTAACCGAATGGAATGGAGAGCTCATGACAGCAGCGGTGGTTTGCAGGGGTCTTGAAAAAACCTATGTAAAAGGCAGGGAACAGGTCCCGGTTCTGACAGGTATCAATCTCGAAATTGAGCAGGGCGATTTTCTTGCGCTGATGGGGCCATCCGGATCAGGTAAGACCACGCTTCTTAATCTCATTGGTGGGCTGGATCATCCCACCGGTGGAGAAATAGAAGTGGAAGGCCAGAGCCTCGGCGGGATGAGTAACAAGGCGCTCGCGCGGTGGCGTTCGGAAAACGTCGGGTTCATTTTCCAGTTCTACAACCTTCTCCCGGTGCTGAACGCCCAACGCAACGTGGAATTGCCCCTGCTTCTCACGAAACTGTCACGCAAACAGCGACAGGCCAATGCGGAGACAGCGTTGGAAATTGTCGGCCTGGCCGATCGCGCCAGACACAAACCGGGCGAACTGTCTGGAGGACAACAACAGCGGGTCGCCATCGCGCGAGCGCTGGTTGCTGACCCCAGGCTCATGGTCTGTGACGAACCCACTGGGGATCTCGACAGGGATACAGCAGATGAAATTCTGGAACTCCTTCAGATGCTGAATGCCGACCATGGCAAAACCATCATCATGGTGACCCACGATCCGCGCGCAGCAGATCATGCCAAACGCACGCTTCATATGGACAAAGGCAAGCTGGTGACTGCAGGAGCGCTGGCATGAGCCTGTTGGGTCTCGTGTGGGCGAATCTGTTCCGGAAACGTACGCGCACCGTTCTGACTCTCTTGTCAGTGATGATCGCGTTTCTCCTGTTTGCTTTGCTGCAGGCTGTTTCGGTTGCGTTTGATGGCGGTGTGGAGGTTGACGGCACAAACCGATTGGTTGTGGGTGGCAAGTATTCGCAGATTGACCAGCTGCCCTACAGTCAGAAACAGCAGATACTGAGCCTCGACGGCGTCGACAAAATCACACACACCAGCTGGTTTGGCGGCGAATACCAGGATCCCAAGAATTTCTTCGCTAAGTTTCCTGTCGATCCCGAGAGTTACTTTGAGGTGTACAGTGAACTCGACCTGGAGCCGGCTGGTGCTCTGGAGCGTTTCGCGCGCGAACGCACGGCAGCTGTCGTCGACATCTCTCTGGCTCAGGAATACGGTTGGGAAGTTGGTGACGTCATTCCGATCCAGGGCACGATCTACCCCAAAAACGATGGCACCCGGCTGTGGGAATTCGAGCTGGTTGGGACCTTCTCGGAGAACGGGGAGGGCAGCGACTTTCCCCTGTTCCTCTTCCACTTCGAGTACTTCAACGAAGCCACACTCTTCGGCGCTGACCAGGTGGGTAACTGGACTCTGACAATCGACGACGTCGAGCGGGCTGACGAGATCGCGAATCAGATTGATGCGCTCTTCGAAAACTCATCAGACCCCACCCGTACGACCACTGAAGATGAGGCTAACCGACAGTTTGCCCGGCAGCTTGGAGACATGGGATTCATCACGACAATGATCATGTCCGCGGTCTTCTTCACGATCATTCTTCTGACGGGGAACACAATGTCGCAGGCGTTACGCGAGCGCATACCGGAACTGGCTGTTCTGAAAACCCTGGGCTTTACGGACTCAACTGTTCTTTTTCTCGTTCTTGGCGAAGCGTTGATCCTCTGTGTGCTTGGCGGTGCACTCGGCGCAGGGCTTGCCATGTTCATGGGGCCGGGTATGTCAGCCGCGCTGGAGGGTGTATTTGGGTCTTTCGAAGTCACTCCGGACATATTTGTGATTGCTCTGGGTCTGAGCGCAGCCGTGGGGCTGCTGATAGGTCTGTTACCCGCACTTACAGCGCAGCGGCTCGCCATAGTCGATGCCTTCAGGAGGGGCTGAAGTGTTTTCCCAGGTACGCGAAATCACGCTGATGAACATCCGTAATCTGCCCTCGAGAGTCGGATCTTCTTCCGTCATTGTCGTTGGGATAGCCGGTGTTGTTGCAGTCCTTGTTGGTCTCCTGTCGATGGCTGTTGGCTTTGATGCCGCCCTGAAAGGTGCGGGAAAGCCGGATCGGGCCATCATCATGCGGGAAGGCACCTCCAGTGAGATGAATGGCAACATGACACCGGAGCAACGTGCCATCATCAAGGCGATGCCTGAAGTAGAGCTTGGCAGCGGCGAAACATACGTGGTTGCGGCCATCAAGAAAGCCGGAACAGACATCGATGCGAACGTTGTTGTGCGCGGTGTGGAGCAGACGGCGTTCGACATACGGGATGAAGTTCAGATCGTGTCGGGTCGTGGGTTTGAGCCCGGAAAAGCCGAGATCATCGTTGGCGTGGCCGCAGCTGGCCAGTTTGAGGGCCTCAGCGTAGGCAGCTTCCTGCCGGTCCGCGATCGCGACTGGCAGGTTGTCGGTCACTTTACGGCGGGTGGCACGGCCCTTGAAGGTGAAATCTGGGGAGATCTGGATACTGTAAATTCCACGTTCCGGCGTGGTGGTATCAGCAGCACGATGCGCATACGGGTTGCAGGGGAAGCTGAGGCCCGGTCGCTCGATCGCAAGCTTCAGGACGATCCCCGCTTCGACCTGATGGTCAAGCCGGAAACCGAATTCTACGCGTCACAATCCGAACAGCGTACGGCGCTCATCAACGGGTTTGGTCTGTCTGTCGGGATCATCATGGCCATCGGTGCAATCTTTGCGGCGCTCAATACGATGTATTCGGCTGTCAGCACGCGTACGGTCGAGATTGCGACCTTGCGTGCGCTGGGCTTCGGGAACGTACCGGTGGTTGTCAGTGTCATGACCGAAGCGCTGTTTCTCGCACTGCTCGGAGGCAGTCTCGGTGCGGGACTGGTGTGGCTCGTGTTCGACGGCTACAGCGCATCGACGCTCAATCAGGCGTCTTTCTCGCAGGTTGCATTCGACTTTGCAGTCACATCAGAGCTGCTCACCATGGGGTTGAGTTGGGCAATCGGTCTCGGGATCATCGGCGGGCTTTTCCCTGCGATCCGGGCGGCGCGACTGCCGATCACCACAGCGCTCAGGGGAGAATGAGTCGCACCTGGACATCTGCTGAACTGGGTGAGCTCGAGGTCTCCAAGGGGTTTCGCCTCCGTGGCACCGAGATGTCCAGGTTGGAAACGTTCACGGACGCGGCTTTTGCGTTTGCGGTGACCCTGCTTGTCATTTCCACTGACGAAGTGCCGAATACCTATGAGGAACTCGTTACTGCCCTGGAAAGTGTGCCCGCGTTTGTCATGTGTTTTATGCAGCTGATGCTCTTCTGGTGGGGGCATCATGTCTGGTCGCGACGATATGGCCTCGAAGGTGGTTGGGATATTGTCCTGAGCCTGGCGTTGGTTGCATCTGTCCTGATCTATGTCTATCCGCTGAGGGTCATCTTCACCGCATTTCTATGGAATGTAACTGAGGGAACCTTGTCGACTTCCTTCGAGCTCACAATTCAGGAAGTTGGGACGATGTATCTCGTCTTTGGCATCTTTTTCTCGCTGTTGTCAGCGATCCTGACGATGCACTTCGTTCGGGCATATGCACTACGGGATCTGCTGGCTCTGAACGAGAGGGAAAAGGTCGAGACCCGGGGTGACATCCTGAGCTGGTCACTCGTGTCATTAACCGGGATTTTATCGGTGCTCGTTTCCGTTGCGCTTCCTGTTGAGCTCAAACCGGCAGCGGGATATGTTTTCTGGAGTCTCGCGGTCTCCATGCCACTTTCTGCCTGGTACACACAACGCAAGCGCCGTGCGCTTCTCGAGCCTGAGGAGTAGAATCTCACAAACGGATTTTCGGGAGGCAATATGTGCATATTGAGTATGAGGTCATGTCAGGTCGCCGTCCTGGCCCTGGCATTGGTCTGCGGTCAAGCATCAGCAGATTACCTGGCGTATGCGGTGGGTGAGAAATCGAAGATTCCCCTGCCGTCGAATATCGACCGAATTGATGCCAAATATCTTCTCAACGTCGAGTGGGGAGAATTCGATGGGTCGAGGTCAAGGGTTGGGGTGTTGCAGGTCGACAACAATTCCAGCTCCTCGTCTTTCACGATGTCGGGACCTGAAGGCCAGACGTATTCGTGGAGTTATGACCACGCCAACCAGGTACCCGTCAACGGGATCGAGGCCATCATTACCGATGTCATGAATCGAACCGGGCGGTTTCGCCTGGTGGAACGACAGGCACTCGGATCGGTGCTTTCCGAACAGGATCTCGCGGCTTCCGGACGCGTCGCCAGGCCGTCGGGCGCGGCAACAGGCAATGTGCTTGGTGCCCAGTTTCTGGTGCAGGCGGTCGTAACTGACTATGAGGCAAACACATCGGGGTCCAGCGGTGGGCTGGGCGGTCTCGTCACCAGCCGGGTTCCCGTTCTGGGTGGGCTTGGCATAAAGAGCGGCAAAGGCCGCGTTGGCATGAACTTCCGGCTCATCGACGCGGAAACGAGTGAGGTCCTCTACACCAAGCAGATAGAGTCGCAGATCAAGGAATCAGGGCTTACGGTTGGCGGGCTTGCCGTCGGCGGCGGTGGTGCCATGGGTGGGTTCTTCTCCAACTACTCCAAAACGCCGATCGGCCAGGCGGTGATTGCCGGTGTTCATAAAGGTGTTTTTGAGCTCATCAAGGAGATTGGAGCGCAGCCTGCAAGCGGTAGTGTTGTCAGATCCCAGGGCAGCAAGGTCTGGGTGAATCTCGGAGCGGATGTGGTCGCCGTTGGCGATGTGCTCACGATCATGTCCAAGGGTGAAGAGCTGATCGACCCCGACACGGGTATCAGTCTCGGCTCGATAGATGAGGAAATAGGTCAGTTGCGGGTGGCTCAGACCCAGGACAAGTTCAGCATCGCTGACACAATCAGCATCCAGGGTTCGATCAAGCGCGGTGATCAGGTGATCTCTACCGCACCCCCGCCGAGCATTGAATACGCCGCAAAATGGCAGAAACCCAAGCGCGGTAAATTCTAGAATTGGCGACCACGCCGGAGCTGTTCGACCTCAGTGGTCAGGTAGCGGTCGTTACAGGTGGCGGTCGCGGTATAGGTGCCGGGATAGCCCGGTCTTTCGTCGAGTGTGGTGCAGCTGTGGTCGTTGCAGCCCGTCGAACGCAAGAAATCGAATCAGTTGCTGAAGAACTGCGTGGGATTGGCGGATCTGCGTTTGCCGTCACGACGGACGTTACGGATCTGGAGTCTCTCGAGCAGCTTGCTGAACAGACGGTGTCGGAATTCGGGAAGCTCACCATCTGGATCAACAACGCCGGTGGTTCGCCAATGCGTATGCCTTCAAGTGAGCTGCCGCGGGAAGAATGGCACCGCACGATTGCGCTCAACCTGACGGCAGTCTACGAGGGCACACTGGTCGCCGCCAGCCGGATGGAAACAGGCAGCATCATCAACATCACATCGGGTGCAGGAACCGGGCCTGTACCTGGCAGCGCCCACTACGGAGCTGCCAAGGCCGGGGTGAATTCGCTGACCTGGACGCACGCTGCCGAACTTGCACCGCGAATACGGGTGAACGCTGTTGCACCCGGTGCCATACCAACGGAGGTCATGCTCGAAGCGCTGGGCAAAGACGAAACCCAGCTCGATGAAATCCTTGCTGAGTGGAAGATTCCTCTGGAGCGGCTCGGGACACCGCAGGATATTGGCGCTGCCTGTGTTTATCTCGCCTCGGACGCTGCCAGCTGGGTGAGCGGTGAGATCATCCGGGTTGGGGGTGGTGCGCGACCGCGTTGACTCGATGACTTTCCTATCTCTGCAGGAGATGCCTTTTAGCCGCGATTTTCTATTCTAGGAACCTAACGCCTCAACCAGGCTCCACGCCCGCTCAGAACGGCTCCGACAGTGATCTTTGTATTCGAGCGCTTTTTCAGAACTGGCATTGCCGTCCAAGCCTCTTTTGTAGACACCCTGAATGATCCCCGCGGACCGGAACATGTTGTAGATGAGATAGAAGTGCCAGTTCTCGATCCCTTCCCGGCCAGCTGTCTTGCAATACTCGGCAACAAACTCGTCTTCAGTGGGAATGCCCGTGGCTTCGAAATCACAGCCTGCCAGGCCTTCATCTTCGTACGACTCACCGTGGTATTCCTGGCAGAGGTAGCCCAGGTCAGCGAGCGGATCCCCAAGGGTCGAGAGTTCCCAGTCGAGCACCGCAACAATTCTCGGCTCGGTCGGGTGAATGAGCACGTTACCCAGGCGATAGTCGCCGTGAACGATCACGGTTGTTGTATCGGTCGGGATATTGCCCGGCAGCCAGTCGATGAGGTTGTCCATCGCCGGGATTTCTTCGGTTTTTGACGCGACGTACTGTTTGGTCCAGCGTCCGATCTGGCGTTCATAGTAGTTCCCCGGACGTCCAAATTCGCTTAAACCGACAGCGTCCACGTCGACAGTGTGCAGATGAGCCATGGTCCGTGCCAGTTCCAGGTAAATGGCTCGCCGTTCTTCGTTGGTCAATGTGGGCAGCCTTGTCTCGGTGAAAAGGCGGCCTTCGATCATCTCCATCACGTAGAACTTGGTACCGATGATCTCGGTGTCTTCGCAGAGGCAGTACATTTCAGGTACAGGCACGTTAGTGCTCCACAGAGCGTCCATGACCCGGTATTCCCGGTCGACCTGGTGAGCAGAGGGGAGTAACTCGCCGGGGGGTTGTTTGCGCATAACGTAGGTGCGGTTGGGCGTGATGAGTTGGAATGTTGGATTCGATTGACCGCCTTCGAACTGGCGCACGGTCAGGGGACCCTCGAATCCCTCGACATGGGTTTCGAGATATCCTGCCAGGGCAGCCTCGTCGAAACGGTGCGCGTCGCGTACCGCTGTGATTTCTACGTCACTCATAAGTCCTCCTCAGGCGCGCTAGCATACGCGATAGGGTTCCACCAAAATAGAGAAAAACCGATTCCAACAGACAGGGAGAAAAATCCATGGGGGAGAAACGCATAGCAGTGACATTGCCTGCCGGACCGAAAATTACTGACACCATCGGCAGGCTCAAATGGGCGGAAGAAAACGGCATTCCGGATGCCTGGTTCAGTGATTCGGGCGCACCGGACACGCTGACGCAGGTGGCGGCTGTTGGTGCCCATACCACCAACATTCGCATAGGTGTTGCAGTAACCCCTGTTTATACACGCGCACCCTCGGTGCTGGCGGCATCGGCGGATGTCATCAGCCAGGTCATCCCTGGCCGCTTCATCATGGGGCTTGGGTCTTCGAGCCAGACGATCATGGGGCAGTGGAATGGCATCCCCCTGGACAAACCCCTCACACGAGTCAAAGAAACCGCTCAGCTCGTTCGCGGCATGCTGACCGGTGAGAAGACCAACTTCGAAGGTGAAACCCTCTACAGCCGGGGCTACCGGCAGGCACCGTGTGAGAATCCACCTCCCATATACCTCGCGGCGCTCCGCCCGAAGATGATCGAGATGGCCGCTGAGGTGGGTGACGGCGTGATCTTCAACCTCTGGCCCAAAGGCGCGTTACCCAAAATGATGGAGCATGTGGCGATCGGCGCCCAGGCTGCGGGTAAAGATCCGGCGTCAGTCGAGATTGTGAACCGGGCGATGGTGCTCTGTACGGACGACAAGGAATACGGGCGAAACCTCTTCCGGGCCGCATTTGGACCCTATTACGCCACACCCGTCTACAACAAGTTCCTGGCATGGGCGGGATACTCGGATGCCGCGAACACCATCACGGAAGGCTGGGCGGAGAAAGACCGGGCTAAAACCGGGGGAGCGCTGACGGATGAAATGATCGATGAGATCGGCATCATCGGCAACGAAGAGGAGATCCAGGCCCGCATTCAGGAAGATGCTGATGGTGGGGTCGATACCCACATCATCGCGCCGCTGGCGGGATCGCTCGAAGATCTCGAGCGGACGTTCAATGCCTTCACCGCTTCTAACTTCCAGTTCAAATAGGACCTGTTATGGACTACCAGAAAATCATCGTCGATGAGCCGCTGCCGCATGTGCAGCGGATCACGCTCAACCGTCCCGAAAAACGCAACCCGCTCTCGAACGAACTGCGCACGGAAATGTTTCACGCACTCGAAACCGGCGATCAGAATCCCGATATCCGGGTCACGATCATTCGCGGCGCGGGCAGCTGTTTTTCCGCAGGCTATGACCTTCAGTCGAACGTTGCTGAAGACCAGCCGTTCTATACCGCGGGGGGTCTTGCCAACTGGCCGCGCCACGTTGTGGAAGGGTTCTTCAAGATCTGGGATCTCGGAAAGCCGGTCATTGCACAGGTGCATGGATATTGTCTGGCGGGCGGCACAGAACTCGCGACCGCGTGTGACCTTGTCTACGTCGCGGATGACGCCAAGATCGGCTATCCCGTCGTGCGCTCCATCAGTCCGCCGGACAATCAGTTCTATCCCTGGATTGTGGGCCTGCGCCGGGCCATGGAGATGATGCTGACGGGCGATCATATCTCGGGTGCCGAAGCGGTGGAGAGTGGTTTTGCCAACCGGGCTTTCCCTGAAGCTGAGCTCGAGGAAAACGTGTTACGCATCGCCGAGCGGGTTGCCAAAACCCCGAGCGACCTTCAGCAAATCAACAAACGGGCTGTACACAGACAGATGGATGCCATGGGTATCCGTGCGGGCATTCGCGCCGGGACGGAGATGCAGCAGCTCGCCACCTTTACCGCAACAACCCAGGCACACCTGGCTGAAATCCGCAAAGGCCTCACTCAGGCGCTGCAGAAGCGTGATGAGGAGTTTGGCGACTACCGGACGGCTGATAAAGACTAGATATCGCGGCTGAAGCCGCTCCTACAGAGCGATCTCGCTACCTCTGTAGGAGCGGCTTCAGCCGCGATCCGACAAACTAGTAACATTGGGGTCTGACCCCATTGTTACTAGTTTCTATGACGACAATTGTCGTAACTCTCGTCACTTACCAGGTTGTTTTGCTCAGCGTCGGCTGGTGGGCGCGGCGCCGTTCTCAGTCTAATGCCGCCTATTTCATCGGTGACCGAAATCTCGGACCCTGGGTCGCGGCCCTCAGCTATGCGGCGGGATCGTCTTCTGCCTGGAGCATCCTCGGCGTCAGCGGGATAGCGGCCAGTCAGGGGCTGAGCGCGTTCTGGATTGTCCCTGGTACCCTGACCGGTCACGTGGTGGTCTGGTTTGTGCTCGCACCGCGGCTACGACATGCAGCTCACGAACACCGCTGGATCACGCTCACGGATCTTCTGGTTAAAGACATGGCTGCGGCCCCTCGCAAACTGACCGGTATGTTGAGTGCGCTCGTGATTCTCTTCTGTTTTGTCTTTTACATCGCCGCTCAGTTCCAGGGTGCGGCTGATACTTTCAACGCCGTGTTCGGCTTCGAGTTCGTCACCGCGCTCCTGCTTGGGGTTGCTGTTGTGCTGCTGTACACCTTCTGGGGTGGCTTCTGGGCTGTGAGCATTACAGATGCATTGCAGGCAGTGTTGATGCTGATTGCGGCGCTGCTCCTGCCGCTTACTGCACTCTTTGCGGTTGGTGGTTTCGAAGGTCTCGTGCCCTTGAACGACACTGTTACCGAACAGAACTATTGGAACTGGCTCGGGGGTCACGCAGGTTGGTACGCGATTGGATTTTTCCTTGGCATGGTCAGCATTGGATTTGGCCCTCTTGGTCAGCCGCATCTTCTCAACCGAATCATGGCGTTGAAGAATCCTGAAGATGTCCGCCTCGCAAGGTCCGTGGCACTGACGTGGTTTGTCTGCGTCCTGGGGGGCATGTTCACGCTCGGATTGTGTGCTCATGTGTTGCTGGCAGGTGCAGACCTCGGTGAACAGGTGTTTTTCGAAATGGCGGATCAGCTGTTGCCCGCTGTGCTCACCGGCATCCTCATCGCTGCGGTGTTATCCGCGATCATGTCGACGGCGGACAGCCAGCTGCTCGTGGCGGGATCCGCGATTCAGCATGACCTCCTGGGTGGAGGCTCGTCAGCCCGATGGGCTGTAGCGGCTGTCGCCGTGCTCGCGACGTTGTTAGCGCTGTTTCTCCCCGAGGCGATATTCAGCCGGGTGCTCTTCGCCTGGAACGCCCTCGGTGCCGCATTTGGACCGCTGGTGATCGTGCGCCTTCTCAATTGGCGTGTGCCGGACTGGTCAGTTCCGGTCGCACTCGTGACTGGTTTCGGGCTGACTGTGGTTTTCTATAGTCTCCCTGACGGCCCGGGTGACCTCTGGGAACGTGGTGTGCCGTTTGTCGCCGCTTTTGTCGTTCTGGGTGTCACGTTTCTGCATCAACAAACGTCTTCAAAGGTAAATACACCAGGAGACCAGTGATGTTGAAGAAGATACAGGCGTGGACCGGAGCGTTGTTTGCAGTGTTTGTCGCGCTGCATCTCGTCAATACCTGGGCTGCGAGCTTCGGGCCCGGGGCGTACGATGGCCTGCAGGCTGTTTTGAGGGTGTTCTACCAGTTTCCACCGGTCGAAGCGCTGTTGCTGGCGGCGCTTGCGGTTCATCTCGTGGTTGGGGTGATGCGCATCGTCAAAGAGCCCAAACGGGAACTGAACATTCGTTCAAGGATGCACAGATATGCCGGGTTCTTTCTGATGGTGTTTATTGTCGGTCATGTCCTGGCGGTCAGGGGACCCTCGTGGTTTTTTGACGTTTACCCGGGATTTCAGGGTCTCGCGTTTTCCATCGATTACGTACCCGCGTACTTCTATCCCTACTACTTTCTTCTGGGTCTGGCGGGTTTCTACCATGGCCTCAACGGTCTCAGCATTGCGCTTGGACGACTGGGATGGCGTTTCCAGGTGTCGCCGCAGATGCTGCGTAATGCAACGGCAGTGGCTGGGGTTCTTATGGTGGCGGCGCTGCTCGCCCTCGGTGGAATTACCGCTGATCCGGGTAATGTGTATGAAAGTGGATTTGCACAACTCGCTCTGGAGATTGTCGGTGGATCCGCGCCTTAAAGGTCTTGCATACCGGATGCTCGGCTCAGTTTCTGATGCCGAGGACGTGGTGCAGGAAGCGCATCTGCGGCTGCACCAGGCAACGCGCAAACCGGATTCCGAAGAGGCATTCCTCTACCGGGTAGTAAGTAATCTCTGTGTGGATCGCCTGCGCCGGCTCAAGACGGAACGTAAACACTACTTTGGTCCGTGGCTGCCGGATCCGGTCTCAGATGACGACATTGACCCAGTGGAACAGGGTGAGGATCTACGCATGGCGTTCATGCTGATGCTGGAAAGCCTCTCACCGGCAGAGCGGGTGGTTTATGTCCTGCGTGAAGCCTACGACTTCTCATTTGCCGAGATTGGCAACCTGCTCGATATATCCGTCAACAACGCACGCCAGAGGGCCCGTCGGGCCAGGGTCCGGCTGGCCGGTACCGGGCCGCAGCCGGTCACACCGCGGGAAGAACAGCGGGACATGCTCGAGGCGATGATTACCTGCATGTCGAACGGAGACCTCCAGGGACTTTCGTCCCTGCTGACGGACGATGCGGTGGCCCTGACGGATGGTGGTGGTGTCGTGAGCGCCGCGATCACCCCGATCTTCGGGGCGGAACGGATCGCGCAGGTGTCGATTCACCTCGGCAGGAAAGCGGAGGCTGAAGCGCCGCTGGAGTTCAGGTCTGTCCCACTGAACAACGGCTATGGCGTCCTGGCATTGCAGGACGGCGAGCCGCACTCGTGTTTTCAGGTTGAATGTCGGGACGGCAAAGTCGAGCGTATCTATGTGATGCGCCATCCGGACAAACTTGCCCACCTGGCGCCGACATAGCAGGCTAGCTACCACACCCCGTGTTGCTGCAGTTCGTTGCGCCCAACAACCATGTGATGCACCTCATCCGGACCGTCAGCGAAACGCAGGTATCGCTGTGTGGCATACATTTCCGCGAGCGGTGTCCATTTGGATAATCCGGTCGCGCCATGCATCTGGATGGCGGCGTCGATGATCTGGCAGGCTTTCTCCGGCACCATGGCTTTGACAGCGCTGATGTACACCCGGGCTTCTTTGTTGCCAAGCACATCCATCGCTTTGGCTGCCTGTAACACAGCCAGCCGCATGGCGTTCGCTTCGATTCGCGCTCGAGAAATGACCTCGATGTTTTTGCCGAGTTTTGCAATCGGCTTCCCGAATGCCTCCCTGGTACCGGCTCTTTTCACCATCAGTTCGATGGCTTTCTCAGCAGCACCGATGGAACGCATGCAGTGG
>JANQFF010000409.1 GCA_028277965.1 Pseudomonadales bacterium
CCAGATATTACCTGCGGCACGACGCCTTGGTAGTGAAAACGCGGTGAAGCTCTGAGCATGTGAGAGGTTTATAGAGTTGCCTTAACGCCGCTCCTACAGAGGTGAGCCAGGAAACTAGTAAGGTTTATCCCCAATAATCGTCACGCGTTCCATCTTCCGCGTTTCAGGCCAGTAGTCCGCCGCAGCATAGTGCTGCGCAGCCCGGTTGTCCCAGAACGCAAAACTGTCGGGTTCCCAACGAAAACGGCACTGATAATCGGGTATCCAGGCCTGCAGATAGAGCTTCTGCAAGAGTGCATCCGACTCCGCGGGGTCCATGTCGACTATACAACGGGTAAATGCACGGTTGACGTACAGGGACTTACGGCCACTGACAGGATGTGTACGGACGACCGGGTGCGTCGACGGCGGGAATTCCTGCCGCTTAGCTTCGACCTCCTCATCGCTGGCGCCCCTCATCTTCATGCCGGCCAGGAATCCTTCGTTGTCGTGCATCGCCATCAGGCCGTCGATCTGCTCTTTGGTTGCTTCGTCCAGACCGTCATAAGCTGCTTCCATGTTGGCGAAGAGCGTGTCGCCGCCCACCTCTGGAACAACCCGGGCACGCAATATGGATCCCAGGGATGGTTCCGCCCGCCAGGTCACATCCGAATGCCAGAGATTGATATACGGGGGATTAGCCTCATCGTTGTCGAGATGAATGACTTCCGGGTGCGCCATGTCGTTGGTCGTAAACGGATGCACCTCGAGTTCCCCGAAACGGGCGGCAAAAACGATATGCGCCTCGACTGATATTGGCTGATCGCGGAAGAAGAGGACTTTACGTTCAACCAGGAGATCAGAGAGGGCGGCAATTGTCGCATCCGAATGATTGTCCGCCAGATTTATGCCGTGGACTTCAGTACCGATACAGGGGGTCAGATGACGCAGCGTCCACTCACTATTCAATTCCGTGGCCAGTTCTGCCATGGCGTTACTCCGGGTAATATCCGTGAACATACTATCAAGAATCGCGGCTGAAGCCGCTCCTACAGAATGACCACTATTGAACAACACTCTGTTGAGAGCCTGCGTCACCGGACGGTCTACCTGGCTTGTGGACCCGAGGACGGCACCCCCGTCATTCTGGTTCACGGCTGGCCGGAACTGTCGCTGAGCTGGCGGCATCAGCTGCCGCACCTCGCATCTCTCGGCTACCGAGCAATTGCACCGGACATGCGCGGTTATGGCAACTCAAGTGTTTACGACACACACGAGGCGTATGCCCAGGTTCACGTCGTTCAGGACATGCTCGATCTGGCTGAGGGACTAGATATCGAGCGCGCCGTCTGGATCGGTCACGACTGGGGATCTCCCACAGTCTGGCACCTGGCAGCACACTATCCCAAGCTTTGCATCGCCGTCGCGAGCCTCTGTGTCCCCTACAGAACCGTCGAGACTGGCTGGGATGGAATGCTTCCGTACATCGACCGCTCCGTTTACCCGGAAGAGGAATATCCTGCTGGGCAATGGGAATACATGCGTTTTTACGAAGAGCATTTCGAAGACGCCACTGCTGCCTTCGATGCTGATCCCTACAAGGTGGCCAAACTCCTGTTCAGAAGCGGAAATCCCGACGGTGTGGGACAGGTCACCGGTACCGCCATGACACGCAAACATGGTGGCTGGTTTCCCGGGGGCGATATCCCCGATCTTCCCCGGGACGAGAAAGTCGTAACGGAGGAAGACCTCAACACCTACGCAGACGCATTGCGCCGAAATACCTTTTTTGGGCCGGATTCCTACTACATGAATCACGATGCCAACGCCGAGTACACGGTCCCTGAAGCTGACGCTACGTTGTCGATGCCGGTGCTGTTCCTGCATGGCCGTTACGACTACACGTGTGAAACGATTACCTCGACGGCCGCAGAGCCCATGCGCCGTCTCTGCGCAAACCTGACCGAACATATTGTCGACAGCGGTCACTGGATGGCCCAGGAACAGCCCGATGTCGTCAACGAACATCTCACCAACTGGCTCGCAGAGCTGAAGGAGTAACTAATGACCATCCAACTAAGGCAGATTTGTCTCGTTGCCCGGGAACTGGAACCCGTCATTCAGGATCTCACCGACATCCTCGGCATCAACCGCTGTTACGTGGATCCCGGGGTCGGCAAGTTTGGTCTCGAAAACACGCTCATGCCGGTCGGGGTGAACTTCCTCGAGGTGGTCGCTCCGGTCGAAGAAAATACCGCGGGTGGGCGATACCTGGACCGCCGTAAGGGCGACGGTGGGTATATGGTCATCACCCAGGCGGACAGTCGAGAAACCCAACAGGCCGTGCGTCAGAATGCCCTCGACAACGGTGTGCGTGTGGCCTACGAGGCCGAGCGCGGGGACTGGAACCTCTGCCAGCTGCACCCTGGCGACATGCAGGCGGCGTTTCTTGAAATCGAATCGGACGCCGAGAATGATTTCACAGGCAACTGGCATCCCGTTGGTGGAAAAGGCTGGGAAGATAAGGTCAAACAGGACGTCACCGTTGACTGGACCGGGGTGGAACTGCAACACAAAGATCCGGTCAGCCTGGCTGAACTCTGGGGAAACGTGACCGGGCTTCCCGTCACACGCGACGGCAGCGAACTCCGGATTGATCTGAACAACGCAACACTGAGGTTCGTTGAAGAGACGGACGGTCGAGGACCGGGCCTGTCCGGTATCGATGTCAAAGTAGCGGATCGCGACCACATACTGAATGCCGCTCGTGAACGTGGTTGTTACGTCTCCGACGATCAGGTCGATATCTGCGGCGTGCACTGGTACCTCTCATGACCCATGGCATGGTTTGCGCGGCTCAGCCCGAGGCAGTTGAAGCGGGTGTTCTGGCATTGAAACAGGGTGGTAACGCCGTAGACGCGGCGATCGCCTGTGCTCTGACGCAGACCGTAGTGGATCCGCACATGTGCGGAATTGCCGGGTTTGGGTCGATGCACCTGTATCTGCCGAACGAAGGCGTACACCGATTCATAGACTTTCACGGACGTGCACCGCTCGCCTGCAAGCCTGACATGTGGGAAGACAAGGTGATCGCTGAAACCGAAGACGGTTTCGGTTTCATTCTGGAAAACTACGTCAACGAGATCGGATACCAGTCAATTACCGCACCCGGTTCCCTCAAAGCCTTCGATGAGGCGCTCACAAACCACGGGACCAGAGCGCTGGGTGATCTGATGGAAGAACCCCTGCGCTACGCGCACGGCGGTTTCATCGTTCGTCCCCATGTGAGTTACTACTGGAACCTGGTCGAGCATGCCGGACGCGCGCCACATATCGAGCAGCTTCGTGCGACACCCGCGACTGCGGCGATCTACATCAAGAACGACGGCACCCCGAGACAGGTTGGCGAACTGCACAAGAACCCGGACATGGGTACAACCCTCGAGAGAATTGCCCGTGATGGCGCAGACGACTTCTACCACGGGGCGCTAGCCGATCTGATCGATGCGGATATGCGCGCCAACGACGGTTTGCTCAGAAGAGAAGACCTCGAGACCTTTGCCACCGAGGCTATGGAACCACTCTGGGGTGAATACCGGGGCCGGCGTATCGCGACCAATCAGCTTCCAGGCGGCGGAGCGATGGTGCTGCTGATGCTGAACATCCTGTCGCACTTCGACCTCAAAGCCATTGGGCACAACAGCACCGAATATCTTCGGATCCTCACCGAGACGATGAAGATCGGTACCGTAGCCAAGGACCGTCACTTCGGTGATCCTCGTTTCGTAGATGTGCCGATGGACCGCCTACTGTCTTCAGAATTTGCCAGAGAATCCGCTGAGAAAATCCAGCGAGGTGAAAAGACCCATGTGCCCCGCTTCAATTCCGGTGCCGACAACAAAGACACCACCCACGTTTGCACCGTGGACGAACACGGGAACTGCGTAACCATGACCCACTCCCTGGGCAACCCTTCGGGCGTCGTCACCGCAGGGCTCGGCTTCATGTACAACGGGTGTATGAACGTCTTCGATCCAAGACCCGGTGGGGCTGATTCCCTGGCACCCGGAAAGTCCCGCTTCACAGCCATGTCACCGACCATGGTCTTTGAAGGTAACAAGCCCGGTCTTCTGATCGGTGCACCCGGTGGCACCTACATCACCATGGGTGTGTTGCAGGGTATTCTCAATTACATCGATTTTGGCATGACTGCTGCGGAGGCTGTTGCCGCTACGCGCATATGTGTCACCTCGGATGTGATCGACCTCACCAACCGCGTGCCACGATTCGTGGAGCGAGCCCTCAACGACCTGGGCTACGAGACACGGCGGTCACCCCTCTCCTACCACTTCGCGGGTGTACACGCGATCAGATTGACCGACAACGGCTGGGACGGGGGCGCCGACCCGGGGCGGGATGGCATGGCGATGGCGGTGTAGATGTTCGAGGCCCTGCTCGACTATACCGTCCACTATTTCTCAATCCTGGCGGATACCCCGCTCAACTACGGTGAGCGATTTTATTTCCTCTATATCCTGACATTTATCGGGTTTGGCTGGATCGGCTACAGGCTCTACTACAACACCCGGCGTCCTTTTCTCAAGTTCCTGTTTCCTAAAGAGATCTACCTGCACCGCTCGGCCAAAGTTGACTACGCCATCTACCTGATCAACCTCTTCATCGCTCCGTTGACCGGCTTGTTTGGAGTTGCAGTGAACACCTGGATATCGGTCAATCTCGCAACATTTCTGATTGATCTCAACGGCGGCGACCCGCTCCTCAGGGGAGAGTGGAACAACACGGTCGGGTTTGTGTTCATCCTGGGGTTTACGCTGTTTGCCGATCTGGCTGTCTACATCATCCACCGCTTTCACCACCAATCGAACGTCTTCTGGCCGATCCACTCCCTGCACCATTCAGCTGAGGTGCTGACCCCTGTCACGCTATTTCGAAAACACCCGGTGTGGAATTTCACTGCAAACCTGCTGACAGCTTTGCTCACCGGGATCTTTCAGGGTCTCTTCGTTTTTGTCTATTTCGGCACGCCGGACTACACCCTCTTCTTCGGCATCAACACGATTTACGTTTTCTACAATTTTTTTGCATCAAATCTGCGTCATTCGCACATCTGGCTGAGTTGGGGAAAGCCGCTGAGTTTCCTGTTCATCAGCCCGGCCATGCACCAGATCCATCACGATCCGGAGCGGATGAATAAAAACTATGGAGAGATCTTCGCCATCTGGGACTGGATGTTCGGCACGCTGTACATCCCGGAGGGGCGCGAGAGATTCAGGATCGGGCTACCCGAGGGCAATCACCACAACACGGTTGCGAAGGCTTATTGGGTGCCTTTGCGCGACACAGCTAGAGCCCTGCTGCGCATCGAGAATCGCGGTTAAAACCGCTCCTACTTAAGGTAGTTAGATTGCTCTGTAGGAGCGGTTTTAACCGCGATTCTTTATCCGCTCACATCCTCCCCGAGGGCTTTCGCCCGTTCCAGGCGAGAAGCCTCTTCCCTGGGCAGGTGTTTCTGCGCGAGATAGACGAATACGAGTGCCGGTATGAACGTCAGCATCGACACCCTAATTGCCCAGCGCAGGCTGTCCGCATCGCTCATGCCGCTGGCGAAGAAGAGATCCGAAAACTGCCCCATGAAGTAGGGGCCGAGCGCCAGCCCGAGGAACGTGTTGACGAGGATGAAGTAAGCCCCGGCGGTGGCACGCATTCTCGGCATCACAAGATCAGCTGCTGTACTCGGGGGCACACCGCCAGCACACGCGGAAAACGCCGTCAGGAAGAAGTTCAGAATAAAGGCGGTCGTGAGGGAATCAGTCGACAGCATCCACAACAACAAGGGTACGGACGGAATCACAACCAGGTAGCCAAGAACCAACCTGCCTGAAGGGAACTTCTGCTTGAGGTAGTCGGCGAGAATACCTCCAAGGGTAATCCCCACAAATCCGCCCGTGGCAGCACCAATGCCGAGATAAAGACCCACTTCTGCCGCCCCCACATCGTGGATACGCAGCAGCAGCGGCGGTATCCAGAAACCTGCGCCGTACCCCATAAACGCGGTCATTGGAAACGCAAGCATGGTGTAGATGAACGCTTTGGAGCCAAACATCATGGCGTAGGTGGCCGGATCTCGAATCTTCAGGGACTGGGCCCATGAAAAGGTCACGTACACCCCAAAAGCAGACGTCACCCATTGGGCAACGCTGCCGGTAAGGAAAATCAGAAACCACGCAGCCAGCGCAAAGAGCACTGCGGCAATGAAGTTTTTCCTGATTGCGTCCTTGTGTCCGAGGAGACTGATCACGTTGAGCGGCGGTATCACCGCGCTGAGTTCCCGTCCCAGGAGCCTGAATGGTGCCGGATGTTTCTCAGCCACCAGACCTTCGCTGATGCCCCGTGTGGGTTCACGCAACGTACGCACCCAGACCGCCATCAATATACCGGGTACCCCTACCGCCATAAACGCCGCCTGCCAGCCTTTGAGCCCAAATGGCGCGTTGCCATCGGGATACATCGCCGCCCAGGTATCGAGGATGTAGCCCCCGAGGAAAATCCCGATACCGGCTCCGATATAGACGCCCGCAGCATAGATTGCAATGACCGTGGCGCGCACGTGGGGTGGGTAATAATCCGAGAGCATTGAATACGCAGCGGGTGACGCGCTCGCTTCCCCTATACCGACACCGATACGGAATGTCGCGAGCATGGAGAACGACCGTGCCAGGCCCGAAGCAGCCGTCATCAGGCTCCAGAAGCCGAGCCCGATGGAGATCAGGCTCCGTCGCGTCCAGACGTCGGCAAAACGCGCCAGCGGGATGCCGAACACGGCGTAGAAGACCGCAAACACCGTCCCATACAGGAATCCCATCTGGGCATCGCTGATCCCGAGATCCGCTTTGATGTCCTCCGCCAGGATGGAAAGGATGTTGCGGTCGATGAAGTTGAAAATGTAAACGATGACGAGCACAACCAGGACATAGTGGGCATACCACCTCGACTCCTTCTTCCCGGTATCGGCCATTCGGCTACAACATCGCTTCGATCAAAGAGGGCCCCGGAGAGGCAAACGAACTTTGCAGGGCAGCACTGAACTCCTTGACCGTATGCACTCTCCATGCCGGAACACCCATACCTTCCGCGAGGGACACCCAGTTGATCTCAGGGTTGGTGAGATCGAGCATGCTCATGGCTTTGGGACCGGGGTTATGCGCCCCAACCCGGCCAAATTCGATCTGCAGGATCGAGTATTTCTGATTGGCGAAGATGATCGTTGTGACGTCGAGCTTCTCACGCGCCATGGTCCAGAGTGCCTGATTGGTGTACATGCCACCTCCGTCAGCCTGCAGACAGATGACACGACGGTCCGGGCAGGCAACAGCGGCACCGGTGGCGCAAGGCAGGCCGTACCCAATCGAACCACCCGTCAGCATGAGGTGATCATGGGGATGTGCCGTACGTGTTGCAATTGAGCAACCGCCACCGCACGTGCCGCCTTCATCGACGACAATGGCGTTTTCCGGAAAGTGGTGAGCCAGGGCTGCACCCAGTGTCATGGGATTGAGTTCCCCTGACGGCATGTCCGGCACCTCGTGGTCCACCAGACGTGGATCGGTACCTGTCGCCCCGACAGCTTCCACCAGGGCTTCCAGGGCACCGTCAATGTCCTCGTCCCGTTCAGCAAGCACATGTGTCTCACAGCCCTCTGGCGTCAGCCAGTTGGGTTTGTCCGGATACGCAAAAAACGTCACGGGCGACTGACTGCTGAGAAGAATGAGGTATTCCGTGCCAGCCAGGACTTCGGCTGCCTGTTCACCAAAATACGGCAGTCGCTGCACCTCGGCGCGCCCTGCGCCACGTTGCGTGCGGCCGACAAACGTATCCATGATGACCCTGGCGCCCGTGACCTGAGCGATACGGTCCGCCAGCGCTGCACGCTCTTCTGTAATGAAGCCGTTCATGAGGATGACAGCGGGTTTGCCGGTTTTGAGAGCTGCTGCAGTCCCGTCCACATTCCCCTGGGAA
>JANQFF010000439.1 GCA_028277965.1 Pseudomonadales bacterium
GAGCTGCGGTGGACTGTCCGGCAGTTCATACGTGTCAGGTCCCGGATGATTGCATAGGATCTAAGATTGGGTCATTGTTGCGTGCCCGAGAGGTCATGGAGCTACTGGTAACCACTTCCGTATCGGAGAACGCACCATGAACATCCACTTGCATGCCAATGCCACCACGACCCCGAAGATCCGCCAATACATTCAGGCATCCCACCAGTCTGTCACGCAACTGGCCGATGAGTTGAGCGTGAGCGAGGATACCATCCGCCGCTGGAAACGCCGGGACGGCGTTGCTGATGGCTCGCACACGCCGCACCGCCTGCAGACCACCCTCACCCCGACCCAGGACGCGGTGGTCGTAGAACTGCGCAAGACGCTGCTGCTGCCGCTCGATGACCTGCTGGTGGTGATCGGTGAGTTCATCCACCCCGACCGCTCCCGATCCGCTCCGGACCGCTGTCTGCGCCGCCATGGGGTCTCCACCCTCAAGACCCTGCTGCCTCAGGAGGAAAGCGCGCAAACACCCCCCCACAAGACCTTCAAGGAATACGCCCCCGGCTTTGTGCACGTCGATGTCACGTACCTGCCGCAGATGCCGGACCAGGACCAACGCAGGTACCTGTTTGCCGCCATTGATCGTGCCACCCGTTGGGTCTACGGGGAGATCCTCAAGGACAACTCAGCAACCTCCGCCAGCGGCTTCTTCAAACGATTGATTGACCACGCCCCGTTCACCATCAGCAAGGTTCTCACCGACAACGGCAAGGAATTTACCGATCGCTTCTGCGCCACTGGCGAGCGCCAACCGACCGCTGCCCACGCCTTCGATCAGGTCTGTATCGACCACCGCATCGAGCATCGGCTCATCAAGCCCAGAACCCCACAAACCAACGGCATGATCGAACGCTTCAATGGCCGCATCGCCGACGTGTTGCGCACCCACCGCTTCGACTCCTCAGCTTCCCTCCAGGCAACCCTTAAACGCTTCGTTTACCGGTATAATCACCACCTCCCGCAGAAAAACTTGCACCACAAAACGCCCCTCCGGACTCTCCAACAATGGCATGCACAGCAGCCCCACTCCAACAATGGCATGCACAGCAGCCCCACCTATTCATAAAAGTTCCTCGTAATCATCCGGGACCTGACACGTAGATCTTGTCTCTATCTTCCCGGCTCTCGGATCCGTACTCACTCAACTGAAGTCGCCGCTGCGGAAACTCCCGGAAACCACGACGACAAGTCAAAACGGTTTCCCAAAACTCCGTGAGATCTTTAGTAGCTCCAGCGTAAACGGTCGCCATCCCGACAATGTAGATTTCGGCGTGTATCAGCATACCACCACCAGGACTTGTTGACATTTAGAAGGCTCGCACAGCGGACCCTCCGCTGACCACCCTATTGACTACAGGGT
>JANQFF010000484.1 GCA_028277965.1 Pseudomonadales bacterium
CCGGTTCTGCCGCGCACTCCGATCATGGGCGTGACATGGCCTTCACCCTTAAAGCGACAGCCAATGGCGAGGCTGAAGGTTATGTTATCCGTGATGTGGCGAAGCTGCGTACCGTCGCGCAATATTATGACATCGAAGTCGAAGGCCGTTCCCCTGAAGAAATCGCCGACGAACTTGCTGACCTCTATATTGCCCAGTTCGGCCAGCAGCGTGGTGAAATCGTTCCCATCTTCCGTGCTCCTGAAAAGCGCGTCAAACTCTGGGAAGAACAGGGTGTTATCCCGCGTGGTGTTGACCGTGAAGTTGTCGAAGCCCTGCACCGTACCCACATCGGTGACGACCAGGACCCCATCCACATCATGCACCACGCCATTCGCACAGCGCTGGCCGATGGCTGGGGCGGCAGCCTGATCGCAACCGACGTTTCCGACATCCTCTTCGGCACCCCTGCCCCCATTCTTGGGCAGGCCAATCTCGGTGTCCTGAAAGATGACATGGTCAACGTCGTTGTGCACGGCCACGAGCCAACCCTGAGCCAGATGATCGTCGCGGCGTCGCAAGACCCGGAGATCATCGAGTATGCCAAAGCCGCAGGCGCGAAAGGTGTTAACCTCTCCGGCATCTGCTGTACCGCTAATGAAATCCTGATGCGTCAGGGCATTCCGGCAGCTGGAAACTTCCTCCATCAGGAACTCTCGATCCTGACCGGCTCGGTCGAGGCGATGGTCGTGGACGTGCAGTGCATCATGCAGGCGCTGGTTGGCCTCGCTGAGAACTTCCACACCAAGATCATCACCACCTCCCCCAAAGTCAAGATCACAGGTGCCACGCACATTGAATTCAATGAGCACAAAGCCCTGTCAATTGCCAAGGACATTTTGAAAGAGGCAATCGATAACTACAAGAACCGGGGCGAGGTTCAAATTCCTGAGCTCAAGAACGACCTGATCCCCGGCTTCTCACATGAATACATCAACTACATGCTTGGTGGTTCATACCGCGCATCCTTCCGTCCTTTGAATGATGCGGTTATGTCCGGGCGTATTCGCGGCGTCGCTGCCATTGTCGGCTGCAACAACCCGCGTTCGCAGCAGGACTTCTTGCACACCTATGTGACTGAGAAGCTGCTCAAAGAAGACGTGCTTATTGTCGAAACTGGCTGTTCGGCCATCGCCAACGCCAAGCTGGGTTACTTACTCGGTGAAGCGGGCCTGGAAGAAGTTGGCCCCGGCCTTCGCGAAGTTTGCGAGACGGTCGGCATCCCGCCGGTGCTCCACATGGGTTCCTGTGTGGACAACACCCGCATCCTGACCGTCCTTACCCAGGTCGTTGAAACCGGCGGCCTCGGTGATGACATCGATCAGGTGCCCGCTGTTGGTCTCGCGCCAGAGTGGATGAGCGAGAAAGCACTTTCGATTGCCGCTTACTGCGTTGCCTCCGGTGCCTACGTCATCATGGGTGGTTCCAACCCGGTCGAGGGTATGGAAGATCGCCACTCTGACAGCACTATCGTTGCCAACTATCTCATCGACGGCTGGGAAGAACTCTACGGCGGTAAACTGGAGTTCATCTTAGAAGCTGACGAGATGATCGAAAAAACCCTTGCACATATCGATCGCAAACGTGCCGATCTCGGTCTGCCGGAATATGACCCCGCCAAATTCGGGCGCAGTGGTGATACCCGCATGCTTGAGGTTGAAGAACTTCCTGTTGAGGAACGGCGCAGCGCGATTTATGGCGAACCCGCCAAGTAGGAGATGATAAGCTAACATGTCTCGCTATATTGCAACAAGAGCTATTCGCGGGGCGAATGCGCTGGTCACAGAAGCCGAGTTTATGCTTGACAAGGCTCTGTCCGAAAAAGGTCCGGATACGCCAGTCGCCTTCCCCAATACCGCATACTATCTGCCTCTGATCTACGCGATGACGGGCATTCCCGTAGAAACGCTGGGGCAGTTACCAGAAGTCTTGAATCACGCCCGCAGCCTGCTGCATCCTGTGCCAGCAGAACAAAAGTGGACACCCTATCTCGGCGAAACCCTCGACAGCGGTATGTCAACCCTGATCGCTGCCGAGATCATCGAGGTGATCCGCTATCTGTATGACCTGCAGCCGGAACCTTTCGAGGGCTTCACCCTGGCCGGTCGTACAGCCCACGCCATCAACGGCGGCGATCCCCTCGCCGGACACCTCAACGGCGCAATTGACGACATTC
>JANQFF010000490.1 GCA_028277965.1 Pseudomonadales bacterium
CACCCCCAGACCACACTACGCCACCCGAGCTTCATTTCACCGCTGGATCAGTGCGCGCGATCCTCGACCGTGGTTTGCGGATCAGGAAGGGAAACAACAGGGGTCGGCCAATCCGAGAGATTCGCCAGGGTCCGCTTGCAGACCTTCTTGCCCTCGCGCCACCCTTCCCGCAGCAGAATGGCAGGACGGGAATTGCGGTTCGGGACACGTTCGATGTACATGGGAACATGTATAGCACATATATCCCATATATAAAGGCAAATTAAGCGCTTTTACATGGGAACAAACAGCAGCAAACAAGACGGCTCTTTTTGATCAATTATCAGCAGCTTAAGCCCGATTTCGGGCAGATTTCTGCGGGGAACTTCGGGCTGATATGTTGACCTGTCAACTATTGGCACTGAATCTCGTTAAGCGATCTCTTCTTTCTTCTGAAAACCAGCTTGTTGCAGGGCCTGTGGGTCTGTGGGCGAGAGGCCCGAGAGTGTGGGCAACCTGTGGGCCGCGCCTGCGCGGTGCAGGCGTATCGCGCCGAGGTATCGGCGCGGTCCATAGGCCCACACGGCTTTCGCTCGGGCCGGTCCGCAGGGAGGCGGACTCGTCCACATATCCACAGGCCGACGATGGCGTTGCGGCAAACACATTGGCTCAGGGCACCCGGCGGCAGACTGCGACGGTGGATCCTGCTGAGATGCGTGGATTGGCGACCACCGGACTTCACTGCGTCGCGGAGCTGGCCTTTCTCTCGGAGCAGGGATCGACGCGCGGGACGCCCGTTTAGGGATTCTCCCGTAAGCCACCGGTATAGCCCGAACAAGGGTTCTCCACACCGGCCGCGGATGCCCTGAGTCAATGTGTCTGTGCTCTGTTTCATTGCCCGATCAGGCGGGTTTCACCCCCGCTAGTGCAGCACTGCTAAAAACATAAGACCGTTTCGAGGTTCTGACATTATCATACGGATCAGGTTATTTTTCACTGATTAGAGATCGTCGCTTATGCC
>JANQFF010000024.1 GCA_028277965.1 Pseudomonadales bacterium
ACCGTCTGCCCCTGGTACCCCCGCATCGGGTCAACGGTGGTTTCGAGCTGATGCTGTGGGATCAGTTTCGCCTGGGCATGGATGCGGTGTGGGTCGATGCCCAGCGGCTGCGGGGCGATGAAGCAAACAATGGCAGTCGGCTTGACCCCTACTTTGTGGCCAATATGCAGCTGTCGTATCAGTATCGGAACATCGAACTGTTTGTTCGGTTTGAAAATCTGTTTGATGAAAACTATGAGAGCTACGGGGCGTTTTTTGAAAATGCGCTCGACGAGACCGGGCTGGAGCAGTTTCTTGGGCCAGGCGCCCCGTTTGGCGCGTTTGGGGGGATACGGGCACGGTTCTGAGGAACACAACGAGGTTACAACTTGACTCCACCCCCAGCCGAGGAAGGCAACCACATCGGGATTTGCAGGATCACCCGCGGCGGTTAGCCTTCGGCTGACGGTTAGGATAAGGAACGCTCGCCCATCGACTCTACAAAACTGACGCCGGTTCCCCACAGCTCCCGATAGCCCGATGAGAAGATGTGGGCGAATACAGAACCGTGGGTCTCCCTGTCAAACTCCCGGATCGTAGCTGCCAGGTGTTCAGGATCGCTGGTCTGCAAACGCTTCAGCAGCTCGACACCGCGCTCGATGTAGTCCTTGAGATACGGATCCTCGAGTTCCGCTCCGCCGTAGCCGCAAAACACGCTCAGCTGTCTGTTCACCGCGGTGTTCGTAAACGCCTGTTCCCGAGCGGGGAGGGTTCTTTCCAGCACATCTGTCCCGTATGACCCAACAATGAACTTGGTGAAGGGTGTCTGCTTTCGAAGCAGCGTATCCACCGCAAAATCGCCGCCTGACGAATGACCCGCCAGCCCGATCTCGTTGGGATCGATACGATACTTGGCCTTGAGTTGGACCAGAAGCTGATCGGTGAGAAAACTGTAGAATGCATCCGTCCCCCCGAAACCGTCCTCAAACTGCATGCCGGCTGCCTCGAACAGGCGCTCGTACATTGCCCAGAAGGAAAATTCCAC
>JANQFF010000111.1 GCA_028277965.1 Pseudomonadales bacterium
CCGTTGGCTGGTACCAGTTGGGATTTGTCCTGCTGACACAGGCATATTTCCACCAGTTACCCGGCTGCCAGTACGCGAACAGCCCTCTGAAAGTCAACCCTTCGAGCAGCTTCCAGTCCATCCCTGTGCCGAATTCCCACCCCATGTCGTCGTCGGGAATCGCAGGGGAACGAACCCGTCCGTTGTTCTTCGGAGAGAGGTTGACGTTTCCGTTTTGGAGCACGTTGATGTAACCCCATCCGAAGCTCTTGTTCCACTGAGTGCCTTTGGCAGCAGTTGCAAACAGGTTCAAGTTGGCAGCTACGGCGTAATCCAAGCGCGCAGCCAGCAGAAGTCCTGAGGTCCACCGCCCTCTGGCGCTGACTGTTGCTCCGTTTGCATTGCCGCCGCCGTACTGAAATCCCATCAAATAGATATAGGGATAACACACCGTGTACGAGTTGCCGAATTCGGGACTTATACGATACCAGTTATTGAGTTTGAAGATAGAAGTTCCGCCGCCGATGCTGTATGCACGCCGGTCGTCGTCGCTACCGTTGAACAGCAAGAAGCTAAGCTTCGCAGGACCGGTGACGAAACCGGTCTCAACACCATAAACCAAGCACTCGTGGTCCTGGTAAATCTGGTTGCCGTTTCCGCCCTGCTGCTCGGCCAAGGTCCAGTGGTCGAGCTGCTGCCGGTAGTACAAGTCACCCTCTGTGTTGAAGAAGAAGGTTCCGTTAAAGTACTTGAAGTACGCCTTTAGCTCCAGATCGTGCCGATTACGGGTGCTGTTTGTGAAGACGTTGACTTGTCGTTCCGCCGGCCTCTGACGGTCGGCATGGCTGACGGCAAAGCCCGACTTAATGTTTCCGCAGGCGTACGCGGCACCCCAAGACCAGTTGGAAATGCGGATATTGCTGCCGTCATCCGGGTTCGTGAATCCGTTGTGGTTTGCCCGCCGAGACGGATAGAAGGAGACGCCGAATGTGAGCGGTCCGTACGGCACGCTGAGCGATACGGAGTTTGAACCTGTGTTATAGCCGTCATAGATGAGTCCCATGCCGTACCTAGACGGACGTTTGCCGATGGACAGATTGCCCCACGGGAGCTTAACCTTGATTCTCATCCAGTTCCAATACCCGGGAGAGAACGATCGATGCGCACCGGGGAACTGCTTGACAACATACTCGCTGTCAAACTGGTTGCCGAGT
>JANQFF010000113.1 GCA_028277965.1 Pseudomonadales bacterium
CCGGTGAGGATCACGTGGGGCACCCCCAGTTCGGCAATTCGATCCAAGACCGCTTGCCAGTCCTGCAGCGGCAAGGAGGGCATCGCCAGGCGGTCAGCCTCGTTATAGCAGTGCGGGCATTCGTTGTTACAGCCATAGGTCAGGGCAATGTCAACTTTGTAGGGTGCGTTGACCGGCACACTGAACAGGGGTGAAGACTCGGCAATATCGCTGATGGTGCAGGTCGGACAATGATCGTCGAAGCGCTGGAAGCGTGCGACCATCTCGTATACTTGCGCAAGCTCGACATTCAGTTGCGCTACCGGCACAGCTTGGTAGCGCAATAACATCTCCGCTCGCGCTCGTTCGATGGAGACGCCATCTAAGGCCATCTTCGTCATTTGGGTGGCAGTGGGATTCAGATGGATGACATCCGTCACGTCAACAAAAAGCACGCCGTTGCCTTGCGGCTCGACGCGCAAATGGATGCGCAGCTCGCCCGTCTCGTTTGCAGCTATCCGGTAGGTGTGCAAACCCGGCTCGGAGGACTCGATGGGAGAGAGCGCGGCGAAAAAGGCGTTCACGTCCTCTCTGACGCCGCTCCAAATACGCCTGGTGATGTTGCTCTTGGTGGGTGAGGCCACCACAGCGCTCCTAAAAATAGACGATTCTGCTCGGAATTATACACCCAACTGTATCCAACCTGACTGGACACAGGGGAAGGGGTCCGGGAGGCGCAACTCTATACAGTTTAGTGCGTATATAATTTTAGACATGGGACTAACATCAGCGGAGTGGCATGCACGCTTCCTTCAGCAAGCTTACTGGACGCGCCCCTTACGCGAGCACCTTTATAAACAGAGCGGCCTCACGAACGCCCAGCGCGTTCTGGAAGTCGGATGCGGAACCGGCGCAATTTTGGGCGATCTCCGCATGCATACTAATGGGGCGGTGTTCGGTCTGGACATCGACTTCAAGTACTTGGAGTTTTGTCGAGCTACGGCTGGAGAGGTCAATCTAGCCTGCATGGATGCACATCACCTCGCCTACCCCACAAACAGTTTCGATCTGTCGCTGTGCCATTTCCTCCTGCTGTGGGTCACAGACCCAGCAGCGACCCTAACTGAAATGAAACGAGTAACACGGGACAACGGACACATCCTTTGCCTGGCCGAACCAGATTACGGTGGCCGCATCGACTACCCTAATGCGCTGGCCCAGCTTGGCCAGTGGCAATCGGACGCCCTGCGTGAC
>JANQFF010000190.1 GCA_028277965.1 Pseudomonadales bacterium
CCAGGAATCGGTTACGCAACCCAGCCAGTCTCACCTGCTCGGCATGCATGTGTTCATGGATGAGCTGGGCAGCTTCTCCCAGGCCAACTATCTGATGCGTGGCAAGGGTTCCTGAGCGCATGCCCATTTCGTGCCCGCCGCCGTGTATTAACGGCGTCAGGTGAAGCGGCGGTTCCCGCCGTACGTACAGGAACCCCATGCCTTTCGGGCCGTAAATCTTGTGAGCGGAGACCGACAGCATGTCGATGTTCATCGCATCCACATTTATCTCTAATTTACCGTAACTTTGAGCTGCATCTACATGATAAATAACAGAATTATCTGAACATACTTCTCCAATAGCCGCAACGTCATTTATGGTTCCGAGCTCGTTGTTCACGTGCATGATGGAGGCGATGAGCGTGTCTTCGCGAATCGCATCGCGCACCATCTCAGGCGATACACGACCGTGGGCATCCCCGGTCAGATAAGTCACTTCAAACCCACGCGTCTCGAGATATGCACAGGTATCGAGGACAGCTTTGTGCTCGATGGCACTTGTCACGATATGCCGTTTTGACGCGTCATGCGCCACACCTTTCAGTGCCAGGTTATCGGATTCTGTAGCACCAGAGGTCCAGACGATTTCCCGCGGATCTGCACCCAGGGTTTCAGCCACCTGCACACGCGCAGCTTCCACCGCTTCTTCCGCACGCCAGCCATACGCATGTGACCTGGAGGCCGGATTACCGAAATTCCCATGGACGAGCAGGCACTCCCCCATTTTCTGGGCAACGCGGGGGTCGACCATTGTGGTCGCGGCATAGTCGAGATAGATGGGGTCCTGCATACCGAATCAGATCTGGGTCGCGCTGATCAAAGAAACACCGTCCGCTTTTTCATCCTGTCGCGCGCAAACACCGGTGACCGACTGACGTTCAACAAGGCTTGCGAGTGTTATGCCCTGCAGAAAACCGTCGATCTGATCCGACAGATCAGCCCACAGATCATGAGTCAGACACATGTGACCTTCCTGGCAGTCCGCCCTGCCCCCACATCGGGTCGCATCAACACCCTCACCTACTGCCTGAACGATGGCGGAAATTGACACTTCCGTCGCCTGGCTGCCGAGAACGTATCCGCCACCGGGACCCCGGTGACTCAACAGCAATCCCGATCGTTTGAGTTTTCCGACAATCTGCTCGAGATAGGTTGAAGAGATGTCCTGGCGGGCGGCTATTTCCTGGACGCTGACCGGCCCCTGCTCTTTATGCAGCGCGATATCGAGCATAGCGGTGACTGCGTAGCGGCCTTTGGTCGTTAAACGCATGGCATACCTCAGGAATGGCGGACGCCGCGAGTATGCAATACCCGACTATTTTGGTCCACTATTGTCCCGTTCGCCGGTCAAAGTGTTTGAAGATGCCACGCAGTATCTGCACCTCCGTTTCATCTATCCCCGCCCGGGCAAACAACCGGCGTAAACGGGTCATCGTCTGACCCGGGTTTTCCGCATCGAGAAACTCATGCTGCGTTAACACCGTCTCCATATGTTCCAACAGGTTTGCGACTTCCTGGGACGTCGCCAGCCGCCGGTCCCAGGGCACATCCTCCGATGTTTCCAGGAACGCACTGTGGATCTCGTAACACACAACCTGCACGGCCATGGCGAGATTCAGAGACGGGTATTCGGGGGATGCGGGGATCTGCAGATGATGATTACAGCGCCTGAGCTCCTCGTTGGTCAGGCCATTGTCTTCCCGCCCGAAGAGAATGGCTGCTTTACCGGCATCGCCGAGGTTTCTGATCTGCTGTGCCACCTGCCGGGCGTCACTTACCGGCCACGGGATCTTCCTGAGGCGTGTGCTGGTACCCACCACCCAGTGACAATCCGCAATGGCTTCCTCGACTGAAGCCACCACCCGGGCTGCATCCAGGACATCCAACGCACCGGCTGCCCGCCAGTCGGCCTGGGGATCCGGAAACCGGCGAGGATTGACCACAACGAGATTCTTAAGACCCATGGTCTTCATGGCCCTGGCCGTTCCGCCTATGTTGCCGGGGTGACTGGGTTCTACCAGCACAATCCTGATGTCGTCCATATCGCTCACAGGGCGCTCACTTGATTCATGCGACGAATAAAAAAAGCGTGCTAGCATACCGCACCTCGCCGGCAAAGACGGACCAGCATGCAACCCATGGCCAACATCGCATTGCGCGCAGCACGCAGTGCGGCCGACTTCATTGCGCAAAATTTCGACCGCCCCGAAGAGCGGGACGTGGAAATGAAAGCGCGGAACGACTTCGTCTCTGACGTGGACCGCCACGCTGAACGCATCATTATCGATGTCGTGCGGACGAGCTATCCAAACCATTCAATCCAGGGTGAAGAAAGCGGCCTGACGGAAGGCTCGGAAGAATACACCTGGATCATCGATCCGCTGGACGGAACCCTGAATTACCTGCAGGGAATTCCGCACTTTGCTGTGTCCATTGGTGTCATGAAAGGTGCACATCTGGAACACGGCGTTATCGTCGACCCCATTCGAAACGAGGAGTTTGTTGCCAGCCGCGGCTATGGTGCCCAGCTCAACGGCAAACGCATCCGGGTCGGAGGCAAATCCAAACTCGAAGACGGCGTCATCGGCACCGGCATTCCTCCCGGTTCAATCCAGGACCACCTCGACAACTACATCGATCAGCTCCACCACATTACCAGGACCTGCCGGGCTGTGCGCAGGGCAGGTAGCGCTGCGCTTGATCTCGCCTATGTCGCTGCCGGGCGCACAGACGGTTTCTGGGAAAAGGGACTCAGCCAGTGGGACATCGCCGCCGGAATTGTCCTGGTCCGTGAAGCTGGCGGGTTTGTCGGCGACTTCGCCGGTGGAGAAACCTATTGGCAGAACGGGGATATCGTTGCGGGTAACCAGCGGATCTTCAGACAGCTCGTTGGTGTACTTAAAACCAATCGCGGCTAAAGCCGCTCCTACAGAGTTAGGTCGACCTTGCTATCTCTGTAGGAGCGGCTTTAGCCGCGATTCTTACGGATAACTGCCGTCCGGGCTGTCTTCTTCTTTCTCCGGTACCAGCAGATCTTCGCGGGTGATATTCATCGCGAGCAATACTGACGCTGCCACGTACATCGACGAGTAGGTACCCACTACAACGCCAATGCTGAGAGCGAGTGCAAACCCACGGATCACTTCGCCACCCGCAAAGAGCAACGCCAGCAGCACGAACAAGGTGGTCATACTGGTGACTAAAGTCCGGCCCAGTGTCTGGTTGAGTGACTCGTTGATGACCTCGAAAGGTGTCGCTTTACGTATCTTGCGGAAGTTCTCACGAATCCGGTCGCTGACGACAATCGTGTCGTTCAGCGAGTAACCGATCACCGCCAGGAGTGCCGCGAGAACGGTGAGATCCGCCGTCCACTGGAATACGGCAAAGAACCCAAGCACGATGAACACATCATGTGCAAGGGCGCTGACTGCACCGACAGAGAACTGCTTGGTAAAACGAAACAGGATGTAGAGCATTACAACAATCAGGGCGGTAAGAAGCGCCAGCCCTCCGTCTTCGGTCAACTCCTCTCCCACTGCGGGACCGACGTAGTTGGACTGCCGCAGTTCCACACTCCCGTACAGGTCACGGAGTGTCTGGAAGATCTCATCTCCGAGCGCAGACTGATCGACGCCCATCTGGGGCGGCATCCGGATCAGGAGTTCCCTGTTGGTTCCAAAATACTGGACGGTGCCATTTTCGTACCCACGCTCGACCAGGGCCTGCCGGACGGCTTCCGGGTCGACTTCTTCCTCAAATGCTACGTCGATGAGAGACCCGCCGGTGAAGTCGAGACCCCAGTTGAGGCCGTTGACGAAGAGCGCACCGACAGATATGACCAGCAACACCGCAGACAGAACAGCGGCGATGCCCCGTTTACCCATAAAGTCGATATTGGGCGTCTTCATATTTTTATCGACTCCAGTTTCCTGCCGCCGTACATCAGGTTCACGATAGCCCGTGTCACGAGAATTGCAGTGAACATCGATGTCACGATCCCAACTGCAAGCGTCACAGCAAATCCGCGCACAGGGCCACTGCCAATCGACAAGAGGATGATCGCGACAAAAAACGTCGTGACGTTGGCGTCTGTAATGGTCAGAAGTGCACGCTCAAACCCCGAATGTATCGCCTGCTGAGGTGCTCGTTCTTTGAGTTCTTCCCGGATACGGGTAAATATCAGCACGTTGGCATCAACCGCCATACCAACCGTCAACACAATCCCGGCGATGCCCGGCAGTGTCAGGGTAGCGCCTAAGACCGACATGATCGCCACCAGCAACATCAGGTTCGCAGTCAGCGCGATGTTTGCTGCCAGGCCAAACAGCCGGTAGTAGAAAACCATGAAGATGAGCACCAGCACGAACCCGATCCCAACGGATTGCCAGCCCCGCTCGATGTTTTCATCACCCAACGACGCACCAACTGTTCGTTCCTCGACTATGTACATGGGGGCGGCCAGCGCACCGGCTCTAAGAAGGAGTGCCAGGTCCCTCGCCTCAGTCAGACTCAGGCCCGTGATTCGGAACTGGAAACCAAGAGCCGCTTTGATGTTGGCAACGCTAATGAGGCGTCTTTCTTCTTCAAGCTCACGCACCTCGACGAGTTCACCGTCCCGCACGACTTTTCTGACCACCGGTTTCTGCTCGATGAAGAGGATCGCCATGTCCCGGCCGATGTTGTCCTTGGTGGCATCGTGCATACGTACACCACCGTCGCTGTCGAGTTCGATGCTCACCTGGGGCTGACTGGTTTCCGGGTCGTAGCCCTGCTGCGCGTCCTGGACATTGTTACCCGTGACGATATTGCGCCGCATGATGTCCTGCAGGCGGCCCTCGTACGGATAGGTTTCACGCTGAAAGCGGGCGGTATTCGGTTCTGCGGCCAATCGGAATTCGAGGTTGGCGAATTTGTTGAGAATGTTCTTGGCGCGAGCGCTGTCCTGTATACCCGGCAGGTCCACAACAATTCGCGCCCTTCCGAGCCTTTGCACCTGTGGCTCTGAGACGCCCAGCTCGTTGACCCGGTTCCGCAGGGATATCAGGTTCTGATCGATCGCCCGGTCTTCAAGGGCAGTGATTCGATCCTGCGTCATGCGGTAGGTCAGGCCCGGATAGCCATCGATTTCTTCCTCGCGGATCTGGTAATCCTGGAAATCCGTGAGCGCTTCGAGACCTCGCGTACGTGCAGATTCGTCGTTGAAGGCTATGCGGATGGTCAGATCGTCCACCCACTCACGCGCGGGTACATACGGTATCCGATCCTCCCTGAGCTTGTCCTGCATCCCCTGGGCGGCGCTTTCGATCACAGAGGCAGTGTATTCATCCATGTTCACTTCCAGTAGGAAGTGCACGCCGCCGGAGAGGTCGAGCCCCAGGGACATCGGTGTTGCCCCGAGATCACGCAGCCACTGCGGGGTGTTACTGGCGCGGTTCAACGCAACGACATAGTCAGCGGTTGTCTGGTTGAGATGGTCACTCACGATCTGCTGCGCTTTCAGCTGATTCTCATCACTATCGACGCGAACCCAGCCGGAGTCTTCAGCCATTTCGGTCCCGATGACAGGTATGCCCGCTTCCCGCAGCACGCTCTCTATGCCAGCGAGGTCCGTGGCATTGATGACCACCTCTTCACGCAGGGATTTGATCTGGATCGCTGGATCCGGCTGAAACAGGTTCGGCGCGGAATAGATGGCCCCGAGTACCAGCACGGCAAAAATGCCGATGTACTGCCAGAGCTTGAACGTATTGGGGGGCAGGACGTTACGGCGACGGACGCCGAGCAATGCGGGACTGCCTGTGTCCTGTTCCGCCATTTAGGGCAACTTCCTGTGCGTGGACCTGAAAAGTGCTAACACGCCCTAATCTTTATCGAGACCTTTAATGGTGCCTTTCGGCAGTGTTGCGCCGACCGCCGATTTCTGGATCCGCATTTCAACGCTTTCGTTCACCTGTACTTTGATGAAATCGTCTTCCACCTTGTTGATGGTACCGACGATGCCACTCGCTGTGACAATTTCATCCCCTTTCGACAATCCACCTACCAACGCCTGATGCTCCTTGCGCCGTTTGTTCTGCGGTCTGATCAGCAGGAAGTAGAAGATAAGTACAAACCCGCCGAGAAACAGCAGGTTGATCAGGCCCGCATCGCCGCCCGCACCACCTGCAGGCGCAGCGTAAGCCGTTGTTTCAAACAGATTCATCCGGAGTGTTCCAATCTCGATGGAGGGTATTTACGAGGGTGCGAAATGTACCCGTTTCAATAGACCCACGCAATCGAGCCATGAGGTTGTGGTAATAGGTCAGGTTATGCCGGGTCATCAGCATCGGCCCAAGCATTTCCCCGCACCGATCGAGATGGTGCAGATACGCCCGGGAGAAATTCTGACACGTATAACAGGAGCAATCGGGATCGAGTGGTTCCTCAGACACTGCATGCCGCGCGTTGCGGATCTTGACGGTCCCCCGCGACGTAAACGCATACCCGTTGCGGGCGTTGCGTGTTGGCATCACACAATCAAACATGTCTACACCAAGAGAAACGCCGAGGACCAGGTCCTGCGGAGTGCCGACACCCATGAGGTAGCGTGGATGAGACCCGGGCATCATGGGCAGCAGGCTTAACATGACACCTTCCATCTCTTCTTTACTCTCACCGACGGAAAGTCCCCCTATCGCATAACCGTCAAAACCGATCTCGAGCAGACCTTCCAGGCTTTCCCGACGCAGATGATCGTACATGCCACCCTGCACAATTCCGAACAGACGCGCACCTGGGTTAACAGGGCGATCAACGTCTCCAAACGCTTTCCGTGAACGGTCTGCCCACCGGAGACTGAGTTCCATCGACGCCCTCGCCTGAACTTCGCTGACAGGGTGCTCCGTACATTCATCGAGGACCATGACAATGTCAGAACCGAGGTTCCGCTGAACCCGCATGGATGATTCCGGGGTCAGTTCCACCCTGTCACCGTTGACCGGTGACCTGAACACCACCCCTTCTTCCGTGAGCTTCCTCAGGTCCCCGAGGCTGAACACCTGAAATCCGCCGCTGTCTGTCAATATGGGGCCCGGCCATCGCATGAATCCGTGCAAACCACCAAATCCGGCAATCCGCTCATCTCCCGGCCGCAACATGAGATGAAAAGTATTGCCCAACAGAATCTGGGTGCCTGAATTCTCGAGGTCTTCCGGCGTCATCGCCTTGACCGTCCCGTAAGTCCCACACGGCATGAACACAGGTGTCTGCACCTCACCGTGCGGGGTCGACAAACGGCCACGACGCGCCTGACCATCTGTATGGGTCACCTCAAACATCGGCACGCTCCAACCACATTGCATCACCATAACTGAAAAACCGATACCGCTCGTTCACTGCTGTTGCGTAAGCCTCGAGTACGCGCGCGGTACCGGCAAATGCACACACAAGCATAAGAAGTGTCGATCGCGGCAAATGGAAATTGGTGATAAGCGCATCCACAACCTGGAACTTGAAACCCGGAACGATGAATAGCGCTGTTTCACCTGCACCGGGACGAACCTGACCCGTTTTTTCGGCAACAGCCTCCAGGGTCCGAACCACCGTGGTACCCAACGCGACGACCCGACCGCCTGTCTGTTTCGTGCGTTTGATGGCCCTGGCCGTGTCTTCCGGAACCTCGTACCACTCCTGGTGCATCTTGTGTTCGACAACTGAACCTCTGACCGGCTGAAACGTACCTGCGCCAACATGCAGAGTCACGCGAGCCGTTCGTATCCCTCCTGCCTCGAGTTGCCGGAGAAGAGCCTCATCCAGATGCAGGCCGGCTGTTGGTGCAGCAACCGACCCTGGCTGTGTTGCAAACACGGTCTGGTAACGTTCGTGATCGAAAGCCTCATCCTCACGGTCGATGTAGGGCGGCAAAGGGACGTGACCATGTTCTTCCAGAACATCCATGACCGGTTGGCCAAACTGCAGTTTATAGAATTGCCCCTCACGCCCCGCCGATGTCAGCTCTACATCGCCAACCCTGATCGTGCGTCCAGCTTTGAGCGGTTTGCTGACACGCACCTGGCAGAGCGCTTCGTGGGTACCGAGCACTCTCTCGAGCAGTATCTCAGCCCCCCCACCACTGTCCTTGATGCCATGCAGCCGGGCGTTGAGAACACGTGTATCGTTCAATACCAGCAGATCTCCAGGCTGGAGCAAATCCACAATACCCGTAAAGGTGCCGTGTTCAATCCCGTCGGGAAGCAACTTCAGTAATCTGGATGCCGTACGCTCAGGCAACGGGTTCTGGGCGATCAACCCTTCAGGCAGATCATAGGTGAAATCTTCGATTTCCATATTGGCTTTACCGACCAACAGGCAGTGACGTGGCGGGCAGCATACCGCAGGTGGCTACGTCCTTGCCTCCTCACACCCCCATTCAGTCAGAGGCCGCGCCCGGTTCTGGTGTGCCACGCTGAAGATCCAGCCAGTCGGCAATTTCACGCAAGCTGGTGTTTTGAGGTAGTCCGTGCCCGGAATTCGGTATAACGACTCGCCTGCGTTTCGCTGGTGGAGTACCGAGCAGATCCCAGAGCGGCTGCTGGCTCGTCGGGTCAGGAAAGGTCGTATCGTACTCACCATTCATCATCAAAATCGGGATATCGATCCGACTGACGTAGTTGATCGGATCAGCCAGTGCCGGGTACTTCACCCATCCGCGGTAAGGCAGACCCCCAGCCCACAGCACAGCAGCCTTGATTCTGGGTTCGATCGCAAGTAACGGGATGGGCCAGGCGGCTCCCATGCTGAACCCGGCGTAAACGACAGACTGGTGGTCGATATCGGGGAGCGTTTCGAGATAGTCGATCGTGCGTTTCATATCCGAATACCAATGCACCATGGCTTCCGCCATCAACCCGTTCTCGAGGTTCCGGCGGGAGAAAACATCTCTTTCCGGCTGATAGCGCTCGTGCGTTCCCCAGTAGATCGGCCATACGAGCGCTCGATTCGTATTGATCGCCACTTGAAGTGCAATGTCCAGAATCCTGTCCATGGATTCACTGGACGTGTTCGCCAGAGAGTGCCAGGACGGAAAAACGACGATGGGTTCGTAAGGCGGCTGTCCGCCAACCGGTCGATAGGTGTTGAGAAGCAATGACTCACCCACAACATCGGAGTTCAACGACAAGCGCTCCCATGTATAGCGCTCATGATCGACCCGTCTGATTGAGGTTGCTTCCAGCGGAGGTCCACGATCAACAAACTGTTCGCGAAGGACTTCGAACACCTCCTCCGAAACAGGCCGCAGACGACGGTTGTCTCTGATCACTTCATCGAACGGCGCCTGATATTTCTCCTCAACCGGGTCCGGGTAGGTCACAAGCCGGATGCCATTGATCGGATTGCGATCGTCAGCCGGAATCGAGTACTTTCCCGAAAACACGTACTCGGGATCAGTGTGTCCAGCTCCCATGATCCACCTCGCCCCTTCCCCGTGTGCGTTTTCAGCCCACTCGCGTACGTTTCCAGCCATATCCATGGCACCCCACCGCGACACACTTCCCGTGACGCCGACAGGAACCACTGACGAGCTGAAATTCGCTGACGGCGCCATGTACGGGGCGAACCAGGGAATCGCCGCAGCTACCCAGTGGTAGATGGTGGGCAGATCCTGATTCCGGAAGTT
>JANQFF010000214.1 GCA_028277965.1 Pseudomonadales bacterium
AACAAGATGACACCGAGTGACATTGCCCTGATCGGCCTCGGACCCGTGGGTTGTACCGCCGCCATTCTTCTGGCGGAGGCAGGTCTTGATGTCGTGGCCTTCGAAAGAGACCGGGAGGTCTACAAGCTGCCGAGAGCCGTCAATCTGGATGGTGAGATTACGCGCGCGTTTCAAAAGATCGGTCGCGGGCAGGCAGTGCAGGATCTGATGCAGTCCGTACGCCCGGGTGACCGTGCCGGTTTTGCCAACTCCCGACGGGAATGGCTGTTCGGCCAGCCGTTCAAGGACTTCGGCACCAATGGCTGGCAGCCCCTGAATATGTTCGATCAACCGGAACTGGAATCCTACCTGCGAAAAGAAGCCATCAATCACCCCCGCGTGACGGCTCATATCGGTGCCAAGGTGACAGCAACCAAGAACACGGGAGCAGGGATCAGCCTCGACTATGAGGATCTCACCACCGGTCATACCGATCAGGTGTCTGCCCGTTATGCCATCGCCTGTGACGGCGCTTCAAGTTCGACGCGTAAGGCACTGAATATCGCTTGGAAAGATCTGGGTTATGACCATGACTGGTTGGTTGTCGATGTCACCACAAAGGCAGGCCACACGCTGAACAACGATACTGTCCAGGTCTGTGATCCCGACAGGATCGTTACCTATGTCTGTACCAAGGATCCGTATCGGCGCTGGGAATTCAAAATGAACCCGGGAGAGACAGCCGACGAGATGATGCAGGAAGAAAAAATCAGATCGCTGATCGATCCCTGGACACCGAGAGACACCTACGAAATTCGTCGCGCCGCTGTCTACCAGTTTCATGCTGCAACGGCAGATCGTTGGCGCGAGGGCAGCATATTCATTGCTGGTGACGCGGCTCACCAGACGCCCCCTTTTCTCGGTCAGGGGATGAATGCCGGTATGCGGGATGTGATCAACCTTGCCTGGAAGCTGCCGCTTGTCATAAAAGGCATTGCCTCTGATTCCCTGCTTGACACCTACTACCAGGAACGCAATGCCCATGCACACGATCTCGTCGACTGGGCAGTTTCCATCGGCAGGTTGATGGAACACCTGGCGGAAGTCGAACGATGTCAGCGGGATGGTCTGCCACCACCGCCCGAACAGCCAGCACTCAAATCCTCGGGCTACGGCCAGGGCAGAGAACAACCTCCCCTGCGTGACGGCGTGATCTTTCTGGAACAGGTCAGCGACACCGGCTCGACCGGCTACCTTTTCACGCAGCCCATCGTCGAGACGACTGCTGGCAAAGAAGTCAGACTGGACGAACTTCTGGGACCCGATTTTGTTGTCGTTGCAAAGTCCGGCTCAGGGATCATGCTGACAGATGTGTCGAGGGGAATCCTGGAAAGGCTGAACGCCAGGCTGTTGACTCTTGACGACCTTACAGCAACCCGTGGACATTTCGATCGACTGTTCGATGATCACGACGTCGCCATTGTCAGACCGGACCGATTCGTTTTCGGACACACCACCGCAACGACCTCATTGGATCAACTCGTTGCTTCACTCGCTAATAAGTTAGCGCTAACTAACGTTTAACATCAGGACTGACAGGCATGCTACAGTCCACAATTGAAAGGAGAGAGCCCTGAAACTCAGCTGGTCACACGCCGTACTCAACGTCAGGGATCAGGACAGAATGCTGGACTTTTATACCGGCACACTCGGTTTTAACATTGCTGACAGGGGGCCACTCGGCGACGACGCACCGGAGATTATTTTCATGAGCCAGGACCCCGGAGAACACCACCAACTGGCCATGGTCCAGGCTCGACAGGATGACGCCCCACCCAATTCGCTGAATCATCTGGCATTCCGGGTCGAATCCTTTGCCGACATCAAGGAACTCAAC
>JANQFF010000225.1 GCA_028277965.1 Pseudomonadales bacterium
TGGAGCGGTGGCGCCGTCCCAGTCAATAACGACACGGTAATTTTCACCGGCAGCTCCAACGTGAGTGTGACCTCCGGATTGGCTCAAGCTGCAGTGGACCTGGACAATTTAATCATTCATCCGGACTATACCGGAGATGTAGGCACGAGTGGTTCACACCTGACGATCTCATCTGATCGGGTAGTGCATGAAGGTGCAGGGACGCTGTACTACACCGATGGCAACGGGACCACTGATCGGATGATCATCAATTCGAAGGCAACTGGCGACGCTGCCGTTCTTAGTGGCGATACGATCACCCGTTTGACCCTAGCCAAGGGCAAGACCACGCTCGACAGCGGGTTCTCCGGGAGGGTCGTTACCTTGGAGGTGACCTACTTCACCTCGGCAGCGGGTGACGTGGAGCTGATCTCGGAGAACGGCGCGGGTACGATCACGACGCTGATTATGAACGGTGGCAAGTTCTCGTCTCATTCGACGATCACTACTGCCCACGTTGCTGGCGGTAAATTGGTTCAAGAGCAAGTCGCTCCGGCAATCTCGAACCTGTACACCTATTGTAACGCTCAGGTGGTCTACAACAGCGACGAAACAATTGCGATGCTACACGCGATTGGTGGGATGGTCGATTTCACGCAAGATGCGAATCCAGTCACGGTCTCTGATCTGCGAGTCTGGCCCGGTGCTCAGGTCTATTACTCAGAGGATCGGGTAACGGTAACTGCCGGAGGCGAACTGTACGATAAGGTGATTCGTGGGATGATGCAATAATGTCCGCCATGCTTAACGATCGGCTGACCATCGACGATGCAGGGAAGCCGCAACCGCTGTCATCGGTATCGCAGACCGTAAAGGTGCTGCAGATCACAGCTCTACGCACGAACTCGCAGTTGGTATTTTTGGGCAATCACAACGTACTGGCTACGTCGGGAGACGAGCGCGGGATCGAACTGCATCCGGGTCAGCGGGTGACTTTCACTGACGGTGAAATTGATTTGTCCAAGCTGTACCTTGATGCGCGGGTGGCTGATGAGGGCATTTTCTGGTGGGCTGAACAGCGATGAGATTGAAGCTGGAAGACCCGCCGCGGTATCGCCGAGCGATTTCCGGCCGTTATTACGCTGCGGGAGGTCCTGGCGGAGGTGGTGCAGGCGGTTCCGGTGATGTAGTTGGTCCTGGCTCTGCTACCGATAATGCGGTATGCAGGTTTGACCTCGCCACCGGGAAGCTGATTCAGAACAGCTCGGTTATCGTTGACGACAGCGGTAATATTCAGGTTCCGATTTCTACGGGGCTGGATACGGCAGCTGCAGGGGCTTTTGTGCTCGGGGGGACTAACTGCACCACCTTGCAGTTCGGTCGAGCTGGTGGCGGCTGTCTGGTTCAGTGTGTCGATACTACACGGTTGTACTTCCGTGATACCGGTCTTTACATCTACTCCTCAGCGAACGGTCAGCTTGATATTGAGGCTGACGGTACGCTGCAGATGCACGGGGATACCCTCACGCAGATCGGGGTTGCCGGAGATACACAACTCGGAGACGGTACGCTGCGGGTGGTCCGTCCGAACACCGACCAGAAAATCGATCTAGGCACTACGAGCTATTGGTTCAACAAGGGTTATTTCGCTGATGGCTGCCATACGATTTTCGTGAGCCAGGCTGCAGTGAATGATCCGCCAACCGATGCGCAGTGTGATACGGCTTATGGTGGCGCTCCTGCTGCAGGTCAGACCGGGTTGACGATGTACCTCTACGATTCGACAGATACCAAGATGTGGCATTGCATGTGGGATGGGAGCAACTGGTGGCATGTGGAGATGACCAAGGCCCTGTAGGACGATACGACTATGGCACTAACCCCAGCCCAGGTAGAGAATATCGAGAGCGTACTCCGCAATCTGGAATCGCAGGGGATCAATCCTATCGTGACAGAACGGGAGCGGGTGCGCAGCTTGATTAACGATGACAGCGCGTTACGATCTCAGTTGATGGACGATCCGCCGGGTTGGACCGAAGAGCAGGTGGATACGTTCGTCTTGGAGTACATTCAAGCGTGTCAAGCGAGAGCTGCAGCAGCGGCTACGGCTGCAGCGAATCTACTAACCTCTTGATTCAAGGAGAGCCACTGTGAGCGACAAAGACCTGAAGATTGCGAGGACTGACGAGGAAGAATCGGAAAAGAAGGAGCCGGAAAATACAGGATTTGAGTTACCTCCGCTTAATGCACAGGTACGGATCACGGTTGAGCAGATGGTTCCGCAGCCGAAAGGTGGGGATGCGAAGTACGAGCGGACGGTTTACGACGATGTCACGAACATGGTCTTGAGTATGGTCGGGATGCAAGGAGGTTTCCCAGCGATCTCGATGCACACTTTCGGGTCACCGATCGCGATGGGGGCGCTAGTTGCAGCTTTGGATCATCAGCACCAGATGATTATGAAGGACAATTCGATTCAGAAAGTCGTGTCGGTTCAGATTGTCAATCCTAGCGGGATCGTCACTCCAGGCGGACCGGTTCCGCCTCCTCCGAATAATCGAATGCGATGAGTTACACGCTGACCACTAGCCATATCGCATTCTGGCCAGGAACCAACGCAGCGATTCCGGCAGGGTGGTCCAAGGATACCGGGTTCAACGATCGTTTCCTGCTAGGGATCAATAGCGAGCGTGACCCTACGGCAGTGGACGGTGGTAGTAGCGGCACGCATACGCATTCGGAGAACCACACAGAGACCGTGCCGGACCATGTGCATTCGGTTACGTTGGGGTCCGGCACGGCAGGGTCAGGAACTTTCAACAACAAAGCAGGTATCCCAGCAAATCCGGTTTGCGAGCCGACTCATGGCCATGTAGGGGATTCGGGAGGTCCGA
>JANQFF010000233.1 GCA_028277965.1 Pseudomonadales bacterium
TCCAACGTGGGTAAGGTGTACTGGCTGAAGGTCTTTCAGATTCCCCAGGGGAGCCGAATTGCGAAAGGCCGCCCCATGGTCAACATCCTGCCCCTGGACGGGGCCGAGCGGATCACGGCAATCATGCCGGTATCGGAATACGAATCGAACCACTTCGTCTTTATGGCGACGGCGAACGGAACCGTCAAGAAGACACCGCTCGAACAATTCTCGCGCCCGCGTCCGAGCGGCTTGATTGCCCTCGACCTCGAAGAAGGCAACACCCTTGTGGGTGTGGCGATCACCAACGGCACCAGCGATGTGCTGCTCTGCAGCAGCGCCGGTAAAGCCGTTCGTTTCAAGGAATCCGACGTGCGCGCGATGGGACGAACCGCCAAAGGTGTGCGCGGTATCAAACTCTCGGGTGATCAGCGACTGATATCCCTCATCATCCCCGAGGAAAATGGTTACCTCCTCACGGCGAGCGAAAACGGTTACGGCAAACGCACAGAAGTGGACGAATTCCCGGTCAAAGGACGTGGCGGTCTTGGCGTCATCGCGATGCAGACCAGCGACCGTAATGGCCAACTCGTTGGGGCAGCCCAGGTATTCGAAGGGGATGAGCTCATGCTCATATCGAACCTCGGGACGCTTGTCAGGACCAGCGCGGATGAAGTTTCAGTGCTTGGCCGCAACACCCAGGGCGTTAAACTCATCAACCTGAAAGACGGTGAGCAGCTCAACAGCGTCGAGCGCATCGAAGAACAGGCGAACGGCGACGACGATGTCGTCGCAGACCCCAAAGAGACCGAGGAATAAACTAGTAACAATGGGGTCTGACCCCATTGTTACTAGTTTCTGGCTACAGGACACACAGTGACACGAGCGTTTAACTTCTCGGCCGGACCGGCGGCTTTACCGGATGCCGTACTCGAACGGGCGCGGGACGAGATACTGGATTACCAGGGCAGTGGTATGTCTGTTATGGAGATGAGCCACCGGAGTGCCGAGTTCATCGATATCGCGACGCGAGCCGAGGCGGACCTGCGCGAACTCCTGGGCGTTTCCGATGACTACCATGTGTTGTTCCTCCAGGGAGGTGCGACTACACAGTTCTCAGCCATCCCGCTCAATCTGACGGCAGCGGGCGACACCGTCGACTATGTGAATACGGGTTCCTGGTCGGTCAAAGCCATCAAAGAAGCCCGCAAGTACTGTGAGGTGAACGTGGTGGCCAGCAGTGAAAAGTCGAATTTCGACCGCATACCCGACCCCGGCGAGTGGCATCTCTCACCAGACGCGAAGTACCTGCACATCTGCTCCAACGAGACGATTGGTGGTGTGCAATTTGCGGAAGCGCCTTCGTCCAGTGTTCCGGTGGTTGCCGACATGTCCTCGGAAATCCTCTCGCGCCCGATCGACGTCAACACATACGGTTTGATCTATGCGGGTGCACAGAAAAACATCGGTCCAGCGGGGCTTACCGTAGTGATTGTCCGGAAGGATCTCTGCGGCAGCGCCCGCCCGGAAACGCCTTCCATGCTCGACTATGCGGTGCAGGCGGATGCGGATTCCATGTCGAATACGCCACCCACCTACACCTGGTACCTGGCCGGGCTCGTCTTCGAGTGGTTGAAGGAGCAGGGTGGCCTGTCTGGTATTCAGGCAATCAACGAACGCAAAGCCGGACGTTTGTACGGCGCGATCGAAAACAGTAACTTCTACCACTCACCCGTGGAGGCAGGGGTGCGCTCAACCATGAACGTGCCATTCACACTCCCCGACCCGGCAATGGATGCGGATTTCCTCGCCGGGGCTGAGGAACGAGGCCTGAAAAACCTGAAAGGGCACCGCAGCGTCGGCGGTATGCGCGCGAGCATCTATAACGCCGTCAGTGAAGAAGCGGTCGAAGCGTTGACAGATTACATGCTGGAATTCGAGCGTGAGCGGGGATGATGACAAGCTGAAACCCGTCAGGGAGAGGATCGATGCGATCGATCGCGAACTCCTGCGCCTGTTCAATGAGCGGGCTGAGTGCGCACTCAAAGTGGGTGAGATCAAACAGGGTGATCAATCCGAAGACCCCGTGTATTACCGGCCTGAGCGGGAAGCGCAGATCCTCACACGCCTGATGAATGAAAACGACGGTCCACTCTCTGATACCGACGTTGCGGGCCTCTTTCGCGAAATCATCTCGTGCTGCCTGAATCTCGAGCTGCCGCTGACGGTCGCGTACTTTGGCCCGGAAGGCACTTATACGGAAGCCGCAACCGTCAAACAATTCGGCCACTTCGCGGGTACCCGCCCACTGGCGTCCATCGACGAGGTGTTCCGCGAAGTCGAGTCGGGCTCGGCACACTATGGTGTGGTGCCGGTGGAGAACTCCACTGAGGGTATGGTCAACCACACGCTCGACTGTTTTCTCGAATCGTCCGTCAAAATCTGCGCCGAGGTCGAGCTACCCATTCATCATGCGCTCCTGCGTGCAGAAGATGCGGACGGCGACATCACCCAGATCCTTTCCCACGCCCAGAGTCTCGCGCAGTGCCGCAGCTGGCTCGACCGGAACTATCCCGGGGTGGAACGGGTTGCTGTAGCGAGCAACGCGGAAGCAGCACGTCAGGCGGCAGAAAGTACTGATGCTGCGGCCATCGCCGGTGAGATGGCAGCAGAACGCTACGGGTTGAGAATCCTCTCGGCCCATATAGAAGATCAGCCCGACAACAAAACCCGTTTCCTCGTCCTCGGACGCCAGGATGTGGGTCCAAGTGGACGCGACAAAACGTCGATCCTCGTCTCGGTGAGAAACGAGCCGGGGGCGCTACTGCGCGTCCTCGAACCGTTCGACCGTTTTGGTATCAGCCTGACCCGGATCGAAACACGCCCGGCACGAAGTGGCGACTGGTCGTATGTTTTTTTCATCGACTTCGACGGTCACGAGCGTGACGACAACGCCCGCCAGGTACTGGAAGCCATCCGGAGTGTTGCATTTGAAGTGCGTTCACTCGGTTCGTACCCGCAAACGGTAGTGTAAACATGAGCAACGTTCACGAGGGTATATCCGGCCTCGCACCTTATCAGCCTGGTAAACCGATCGATGAGCTCACGCGTGAGCTGGGGATCAGCGACATCATCAAGCTCGCCAGCAACGAAAACCCGCTGGGACCGGGTCCGCTCGTGCAGGAGGCAATTGCAACAGAGCTCAAACAACTCTCGCGTTATCCGGATGGCAGCGGCTACAGACTGAAAGCTGCACTGTCAGAGCATCTCAATATCGATCCCGCCCAGATTACGCTCGGCAACGGCTCCAACGATGTACTGGATCTCGTTGCAAGGGCCACGGTAGAACCGGGAACTGAGGCGATCATTGCCGAACACAGCTTTGTCGTTTACCGCCTCGCGGTCACCTGTGCAGGCGGTACGCTCGTTACGGTCCCTGCCAAAAACTACGGGACGGATCTGGATGGCATGCTTGATGCCATTACTGACGCCACCCGGACGATATTCATCGCCAATCCGAACAACCCCACGGGTACCTGGGTCAGTCGGACCGATCTCGAAGGCTTCCTCGCGAAAGTCCCAGAGCGGGTCTGGGTGGTTCTGGATGAAGCTTATTTCGAGTACGCCACCGATCCGGAATATCCGAACGCGCTCGATTACCTTGGCACTTATCCGAACCTGATTGTGACGAGGACGTTCTCGAAAATTCACGCGCTTGCAGCGCTGCGGGTCGGTTACAGCATCTCGAGTGATGCGTTTGCGGATCTCCTCAACCGCGCCCGTCAGCCCTTCAACGTGTCGAGTGTCGGCCTGGCCGCTGCCACGGCATCGCTTGGCGATGCGCAGTTTCTCGCCACAAGCCGTGAACTCAACAAGACCGGCATGATAGAGCTCGAACGGGGCCTCGATGGTCTCAACCTGCCCTGGATCCCGTCACTCGGGAATTTCATCACGTTCGATTGCGGCCGGCCCGGTCCGGAAGTATTTGACGCGCTCCTGCATGAAGGCGTGATTGTGAGACCTGTGGCGGAATACGGCTTGCCGAATCATCTTCGCGTGACGGTTGGTACGTCAGAAGAGAATGTCCGATTCCTCGATGCTCTTTCGCGTGTCCTTGCATGAATCGCGGCTAAATGCCGCTGCCGGAATCGGCTGTGTGCCGATTCCTTACCGAGTTTTTCGAGGACGAAAAACTCGCAAAGGCGCGAAGCGACTTACTTCAGCCGCGATTTATTGGGTATGAGTCAAATCCCGGTCATCGCCATCGACGGCCCCGGCGGGTCGGGCAAAGGCACTCTGGCGCGCAAAGTTGCAGAAAACCTCAACTGGCACCTGCTCGATTCCGGCGCGTTGTACCGCATTGTGGGATGCACCTGCGTGCGGCGGGGTGTCGACCCGAATGACGAAGCCGCCGCGGCTGAACTTGCAGAAAAACTGACCATCCGGTTCGAGGGTGAACGGGCGTTTGTCGATGACGATGACATCACCGACGAGATCCGATCCGAGGATGGGGGCACGCTTGCATCGATAGTGGCCGCTCACCCGCAAGTTCGCAAAGCGGTCCTCAATCTCCAGCACGGGTTCCGCAGAGCACCCGGTCTGGTCGCGGACGGTCGCGACATGGGGACGGTTGTTTTTGCGGATGCCGGGTTGAAGATATTCCTCGATGCAAGTGCTGAAGAACGTGCTGAGCGTCGCTATAAACAGTTGAAAAACAAAGGGTTAAGTGTTAGCTTGCCCGGCCTTCTCGAGCAGATCACCGAACGGGATGCCCGGGATAGAGGACGTGCAATTGCCCCGTTGAAGCCCGCCGAAGACGCGGTTGTCATCGATAGCACTCAAATGACAATAGACGAGGTGGTCACGCAGGTGATGTCACTTGTGTCTGACCACGGTTTTGGGCGGGCGGCAGAAAGAGCGGAATGATGGCAATGCACATGTGTTTAACTAACCCAAGGAGCGCTCTGCAACCTATCGGATAGCTTTATCCCCGCAGAGTGAAATTAACTGAATGAGCGAATCTTTTGCCGAACTATTTGAAGAAAGTCTACAGACCATCGAGATGGCCCCAGGGTCGATCGTTACCGGCACGGTGGTCGAAATTGACGACGACTGGGTGGTGGTCCACGCAGGTCTGAAGTCAGAGGGAGTTATTCCCAAAAGCCAGTTTGTAAATGAAGAGGGTGAGTTCTCCCTCGCGATTGGTGACCAGGTCAAGGTTGCCATGGAAGTGGTTGATGACGGCTGGGGTGAAACGCGCCTGTCACGGGAAAAAGCCCGGCGCGCAGAATCCTGGCAGGCACTTGAAACGGCCCATGAGGGCCACGAAGTGGTCACCGGTATCATCAACGGTAAGGTCAAAGGTGGCTTTACGGTCGATATCAACGACATCCGTGCGTTCCTGCCCGGATCTCTTGTCGACATCCGCCCCTTGCGCGAAACCGCGCACCTCGAGGGTAAACCTCTCGAATTCAAAGTCATCAAGCTTGATCAGAAGCGCAACAACGTCGTGGTTTCCCGGCGAGCGGTTCTGGAAGAAGAGAACAGCCACGAGCGCGAAGCGCTGCTTGCATCTCTTCAGGAAGGTCAGGACGTCAAAGGGATCGTCAAAAACCTCACCGACTACGGTGCGTTTGTCGACCTCGGTGGCGTGGATGGCCTTCTGCACATCACCGATATGGCCTGGAAGCGTATCCGGCATCCGAGCGAAATGGTCAATGTCGGCGACGAGGTCGATGTCCGTATTCTCAAGTTCGACCGTGAGAAGAACCGCGTCAGCCTCGGGATGAAGCAACTCGGTGACGATCCGTGGGTCGACATCGTACGGCGCTACCCGGAAGGTGCCCGCGTGCTCGCCAATGTCACCAACCTCACCGATTACGGTTGTTTTGCCGAAATCGAGGAAGGTGTTGAAGGTCTTGTTCACGTTTCCGAAATGGACTGGACCAACAAGAACATTCACCCGAGCAAGGTTGTGAATGTCGGTGACGAGGTTGAAGTGATGGTGCTCGACATCGATGAAGATCGACGTCGTATCTCGCTCGGCATCAAGCAGTGCCGGCCCAATCCGTGGGAAGAGTTCAGCATCAGCCACGCCAAAGGCGACAAGATCCGCGGCAGCATCAAGTCGATTACCGACTTCGGTATCTTCATTGGTCTCGATGGTGGCATCGACGGCCTGGTGCACCTCTCAGACATTTCCTGGAACGAGCCTGGAGAAACGGCGGTGCGTCGTTACTCAAAGGGTGAAGAGATTGAAACCCTCATCCTTTCGGTCGATCCGGAACGGGAACGTATCTCTCTCGGGATCAAACAGCTCGACCAGGATCCATTCTCCGACTACACAGCGGTCAACGATCGCGGTAGTGTTGTGCAGGGGACTATCAGGGAGGTCGAGCCCAAAGAAGCGGTTATCGAGCTGGCAGAAGAGGTTGAGGGTATTCTCAAAGCCTCTGAGATCAGCATTGATCGGGTGGAAGATGCGCGCAATGTGCTCACACCAGGTGAAGCCATTGAGGTGAAAATCGTGAGCGTCGATCGCAAGAACCGCACCATTGGGTTGTCGATAAAAGCGAAAGAAATTGATGACGAACGAGCTGCTGTACGGGAGCATCAGAAGCAGGAGACAGATCGTCCAGGCGCCGCGACGCTTGGAGATCTCATCAAAGCCCAGATGGACAAGAAGGACGACGAGTAACCCTTAAGGGCGTTACGGTCTCAATTCCATGAGTTCCAGCAGCATGACCAAATCAGAACTGATTGAGCGGATTGTTGTGGCCCAGTCTCAACAACTGGGCTCGCAGCTCACCAGCAAAGATGTGGAGCTGGCGGTGAAAGCCATGCTGGAGCAGATGTCCAAAACGCTGGCAAGTGGCGAACGTATCGAGATCCGGGGTTTCGGGAGTTTCTCCCTGCACTACCGTGCACCCCGGATCGGTCGTAATCCGAAGACCGGAGAATCCGTCGGGCTCGCCGGGAAATATGTCCCTCACTTCAAGCCGGGCAAAGAACTGAGAGACCGGGTGAATTCGGCATTGCATGCGGAGAAGGCTGAAACACAAGCCGATGGCGAAACAGATCGCGGCTGAAGCCGCTCCTACAGAGATAGAAGGATCGCTCTGTAGGAGCGGCTTCAGCCGCGATCCCTTAGTGAGTGGATCCTGATGAACTGGCTCAGAAACCTCGTCGTGCTGGCTGCTGCGCTCATCGCTTTTCTTGGTGCGGCGCTCGCAGTGAATCAACAGCAGATCTCCCTCAACTTTGCGATCTGGGAAACCCCATTTGCACTCTCGGTGTTCTGGTGGCTCCTGGCTGCGTTTGCACTTGGCCTGCTCTTTGGTCTCTTGAACGCAATCTGGGTGAACGTCCGCCACAGACTTCAGAACCGCAAGTTGCGTCAGTCACTGGCGCAGGCGAATGCGGAACTGGAACGACTGAGATCGCTCTCCGTCGAATCGTGACAGTGGAATCCTGACGGGTTGGATCTGCCGAATAACATCCTCCTGTATGTTCTGCTCCTGATAGCGCTGGCGCTGGGTTATGTGATTGGCCGACGTGAGCGGCGGGGTAAACGCAAAGAAACTGCTATTCGGGACTACTACCAGGGTCTCAACTTCCTCCTGTCAGATCGTCCCAACCTGGGTGTGGATGAGTTTATCCGCGCTGCTGAAGTGTCCGATCAGACAATTGACGTGCATCTGGCCATGGCAGGCGTGGTGCGTCGGCGTGGTGAGATGGACAAAGCGATCCGGATACATCAGAACCTGCTTGCGTCCCCCGTCCTGTCCAATGCGAATAAACAACTCGTTGAGATGGAGCTTGCCAGGGATTATCACGCGGCAGGGTTGCTCGACCGGGCTGAACGTCTGCTCCTGACGATATCGGAACGCAAATCTGCCCATCAGAAAGACGCAGCGGAACTCCTGCTGGACCTCTACGAACAGGAGCGGGACTGGGAGCAGGCGATTGCCGTGAGCTCAAATCTGGTGCGATCCAGCAGCGAGATCCGCCAGCGGGTTGGCCACTTTCACTGTGAGCTTGCCCAGAACCACCTCGATGCCCAGGATCTCAAAAGCGCAAAACGTGAGGTGAACCGCGCAATCGAACTTGCGCCGACAGAAGCCCGTGGGCACTGGCTGCTGGCCCAGCTCGAGCATAAACAGCGGCGGTTCAAACGGGCACTCAAACACCTGCGTAAAGCACACGAGCTGCAATCGAATCTGACACCGGCCTTGTTGCCTTTGTACCGACAGTGTTGTGAGCAACTCTCTGATGAGACGGAGTACGAGCGTTTCCTGCGTGATGTCGTTCGGGCAACACCGGATCCCGTTTCGCTGCGGGCCTTGATGGAGCATCTGAAGAGTCAGGGGCGTCCGGTCGATCCGGATGAATTCATCGACGAGATCAGCCGCGCACCTGAGATTGCTCATTTGCCCATGCTCCTTGAATTCGCGGAGACCGAGTCGACGGAGCCGATCAAACGTCAGGTTCGCAAGGTTGTCAGCGAAGAGCCTTCTTACCAGTGCCGCAATTGTGGTTTCACAAGCCACGGACTGATGTGGCACTGCCCAACCTGCAAAGCCTGGGGTTCGTTCGGCACACCAACCCGCTCCTGAATCTCGCAACGTTCGGGGTCGATGGCCGACATCGGAGATCCTGCGCGACGAATACGCTGTCCTTTCTATCAACAACAGAATGAGTGGAGGCGTTTATGTCGTTCATATCCCGGTTGGCTCACACAACCATCGCTCTGGTCTTTTTTGTCATGAGTCACATGGCACTGGCTGCCGATGAGCTCGTCAACATCAACACGGCGACTGCACAGGAACTGGCCCAGGTGCTTGTCGGTGTCGGTACAAGCCGGGCACAGGCCATCGTTCAGTATCGGGAAACGTATGGAGATTTCATTCACCCTGAAGATCTGCTGCTCGTGAAAGGCATCGGTGACCGGGTGCTTGAAACCAACCGCGGCCGGATTGTGATCGGCGAGTAGTTCAGTCTGTCGCGCCTGAAGCTGTTTCACTATCTCTGAAGGACCCCTTGAACCGGAGCTCGAAACTTGAATCAAGTTTCGAGTACCGGTTCAAGGGACTTCAGCCGCGATTGTTCCACTTGAAGTGATTTCTCGGCGTCCCTGCCGCGTTACTTACCGTTTGTTCCTGCCCCAGACCTCGCGTCACCACAAGTCGCACATAGGCGACTTGTTGCTCGGTCGTCCGGCGCATGCGCCGGACCCGCGATTTCTTCTATACATAGGAGCTTCTGCTGGGTAAAAATGCCCGTCCATGGCCGAGGCCCTCAAAATCACCCATGTCATCCTCGAGCTGAAAACCGGCGGGGCGGAAAAAAGCCTGTTGCGCCTCACCCGTGAGACTTCGGACACCCTGCATCACCGGGTGATCTGCATGGCGGGACGGACCCCAATTGGAGACGAGATCGAAGCCTCGGGCACGGAGATCTGCTGGTTTGATTACCGCCGCAGGGGTCCGCTTGCACTGTGGGATGCGTGGCGGGACGTGGCGGGACATCCGCCGGACGTCCTGCAGGGATGGATGTATTTCGGGAATATCCTGGCTTCGTTGATTGGTCTCCTGTCGAGGCTGACCCTGGCGCCTCGATACAAACTCGCTTGGAATATTCGACAGGCACCCGACGTGAAAGCAGAACGCCGGCGCACGAGGTGGGCGATGCATCTCGGACGTCTGCCATTCCTGAAGCCGGATCACGTCATCTATAACTCCTGGGCCGGGGTGACGGCGCATGCGAGCCTTGGCTACGACAAACAGCCCCACACCGTCATCCTGAATGGGATCGATACTTCCGTGTACACGCCGGACGAACGGCAACGGGCGTGTGTACGAGCGGAGCACGATGTTGGTGATCAGGTGTGGATCTCGATGGTGTGCCGGTTACATCCGCTCAAAGGTGTCGACTGCTACTTATCCGCAATTGCGTCGCTCAAAGACAACCCACGCTATCGATTTAGCCTTGCCGGTCCGGGTATGGACCGGGACAACGAGGATCTCATGACGCTCATCGATCAGGCGGGCCTCGAGCGGGATGACGTCGATTGTTTTGGCACGGTCGATGTCGCGAAGTTTCTCCCGGGCCTTGACGTGCTGGTGCTTGCCTCCCGTCGGGAGGGGACACCAAACATTCTGCTTGAAGCGATGGCTTGTGAGGTGGGTGTTGTTGCAACCAACGTGGGTGATGTCGAACGCATCCTCGACGATCCTTCCCGCGTGGTCGTACAGGAAAATGAACTGCCCGAGAAGATACGGGCTATCGCTGAAAGTCCGCAGGCAAACGCCGAGCGTGACCGGCAGCGAATTCTCGATTACTACACGATCGATCGCTGCATGGCTGAGTACGCTGGTGCGTATGCGGAGATGGTTGACACATGAAAGTGCTATATGTCGTCAACGAGGCTCAGTTTTACCTCAGCCATCGTCTGGCGATTGGCCAGGAGGCTCAACGCCGTGGTTGTGACGTGGTTGTTGTCAGTGCGCCGAAGACCGGGGAAGAGCGGCTCGCCGATCACGGCTTCCGGCACATACCCGTGCGTATGTCCCGCAGCGGATTCAATCTCCTGGAAGAGTACGGAACCTACCGTGCCCTTGCGCGTGTCTACGAGTCGGAACAACCGGATCTCGTCCATCACATCACAATCAAACCGGTGCTCTATGGTTCGATCGCAGCGCGCCGCCGCCGGGTACCGGCGGTGGTGAACGCCGTTCCTGGTACCGGGTTTCTTTTCATCCGCAGTGGGTTGCGGGCCTCCATGGTCAGAAGCGTGGTCAACTTTCTGTACCGCCGGGCGTTTGAACACCCGAACCTGAGGGTCATTTTTCAGAACGCCGACGACCTGCGGGAATTCATCAGTCACAAGATTGTGGATCGGGCAAACGCGGTACTCATCCGGGGATCTGGGGTCAGGTTGGAAGACTTCGAGATGACACCGTCACCGCCGGAACCACCTGTCTTTGTTCTGCTTGCGCGGATGTTAAAAGACAAAGGCGTTTATGAGTTTGCGCAGGCTGCCGCTCAGATAAAAGAGACACACCCCGACTGGCGGTTTGTTCTGGCTGGAGACCTCGATCCGGGAAATCCAAGTTCGCTTACGGACAGCGAAATTGTGGAGATACAGCGTCGTTTCGGTGTGGAATGGATGGGTTTTGTCGAAAATGTGGCTGATCTGCTAAAGGATGTCCATGTCGTGTGTCAGCCGACGTACAGTGAAGGGCTTCCGAAAACGCTGCTGGAGGCGTCAGCCGCAGGGCGCCCGATGATAGCGTCGGATATACCGGGCTGTCGTGAAGTGGTCACGGAAGGCGTGACCGGGTATCTCGTCCCGCCGCGGACGATTGCACCCCTGGTGGAAGCGTGTCTGAAGCTTGGAGATGATGAAACCCTGCGCAACCGCATGGGAGATGCCGCTCGTCAGAAAGCAGAAGCGGTGTTCTCGGTGGACGATGTAGTCGATCACACCTTCAGGGTGTACGGCGAGGTGACGACCATTTGAACGAGGCGACCCTCCTTTGAACATAGTGGTGACCGGTGTCAGTGGCTTTATTGGCCAGCATCTTGCGCCTGCGCTGGTCCGTTCGGGTCACTCTGTCACGTCTGTCTCACGGTCGGATCCCGAAAGTGACCTCGCGGGGGCTGAGTGTGTTATTCATCTGGCAGGGCTTGCACACGACAACGTGGGGCAATCTGCCGGAGATGAACTGATCGCCGTTAACGCACGGGAAACGCTGGCGTTGTATCAGCGCGCGTGCACTGCCGGTGTGCGTAGATTTGTGTGGTTGAGCTCTATCAAGGTGCTTGGTGACGAGGCCACCACACCTTTGCGTACAGATTCCCCGTGTAACCCGCAGGATCTGTATGCGGAAAGCAAAGCGGAAGGCGAACGGCTCCTGGCTGAAACAGAGGTCGATGCCACGACACTCACCATCGTACGGCCACCGCTCGTCTACGGGACGGGTGTGAAAGCTAACTTCAGGGCGCTACTCGATCTGTCGTTGGCCCGATGGCCGCTGCCCCTGGGTGGTGCACGGGCGCCGCGTGCCTGGGTCTCAGTCAGAAACCTCGTGGATTTCCTGATTCACCTGGTGGACGCTAATGAACCACCCTCGGGTATCTGGCACGTGCGGGACGAGCATGAGGCGAGTGTCGCTGAGGTCATTGCTCAGATCCGTGATGCGGCCGGTCAACCAATCCGTCTCGTATCCGTTAACCCGGATATGTTGTACAAAGTGATGACACTTGCAGGACGCGAAGCGCAGGCACAGAGGATGTTGAGGCCGCTCAGGGTTGATATGGAGGAAACGATCAGGTCAGGCTGGAACCCGCCATTCAGGATGGAGCAGGAGATCAGGGAGGTTGTCGAGTGGCGCAAGCGGCGCTGATGTTCATGGCAGGGCTCGTCGGGAGTCTGGTCCTGGTTGGTCTGACGCTGCAACTGGTCGGCAGACCCCATTTAATGGCGATGCCCAATGCGCGGAGTTCGCACACGGAACCCACACCCACCATGGGTGGTGTGGGTGTTGTTCTCGTTGTCCTTGCCTATCTCGGCTGGCTTGCGACACTTGAACCGACATTTGCAGGTGGCTGGATCGTGGCGATGGGGGCGCTTGGCGTGGTGGGTCTCTGGGACGACCTCAGGGATCTCGGATCGCGTTTACGTCTGTTGTTCCAGTTTGCTGCTGCTGCTGTTGTCTTATGGACGCTCGACCTTCTCGATGGCGGAGTCCTGACCTTCATCCTGCTGATGGGGGTGGTCTGGTTCGTCAACCTTTACAACTTCATGGATGGCATCGACGGGATTGCCGGTGCACAGTGCCTCACGTTTTGCCTTGGCGCCCAGCTCATCAGCGGTGGGGTTGCAGGGTGGCCGGGAGACATACTCTGGCTCCTGTCAGGAGCGATCCTCGGGTTTATGGCGTTCAACTGGCCACCCGCCCGCATATTCATGGGGGACGTTGGAAGTAACTTCGTGGGGCTTCTGGTCGCGGCTCTGGCACTGCACCTGTGGCAGGCGGGCTGGCTACCGCTGGTCGGCACTTTGATACTCCTGGCCGTTTTTTGGTTTGACGCAACCTACACCCTCTGTGTGAGAATAGTCACACAACAGGAGTTCGCGCAGGCGCACCGGTCTCACCTGTACCAGCGTCTAGCGTTACGATTTGGGCATTTATGGACAACCGTTGCCTTTCTGGTGTTCTCGCTGATCTGGCTTGTGCCGTTGGCCTGGGTGGCCGTGCAATTCCCCGATATGAGTTGGTGGGCACTTGGGCTCAGCGTCCTGCCGTTGTTCGGGGGGTGTATCTATTTCTCAGCGGGTACGCTCGATACGCCCGAGTGATAAGGAGATTCCATGCAGCAACTGATTGACGAACTCTCCAGGCGAAAGAAACAGGCCATCGCCGTATTTGTCGATGCGATCATGTTGCCTGTCGCGTTGTGGAGTGCCTTTGCGCTCCGCCTTGGGGAAGTCAATCCGGAAGTTGCAGAATTCTGGCCCGCCTTTGTGGTCTGCGTCTGTGTGGCGATACCTGTCTTCGGTCGTCTCGGCCTCTACCGGCAGGTGGTGCGCTACATGGGCAACCACGCGATGACAGCGGTGGTGACAGGGTGCCTTCTGGCGGCCCTCGCCGTAGCCGTCGTTCCTTTCATGCTGCAGCTGAAAGGTTTCCCCCGCTCCGTGCCGATCATCTTCTGGATGTTGGCGCTCCTTTACGTATCAGGTACGCGGTTTGCCGTACGGGAGTACTTCCAGCGGCGCAACAGGGCCCACGTCAGGGAAGCGGTCATCATTTACGGTGCCGGCAGCAAAGGGGTTGAGCTCGCCCGGCTTCTCATGCAACAGGATGAGTATCAGCCCATCGCGTTTCTGGACCAGAGCAAGAAACTCCAGAAAAGCAGCATCGACGGGATTTACGTGTATCCACCAAAAGCGCTTGGGCAGCTTCTGAAGGAAAGCCAGGTGCGACAGGTGTTTGTCGCGGTCAGCCAGGACGCACGCAGCCGCCGGGAAGTGATCGACTTCCTGTCGGACTTCAGTGTACGCGTGAGGCTGATCCCGGATATCAGCGAACTTGTATCCGGTCAGCGTACCCTTGCGAATGTGCGCGATGTCGGTATCGAGGATCTGCTTGGGCGCAACGAGGTTGAGGCGATGCCGCACCTCTTACAGCAGTCGGTTGGGACCAAAACCGTACTTGTCACCGGTGCGGGCGGCTCAATTGGGTCCGAACTCTGCCGTCAGATACTCCGTCAGAAACCGAGCCTTCTGGTGCTGCTGGATCAATCCGAATACGGGCTGTACCAGATCCATCGCGAACTGGAAGGCATTGCCGAGACAGAGGGCCTTAGCGCACCGCTGGTCACAGTGCTTGGTTCAGTGACTGATATTGCGCTTCTCGATCGAACGTTTGCCCGCTACAAGGTGGACACCGTTTATCACGCGGCGGCGTACAAACACGTGAGTCTCGTCGAGAACAACATCATCCAGGGTCTCAAGAACAATACGTTCGGGACACTCTATTGTGCTCAGGCGGCGATAGATGCAGGTGTGCAGCAGTTCATCCTGATCTCGACGGATAAAGCGGTCAGAACCACAAGCATCATGGGAGCCAGCAAACGCCTGGCCGAGATGATCCTTCAGGCTCTGCAGGAAGAGGATGAGAAAACCCAGTTTTCCATGGTGCGCTTCGGCAACGTACTCGGTTCTTCAGGTTCCGTGGTTCCTCTGTTCACCGAGCAGATAGAAGCAGGTGGGCCGGTTACGGTGACCCATCCTGAGGTGACCCGATACTTCATGTCGATACCGGAAGCGGCGCAACTTGTCATCCAGGCGGCCAGCATGGCGCAGGGTGGGGATGTGTTTCTCCTGGACATGGGAGAGCCTGTGAAGATCGTGGAACTCGCCAACCGGATGATTCGGCTGAAAGGCTTTTCGGTGAAAGACGAGTCAAACCCGGAAGGTGAGATCGAGGTGAAGTACACTGGTCTGAAACCGGGCGAAAAGCTGCACGAGGAGCTTCTCCTCAGCGGTGACGTCATTGGCACGGAACATCGAAAAATCATGCGGGCGGAAGAACACTTCCTGCCCTGGCCGGAACTCCGGGGAGCGCTCAACACGTTGGAACAGGCGTGCGATACGTTCGACTACGAGGCGGTGAAGACTTTCATCGAACGGCTGGTGGAAGGTGCGGACCTCGAGGAGCAGCTCGGCGGTCTTTCCGCCCGGCCCAACGTGGTTGCAATCCGTTCTGAAGTTGGTCCTGAGACGCCCGAAAGCGCCGTCTGAAAGGGCTTTCAGCCCGTTCCTACCTGAAAATCCATATTTTGCTCACAGGAGCGGCTTTGGTATCATCCGGGAGCTGGTTACCAGGCATCAATAACAACAAGAACAAGTCTGGGACTGATAACAATGAACCCCTGGACATGAGGACAATTTGGGGGACTGCGCGTGACACGCCAGCAGGAATTGATCATTTTACGTTTGTGGCGCGATTGGTGCAGGTTGTGGCCTGTCCAGTACGGTCACGAATCGTTGCAGGTAGCGCCAGGCGGGTACGATCCCGTTTTCGATGTGATACCCGCCCAGACTTACAAGGACTTTTATCACGAGGTGGTGCGCGGGCATCCGCTCCTGAAAGACCTCAATCCCTTCGAGATCATAGACACGGCTTTAAACCAGGTGCGCGCACCTGAAGCGCCGGTGGTTTCCGGGGATCTCGATGAAGCCGAACAGGATCTTGTTTACTCCGTCGACAATCAGAGCATGGAGGCAATAGAACTCGAGGCAGCCAAGCCGGTCCGCGCGGTTGAACATGACACGCCCTCCGACGAGGACGGCAATGACGACGACTCACGTTCTGCTGACGCCAGCGCTTAAGTAAAACGTGCCTCAACTGTGGTCGCCGATCTGCGATCGGCTCAACATCCGTTACCCGATATTCGGTTTTGCCCATGACATAGCCACCGTCGCGGCCATCAGCCGGGCCGGTGGGTTTGGTGTCTATGGAGCCACCCGGCGGTTCCCGGACGAGATCCGTGAGGAACTTGCCGAGATCAAAGAACTGGTGGGTGACCTGCCCTTTGGGGTCGACCTGGTCCTGCCACCGGGCATGCCCGAGCACAACTCCCGGGCAGCCATCGAGGCGGAGATACCGGACGGCCACAAAGATTTTGTGCAGCAGATCATTGAAAAGTACGAGGTCCGGGACGCTAGTGAACCGGGCATGCGTACCCGGTTCATCCGCTCAACCGAGATCGAGCAGGATCAGCTGCGTGCGGTGCTCGAATCAGACGTTGATCTCTTTGCCTGCGGCATTGGTGCCCCACCGGCTGCCATCTCAGAAGCCAAAGCAGGCGGCAAAACCACGCTGGCACTCATTGGTAGCCCGCATCACGTCCCGCGAGCAATAGGCGCGGGTGTCGACTTCCTTGTCGCTCAGGGGTACGACGCAGGTGCCCACACAGGACCGATCGGTACCTATTCGCTTGTGCCTCAGATCGTGGACGCTGCGGGTGACATTCCTGTCTTTGTTGCAGGTGGCGTTGCCACCGGACGCCACATCGCAGCTGCTCTTGCGATGGGTGCACAAGGTGTTTGGCTTGGAACGGCCTGGCTTCTCTCAGAAGAACACCAGGGCCACATGCACCCGGTAAACACCCAGAAACTGATCGATGCGGGCAGCGGCGATACTGTCATCACCCGCTCGGAAAGCGGGAAAACCTTCCGTCAGGTACGAACAGCCTGGAGCCAGGAGTGGGAAGCGGAAGGTGCACCCGAGCCTCTCAAGATGCCTTACCAGGATGTGCTTGTGGGTGATCTGCTGGGCGCCATCGAAGAACACGACATCGAACCGCTCATTCATTCCGGGGCAGGGCAGAGTGTCGGGTACTTCAATGAGGTCAAACCGGTGGCTGAGATCATGCAGTCGCTGGTCGAGGAGACTGAGAGTGCTCTTGCAGCTCAGGCCTCCTTCCTGAAATAGAACCTGAACCACAACAATCGCGGCTAAAGCCGCTCCTACAGAATGATCTTCCTAAGCCGCGATTTCTAAATCTCCGGAAATATCTTCGACAGCCGTTCTGCTTCACCACCCGGCGCCCAGATCACGACAGCGCGGACCGGTGTATCCCCGATCACGTTGTGGGTAACCGTATCGGTCGGTCTCACAATGGCAACCATCCCGGGCGTCAGGCGATTTGCTTCCCCGTTGACCACGTGTTCCATCGTGCCCTCGAGCACGTAAAAAATCTCAATAGCGCCGTGTTTGTGACCGCTGCCTTCTGAACCGACAGGAAAAAGGATCTCCCCAACTTCCACCTCAGAGCTCCCGAGGTTGGAAGCTTCAACCAGGATCTTGATCTCCAGGCCGTTGGCCCCGAAGGTGCGGGTGCCGGTGGATGTGGTGCTGTATTCAATCGCGTGGGATGTCACGCCCATTAGCGTCAATAGCAAAGCTATACATATTTTCATTGAGGACCCTTCTGTAGGAGCGGCTTCAGCCGCGATTACCTTAAATTCTGTACCGCCTGCGCCCCGGCAATACGCCCGAATACGCTACCTGACGTGAGGCCCGTCCCACCCGGGTAGTTGTGATAGAAAAGCCCTCCGACCAGTTCTCCCGCGGCGTACAGGTTTTCGATTGGTTCAGCGGCCTGATCCAGCACCCTCGCTGACGAATCGACGTGCAGGCCTCCGAACGTAAATGTGATCCCGCAGGTCACCGCATATGCCGTGAAGGGTGGTGTAGAAATGGGGTTGGCCCAGTTGGTTTTATCGACAGCCAGACCCTGGGTGCCGCGCCCGTCTTTGACCGTGGGGTCAAAGGGAATACTGTCGCTAATTGCCGCGTTAAACGCCTCGATTTCCTGGACAAACGCATCTACGTCGAGCGCTTCCGTGTGCTCTTTCATCTTGCGGCCGAGCTTTTCCAGCGTATCTGCACTTACCCTGGTGACTTCCCGTATCCGGTATTCATCGCGGAGAAGCGAGTCGAGATTACTGTCGAAGAGCTGCCAAGCCGTCTGGTAAGGCTGGTTCAGGATTTCTTTGCCGTATTTGGCATAGGTGTAGTTTCGAAAATCCGCGCCTTCGTCCACGAACCGTTGGCCGAGGGCATTGACGATCACGCCAAATGGATAGGAGTGTTTCTGGAAGTTGTCACCGACGTGGAGGTCGCCATATTCCGGGGCGTTCAGATCCCAGGCAACCGCGTGGCAGCCACTCCAGTGTCCCCGGGTTGCAGCACCCGCGTCCATGGCCATCTGGATGCCGTCGCCGGTGTTGAATCGCGTCCCGCGGACCTTCGCCAGATCCCACGGTGCGCCGAGATACCGGGTCCGCCAGTCCGTGCTCGACTCGAAACCGCCGGATGCAAGGATCACGGCGTCTGCTGGCAAGAGCGTATCGCCCGACGGCAACTGCACGTGCACGCCCAATAGCTTGCCGTCGTCCATTTCGAGTTTCAGCACGCGCGCGTCGTAGGTGATCTCCACACCGTTTTTGAGCGCGATGTCCGTCCATTGCTCGATGAGACCTGGACCGCCACCCCACACCTCGACAGTGAGACCACCCCAGAAGCGCACCTGTCCGTCCACCTCGAACGCCTGCCGTCCATACAGGGGCAGAAAGCGAATGCCCTTGTGCTGCATCCACTGCAGCGTCGTGAGGGAGTTTTCGATGAGGGTTTCAGCGAGATCGGGATCGCACCGGTACTGGGTGACGCGGCCAAGATCAGCGTAGAAGTCCTCCCGGGTGTAAGCGCCGAAATCCGTTCTTGCGATCTCGTCGTCGGTGAGGTCCGGCATCAGGGTCTTTAAATCCTCAACGCCGTCGTAAACCGTACGCATGGCGCCCGCTGTAAATCGTGAATTGCCGCCAGCAAGGTCCTCGGGCGCACGCTCCAGGAGATGCACATCTGCACCAAACTCACGTGCGCTCAACGCGGCGCTGAAGGCAGCGTTACCGCCGCCCACCACGATAACCTTCACTTTTGATCGCTGCTGCAATTCATAGAACCTGCTAGATTAGCACGACGGAAGATTGCCACCGGGGGATACATGCACATTCCACCCAAATCCTTTGCCATGGTGCAGACAGCCAAGCGGGAACTCACCCCGATGGATATCGATATCCCGGATATCGACGAGGACTCCGCACTCCTCAAGCTCGAGGCCTGTGGCATCTGCGGCAGTGACTACGAACAATTCGAAGATGTGCTACGCACACCTATGCCCGTCATCCCGGGCCACAAACCCCTCGGCGTCATTGCCAAAATTGGCGACCGGGCTGCACAACGCTGGGGGCTGGATGTCGGCGACCGGGTGGCGGTTGAAACCATGCTCTCCTGTCGGCATTGCGATCCGTGCCTGAACGGCAACTATCACATCTGCGACAACCGCAAGATCTACTCCTACATCCCGCTCACCGAGTGGCCAGGCCTCTGGGGTGGATATGCCCAGTACATGTACCTGCACCCGAATTCGGTGGTACACAAGGTCGACCCCGAACTACCCGCGGAACTAGCCGTCATGTTCAATCCCCTCGGTGCTGGATTTCGCTGGGCGGTCGACATGCCTGACACCCAACCTGGCGATACGGTGGTTATCCTCGGCCCGGGTCAGCGTGGTATCGCAAGTGTGGTCGCCTGCCGTGAAGTGGGCGCCGGAACCATCATCGTGACAGGCCTTTCTGCAGATGCCGACAAACTCGCTGTCGCCAAAGCCCTGGGTGCGGACCATACGATTGACGTCGAGAACGAAAACGCGGTGCATCGTGTCAAAAACATCACCAAGGGCCGCGGCGCGGATGTGGTCATCGACGTCAGCGCATATGCTACCCGGCCCGTTGCGGATGCTCTCAAGATGGTGCGCGCCGGCGGCAAGATTGTGCTGGCCGGGGTCAAAGGCTTCAAACCCGTGGATGACTTCATATCCGATTACATCGTCACGAAAGAGATTCAGATCCTCGGCGCGATAGGTGTCACCAGCAAAGGCTATCGTGCCGCAATCAACCTCATCGAGAGCCGCAAGGTGGATCTGCTCAAGATGCACACCCACGACTTTGCGCTTCCTGAAGCAGAGCTTGCGATCAAGACACTCGCGCGGGAGATCGAAGACGACAGCTCGATCCACTCGTGCCTGATACCGGAACATTGATCGTTCTTACTGTGGGAGCGGCTTCAGCCGCGAATGGAAACAACAAGGAAAATAGACATGGCAGATATATCATTCAACGAACAGGTCCTGGAACGCTTCAAGGGTCCGGCGTCCGGCGCCGGCGGGATTGTTGAATACCTTGGATTCGAGATCACCGACGGCGGCCCCGGCAGGATGTCTGCGAAGTTCGAAGTCCGGGAGGAACTCCTCACCGGATTCGGTAACATGCACGGTGGAGTGCTGTCCGCGTTCTGCGACCATCTCCTTGGGTGTGTGTGTTATCCCGCCATGCAGAAAGGTCAGTGGGCAGCCACCACCGAATTTAAGATCAACCTCACCGCGCCCGTATCGAAAGGGACCGTCACCGGCGAAGCCGAAATCCTCAACATGACCCGCACCCAGGCGGTTGTCCGGATCGAGCTCCAGAACGAAGGCCGCGTGTGTGCGCTGGCGCAAGGCACCTGCACCATCGTGGAACCACGCAAGTGAAACACCTCACCCTGATCCTGCTGCTGGTATTCGGCGCATGTTCAAGCAAACCGCTCGACGTGAGCAATCCGCAGAATGTGGATTTCACCGGGGTCTGGATCCTCGATTCGGAAAACTCCGATGTTGTACCGGACATGCGCAACCGGCCGGTCAAACCGCCACGCAGGCGGATCGCCAACAAGGACGATCCGCGCATCCGAAGCATGATTCAGGCCGGAGGTTCGGGTATCGAGTTTGTAGTGCACGACTTTGAGATCCTCAGGGCAGAGCGCCTGGATATCGAGCAGAACCGGGATTCCATGGGTGTGCGATACCATCCAGGGGTATATCGCGACATCTCCTGGGGTGAGCGGCAGCGCGGTTTGTGGGAGGTCAGGGCCGGTTGGGAGGAGGGCAACCTCATCGTTGAATCGGAAGCGAACAATCTGACTGTTGTCGAGACGCACCGTCGGGAAAGGGATTACCTCGTGGTGGATGTCGCGATTCGCGCGGATGGCGAAGATTTTGCGTTTAAAAGGGTGTTTGACCGGCTGACCCGCTGACTATGGTGTTTCCTCTGTAGGAGCGGCTTCAGCCGCGATTCTTTGTTGTTGGACACGGCTTGAGGCAGACATAACGCCTTATTATCCTTTACGGATGGTGGCGATCTGGAAACTAGTACTAGTCTTCGTTCTTGGCATGCTCCTGCAGGCGTGTGCCTCCCAATCCATCACGACGTTCCCTGAAGATGAAGCGTCACATCTGCTGGACGGACAAGCGCTCTTCGGCGAAACGATCCCCGCAGCGAACCCTGTCGACATCATGAATCTCTCGCCTGAAATGGCGGCGTTTGTAGACGATGACATTAGCGGATCGAAATCCAGCTATGTCCGTTTCCGTCGGCTCATCAAAAGGCTCATCGAAGAAGGCCACTTCGATAACCCCTACGACGCAAATGCAAACTTCTCGGCTTCCGAAACGTTCAGTGAGCGGCGTGGCAACTGTATCTCTTACACCAACATGTTTGTCGCGTTAGCGCGCGAAGCCGGGCTGGAAGCCAAGTACCAACTGGTACGCGCACGACCCGACTGGGGAGCCGAATCCGGATTCCTTATCCGGAGCAATCACGTCAATGTACTCATCGACCCCATCTTCATCCCGGGCAGTGAAAACAGCCAGATGATTGTCGACTTCAATCGGGCCATACCCCTCGATGAGGACGATCAGAACACCGAGGTCATCTCGGATGAATTCGCCCAGGCGCTCTACTACTCGAATATGGCCATGGACTACCTGAGGTCCGGCGACACACGCACCGCGTTTGCACACCTGAAACGTGCAATCCAGACCGATGCCACCAACTACGACCTCTGGAACAACCTCGGCACCATCTACTCCGTGGCAGACAGGAACGATCTGGCAGAACGCGTCTACCGAACCGTGCTCGAGATGGAGCACAACAACAAAACCGCGATGTCGGGTCTGGCCAAAACCCTCGTCAACCAGGAGCGCTTCGAAGAAGCTGCGGAATACGAAAAGGCGGTGGCCCGATACCAGCAGCGAAATCCTTACTACCACTACGCCGTCGCGCAACAGGCATACCACAGCGAACTATTCGACGAAGCTCTGGTCGCCATCAACGACGCCATCGACATCAAGAAGACAAGCCGCTTCTATGCTCTGAGGGCCGCAACTGCCAGGGGCTTGGGGGATCTGGCGCTCGCCGAGGAGAGCACACGCCTGCAGCGAAAGTACCTCAAGCGCAGGGGCTCGAGCTGGAGCGCGGCGAACGCGTTTAACTAGCGGGCCCGGATATACCCGCTACCTCTGTAGGAGCGGCTTTAGCCGCGATACCTCCAACGTAGAGGATGTCCAGAAACCTCTGTAGGAGCGGCTTCAGCCGCGATTGTTGCAGCGCTCGATTACAACGCTACGAAGCATTGTAGGAGCGGCTTCAGCCGCGATCAGCTTCTCTGCTAATCTCCCAGCAAACTGAATTGGAAGGGAGATCTGAATGCCCACCCTGCAGGAACTCGTCGTTGGCGATCATCGCCACCCACGCAACATCGCCCGCAACGAAGCGCGTCACCCGGTAGAGACACTCGAATTCTTCGGACTCAAACCCGACATGACTGTGCTCGAAATCCTTCCCGCAACTGGCTGGTACACGGAGATCCTCGCCCCGTATCTCGCCGATGAAGGTCGTCTCTACCTCGCACACTTCTCACCAGACGGCATCCTTCCATACATGCCTCAGGTCTTGGAGATGTTCGAGGACCGTCTCGTCAACGAGCCCGACACCTTCGCGAAGGTGATTGTCAGGCACATCAACCCACCTCAGGAGGTGAGTGTTGCTCCTCCCGGCAGCGTGGATTTGGCTTTGACGTTCCGAAATGTCCACAACTGGATCATGGCTGATGCGGAAGATGAGTACTTTGCGGCGTTCCACCAGGCCCTGAAACCCGGAGGCGTACTGGGCATCGTGGAACACCGGGCAAAACCCGATGCAAACATTGAGAGCATGCGGACGACAGGGTATGTCACCGAGGAGTACGTAAAAGAGATCGCCGCAAAGGCGGGATTCGAGTTTGAGGAAGCCAGCGAGATAAACGCCAATCTGGCAGATACTGTGGATCATCCCGAGGGGGTGTGGTCATTGGCGCCTTTCTTACGGTCGGGGAAAGAAGAGCCGTACCTGTCCATCGGAGAGAGTGACCGGATGACGCTGCGATTTCGGAAGCCGGAATGAGGGAGGCAGCCTGCTTGCATTCAGGTCCGAGCCCACTAAAATAGCCGCCCTTGCCCGCAGAGCGGGTGAGCAGGCCCAGGGTTCTGTATTCAAGATTCAGCTGAACCCATCTACTCCGCCTTAGCTCAGTTGGTAGAGCAGCTGACTGTTAATCAGCGGGTCGCTGGTTCGAGCCCAGCAGGCGGAGCCATATCTTTCGATGTGAAATCTTGAACTTTGTTGACGCCCAATCTTTGTTTTGTACAGAGACTATGGGGCTCTCGTTTCCTCTTTTTTGGTTAGCTTTGTTCGACGAGTTGCTCCGTTCGGATTTTCTTAGCCATAGTACAGGGGCGGCAAGCACACAAAACCCCTCGAGTAGGTAACCTGACCAACTCCGCGCTAAACCGAATTTGGAGCAGTTGACCGAAGCCTCACTCCAACTCTCGATAGCATGTTCTCTCGTGGACTCTAAACTCTGTCCTTTGTCTCAGGAGAACCGATATGGCAATACAAGCATGCCCCGAGCTTGATCTCTACATACGAGCATCCATCAAACGACAGCTAAAAGAACTGATCCTGAGCGTTTTTCGCGTACTCAAAGATCTGATCTATCTGGCGATTATAGTCAGCTTTCCTGCTCTGATGTTTGGTCACGAGTACCTGAAGATCATCGAGCACACCAGCATCTAATGGCTGAAGACACGGGCCAAGGGAATTCAGATAGCAAGGTTCGCAGAACTAGGGACTGGTTTGGAAGGCTGATCAACCAGCTCCGTTCTACCCTGATTTAGGCGCAGACTAGATCCCCGCGTCCAACGCTGCACGAACCAGGGGTCTTCCGTCTCGGAGGTATTTGATTCGAGCGCTCGCCGCGTCCAATGAAATCACTTTCTCGCTACTCGCGACGGCTCCGTTTCTACCACGACCCACCAACGCAAGCAGCAACAGACGCACCTGCATTGGCGAGAGATCTGAGCCAAGCGCAGCTTCCAGTTCGGACCGCTCACGAATCGGAAGCGAAGAGGCAACCGAAGTGCTATGAGCAGCGACGACCTTCCTAGCGATCCATGTGCTCGCCGCCTGGTGACCTATCTCGAACGCGATGATAGCGTCAATCAGGGAGTCACTCTCAAACTCGCCAGACAACTGTACTGCGCAAGCCGAGTGCAAATCACGCATTTCGTCACGCACTGCCTCGAACCCTATCCTCAAGTTCTCACGAGCGGTACGGGCTAACCGAGAGTCAAGATCGAACAGGGATGGGACGCCTCGACGAAAATCAAGACGATGGCCGACTACGTCCCAGAGCATGGCTTGAATCGCTAGCGCGATCGTTCCCTCTGTTTGACAGTAGCATGCGGGGACTGTCTTCCGCACCCACTCTGTTACCACCCCAAGGAGGTGCTTAGCCTGATCAACTGTTGGAATAGGAGCGTCTGGGCGCTGATGTCTTACAACCAACACCAGGTGCTCTGGACGATTTATCGCCCTTAGGTAGTTGTCGGAGTCGCCAATACCAGCAGCCTGTCCGACAAGATAAGCTAACTCGTTAACGCCAAATTCGCCTAGAGGTCTTGAAACCATACGATCCCCCCTGAATTAGATGACCGAAAGCGACCCGATTAGTTCCTGGGGAACTACAGACATCACTGCAAGCGTGATTGACCACCCGCTAACTCGGCGGCAATACAGGCGGAACTGTCGGCGACGCGCTTCAAACTCATCTGTTCTACGTCTCATATTCATGAGCGTCTCCTATAGCGTTCTTATCGGATGCCTCTTGCATGCCTAACTTGTCCTCCTCCGTGTGCAATCTGTATGGCTTGTTTTTATCTAAGGGCACAAAGCCACTCAACTCCAACATTCGTCCCAAAAAACATAGGGCAGAATTTGGGTCGTCCCGCTTGAGAGTGGTCGTAATCACTACGTAGTGACTCCCCGTTTTTGCCATAACGTATGCTTGGGTGGTGACCTCTTCCTCTGCGGACAAATACTGATCTACTTCCATCGGTGCAAAGCAGCCGACAGCGCTTGCAAGTTTCTTTCTGGCGGAGGTCAATGCGTTATTCCGGCGAAGGCGAATCCGGGGAACGACTCTGAGAAGCGAACTGTTTCCGAATTCGGGGTCGTCCAACATGACGTATGAAAATCGAGTGTCACTCACACCATCGCAGAATCCAGCACACTGCTCCGCAATCGTTGCCAGCCGTGCAGAATCAGCGAAACCAACCCATGGAATGCGATCGGTTTTACGACCTACCTCACGACTTTTGTTGGAGAGATTTCGCAATCTACGATGCGCAGCGAGTCCGTCTGATAGGTTTACAGGCAATCGTGTGATCAATCGAAGGACGTGGGAAAATCTATAAACGTCCACATCTTCAAGACACTCCCCTGCTAACTGCTCGATTGACATCTGATGTGCGAGCGTCCCTCTGAGGCTCTCCACTGAGCCGGCCGAGCGAAACCGATCGACAAAGCCATCGCTAATGACTTTGAGTGGACCGGGCGTTGCATTTCTTTTCAGTCGAATCTCTTGCCACAACCGTTCCGCATCAATCGAAATGCCGTGAGCTAGATCTTCGTCAGATAAACTACTCACCCGAGCCAGGAATGTGAGATTCGGGTATGCGTCATTGATCTCGTAGTAGGAATTCGTCGTTGCGTCCACCATTCGGTCAACGATCGTTGAATTCGTCAGGATCGGTTCGATGCTGCAACCATCAGGCACCTCAACGTGTTCATTCCACAACTCTAGTAGCGATTTGACGACATCACGAGTCAGTCGCTCATCTTGAAACAGAGAAAGCGAACCGTTCGCACTGTGGATGTACCTAGCAAGTAAATTGCTCTTGAATTTTCGTGCGGAGGTCATACGAACTCTCCTCGGGCAGATGCAAACTCGTTCGGAAACATCCTAGTCAAGGGATCGACCACGGAGGGTGATGTAGCACACGCATTATTGATTAGATCGCAAAACCCGACACCGACTAGTTCTGTCGCCACACGGGAAGATTGCTTTAAGTCAGAAACTTCTGAAAAGAGGCAGGTTTCGAACAAGACTCGATTCAAAAGGTTTCTATCCAAAGTCACCAGATCACGTTCACGCTGTGGATTGACGTTCACAGGGATTCGATCGTAGAGATCCAAGTGATTCTCAAAGAGTGCGGTTGTTCGTCGTGCAGCTAGGTGTTCTATAGAAACACCGTTCGCCCTTGCCAACTCCCCAGTCTGTCCCATCGACGTAGCGAACAAACTACCTAGTTGACACTTCTGGAACGCAAAAACGTTAGCGTGTGAGTCCGCCGCCGCCCCAACATGGGAAGACACTCCTGCTCGGATCTCTGTTTCCAACTTTTTTAGAGACCCGCCCTTTAGTCCTTTTTCAAATTCGATAAATGTCCCCCCGAGGTGCTCTTCGGAGACCAAACTGCGAACAATGCCATCTAACTTCTTCGCCAAACACCGCTGAGGAGTCGATTCAATTGACTGGTCAGGCCGGCAGCTTCTTGTGTACTGGAGAAGTACCCTAAGGCTTGCAGCATCAAAGTGTACGGAATCAATCTCAGCGACAATCGGCTCATACGATAGTTGCCATTGATTAGGAGCTAGGTCCAATAACCAGTCGATGAAAGAGTGCATCCGCAAACTTTGTTGCGGTGCGAAGAGAAGCGACTGCTGCATGTTCGAGGTCCTACGTCAGGTTTTGCAGCAACATCTACCTTTGCAATCAAGATCTGAAGTGAGAGTTGGACATTTTTGCACACTAACCCAACGAAGAATGCGGCAAAATTTCTCCTATGCTAGATTCAGCTCTTCCGGTATACACAAGCGTCAGCTACAGGGAAGGTAACTATGGACAGGAACATTGGATCTCCAACAAGGCAAGTCTTCAATGCGCTGGGAGATCAAACCACGACCGAAGGATCGCAGGAAACCTACCAACAAAAGCTCTTTCAGTTGATTCCTGCGGAGATTGTCGCTTTGTACCTAACTTTAGAGGCGATATACCTATCGAGCCGAACAGATCTTTCAACAATCGTTTATTGGGGTCTCTTCGTATTCTGCCTGGCATTGTGCCCAGTTTATCTTTCAAAGCTACAAAGCGTAGTTAACCGACGCCAACTTGTCTTCTCTACAGGGGCATTTGTGGTCTGGATTATCACTCTAGGTGGCCCTTTCGAATTCACTTTTGCTGACAGTTGGACGGCTACGTATGGAGCCTTACTTCTTCCAATGTATACCGCGCTCACTCCTCTTTTCGTCGAGCCGAAGTAGTCATGAACTCGACGGGATTCCTGACAATCGCGACAAGTAGCTTGCAAGAAAAGCCTCAGCAACGCGAGATCTTTGCAAGGATAGAAGATGCTCTCACCCAGTATCAGCACGAGGACGTCTATACAGAAGAGCAGTCCGAAAAAGTGCGCAAACGTACGGGCGACGGATTACCTAAACTTTTTGTAGTAAGTATTAACGAAGACGTGGATGCTCTGGCACCGCGAATTCGAGATATCGACCCCGGGGCGTTGATTTTCGAGCCACCTGAAAGAAACGTTCACTGGCACACAGGCCGTGGTACTGAGGAATCTCATTGGGCATATGACCTTATCAATTGGACCACCGCTTCCGCCAGCAACGAGATCCCAGATGCGGCAGGATGTCGAGTTGCGGTGATCGACACTGGCGTCGACGCCGCACATCCCGCGCTTCGTATCGCACAATATGTCGATTTCACCAACACAGGCCTAAATGACCAGCCTGGTCATGGTTCGCATGTTGTTGGACTAATTAGCGGTTTGTTTACGCAGAACGAGTTCTTCGGAGGTGTTTCCAACGCAAATATTTCCATGCTCAAAGCCTTTTCTCGAACAAAGATGACCAATCCTACGCCTTACTACAACGCACTTGCTCATGTATTGGCAGGCGACTTCAACATTTTGAATCTCAGCAACGGAACCGGACCAGTAGAGGATATGCACGAAAGCTACATGTTAAGAAGAATCATCGGCGCGGGAACATCAGTTGTTGCGGCGACCGGAAATACTGGTGGGAATCAGGTGAGCTACCCTGCGACGATTCAGGAAGTCATTGGTGTAGGGTCATGCGATCGGTACGGACAAAACTCGGCTTTCAGCTGCTACGGTCCCACTCTCGATGTCCTCTCCCCCGGAGAAAAGCTACACTCAACCATTCCAATAACTCTTGGAAGTTTTGGGGATCTAACTGGGACTTCAATGGCTACCCCGCTCGTGTCGGGTGCAGTTGCCCTACTAATATCAAAGGACCAAACGTTAACTCCATCCCAAATTTCTCAAATAGTGAGGACAAATTCGCAAAATCATCCTGCAATTTCGTCAAATAGCGGAGTGGGTGTGCTCGATGTCTATGCTATGCTACGCGCGGTTTAAGGACTCACCTCGTGTGAGTGCAGGTCCATTATGTCCTATTTGACGATTCGTTTTGAACAGGCCGACACCACCATGAACGTAACTTCGTGGCTGGAGCGCTTTTTGGGGCGACATCAAAGTGATATCCGGTCTGTCTCCCCTATACATGAGCAACTCGGTAAGTCCGACGTATTCGTCGTTGAATACACTGGCGATGACGTGGAAGACGCTATCTCCGGTTTAAATCAAGCCGATACGATCGCATATTGCTCTATTGCGCCCCCTCGCGAAATTTACAACCAAAACTAACCTGCGATTGTTGCTCTTGAACACCGAGGTTGAATACCTAGCTTGAGGTTAGATCGGCACACTATCTAGGCAACACTCTTGGGTTTTTCAGCCTTCCTGTTCTCTAGAAATCTCACATCACTATCCTTCGTTTTCTTGGCCTGGTCATTCCGGTCGGGAACCGCGATGACTTGGTCTTTGCCGATGTAACTCACGAAGAAGTGGCCTTGTTCGGGGAGCTGAGACACGTGACAGCTGAAATGCCACGCCCGGGCAAATACTCATCGCAGCTCTTCGGAAAAGATTTCAGGGTTGAAATATTCGTCGATCAACCAGGCTCTTCTCAACGTCGATCCAGGAACGAGGGGCCGCACCCCCTTGCAGTTTTTTTTCGACATGTCTCTTCCCCCTGGACGTCAGCGTACTAAGTGTCGACAGCTCACGTCTAGAGACAGCTACAGTCTGTTGTTCATACCTCCCTCCGGTATTTACCTGCCGTGTATGGATACAGAATGAGTATCAGGGTCCTGGTTGCAAGGATATAGAGACGGTGGGTGGTGGACACCTAAGTCCAGCGATAGTTACTTCTGGTAAATACTCCCCACATACCCAGCTCCCGCTTCCGCATACACGTTAAAAACCAGATCCGCCCCCGCTTCTTTCAATAACTCTTCCTCCTCGGGATACTTCGCGGTCGCCGTAACCCTCGGATCTATCGGTAACGCCTCAAGCTGCTCTATCACCTCTGCGTTAATCTCCACATTCGGCATCGCGATCACCACAAGTTCTAGTGCCTGTGACGCGTGTACCCGGTCCCAGAAATCTGCATCAGCTGGATCACCCAGAATGACTTCTCTGCCAGCGTCACGTTGCTCGCGCACGACCACCGGGTCGATATCGACGCCGACCAGACTGGTAGTACCCCTCGCCAAAAGTGCGTCGTAGGCTCCTGACCCGAGTGCGCCCATACCGAGAACAACGGTTGTCTTGTCGCTGATGTCGACAACTCCATCGTCGTCGATGCGGGCTTCTGTTTGAAATCCTCGCAGGTGGTCGCTGAAGCGGTTGTAGATCTGATGTGCTCCTGCATTAAGGACGGCGGCTAGCACAAACGAAAACGAAAGCGCCAGCGATAGGGCGATCACCCAGTCTCCGCTGATCCAACCGAGGTTTGCGCCGACGGCCGCGACGATGAGTCCAAACTCACTGAAATTGGTGAGGGATAACGATCCTAGAAATGCGGTGCGTGCTCGCAGCTTGAATGCGGCGAGTAGCCCGAAGAAGAGGCCAAACTTCAGGAAGACGAGAGGGGTGAGAATCAATCCAAGCGTGACCATATCCCAGGAAAGCGTGCCGGCTATGCCGATGGACAGGAAGAATCCGAGTAGGAAAAGGTCCTTGAACCCAAGCATGGTCTTGGAAATTTCATCGGCTTTGGGGTGACTGGCAATGATGGCGCCGATGATGAGCGCCCCGAGGTCACCTTTGACGTCAACGAGTTCGAACACCTGAGCACCGCCAATTGCGAGCAGGAGGCTCAAGAGGACCAGAAGTTCACCGTGGCCAGCACGTTGGATGAGCTGATGCAGGAGCGGTCGCAGGGGAATCAGGAGTAGCAGCGAGAGTGCCCACCAGGAGGGGAGTTTTCCGTCGGAAGCTGCAAGAAAAATCACCGCGGCGATGTCCTGCATCACAAGGATGCCGACGGCGATACGTCCGTGCAGGGAAGTGATTTCTCCTTTTTCTTCGAGAACCTTGACGACAAAAACCGTGCTGGAAAAGCTCAAAGCAAACGTAATGAGGATAGCCTGAGTGAGATTCAGTTCCGGAATGAAAGTGGCGCCGATCATCGCGAGGCCGTAGACGGCAAAGCCGCACAGCAAAACCGTTGCGATCATGTGGATGCTGGAGACGGCCCACACCTGGGGTCGGGCAAACGTTCTGGGGTTGAGTTTCAATCCAACGGTAAAGAGGAGCAGGGTGATACCGAGGTCGGCGAGCTTCTCCAGGAGCACATCGTTGGTGACACCGTAAGCGTTCAGTACAAAACCGGTGATTAGAAAGCCAACGAGGGGTGGGAGGTTGAACTGTTTGGCGATGAGACCCAGTATGAACGCAAGCGCTATCCAGACGACATCGTCGAATGCAACGGCAACCCAATCGAACTCCATATGAATTTCCTTAAGCTAAGGGGTCAGAAGAGGACCGCGTTTCTCAAATCGGAGACGTTTCACCCTCACTGCGTTGAGCTCGAGTGCTTCAATTGCACCTCCTTCATCACGCAAAAAGTGGATCTCAGGCATCCACCAGGCGTCCCCTTTGAACGCGTCTTCCGCAGTCGGGGTTAGGCGCACGGGTTCGTTGCGGACATGCCGGGCTTCGAGTCCATCATCTGTGACGTTGAGAGTGTAGGTGGTGTCCAACTCCGTTGAATAGTACTCACCTTCGTAAACACTCAGATCTTCCGGTGCGTATAACTCTGTTTCCTCTGACGGTTTCTCTACCGGTTCGGTTGGCGGAGCCAGCTGGTCCTCCAGGTAAATGTCCGCAATCTTCTGCGCCAGCCGACCGGGCTCCGCTCCCGCAAAGTTTGCAAACACCGCTATCGAAAACTGCTGCTCCGGGAAACGAAAGAAGATTGTCCGGAACCCCGCCCAGCTGCCTCCGTGGGTCATGATCGGTAATCCACGATACACACCGTTCACGATGCCCCGCGCGTACGGAATCTCGGTCCCGTCGTTCAGCACACCGCGGGTTGTGAGTTTATCGAATGCAGTTGTGCCACCCACCGCCTTTGATTCGAAGTTGATCATCCAGCGGGTGAAATCTTCGATGTTGGTATGCAGGGAGCTCGATGCCAGGGCGGTGAGCTGATCGAACACCCGGACCCAGTTGCCGTCTTCGTCCTGTGCGTAAGAGCTTGCGAGGTTGGGGATCACTTCTCGGGTGTTGTCGAGAAAGAGGGTCGAGTGCATGCCGAGCGGTTGGAAAATGGCTTCATCTGTGAGTTCGCGAAAGGTTTTCCCTGTAATCCTCTGCAGGGCTTCAGCGAGCAGGTTGTAACCCGTGTTGGAGTAGGCGTACGCGCTGCCAGGCTCGAAATTGAGGGTGGTCTGGAATTCCAGCATGCGCAGGATCTTCTCGAACGAGATTGTATCGTCCATCTCAACGCCTGCGATCTTGAGCGTCTGGGGCCAGTCCCTTAAACCCCCTGTGTGGTTCAGGAGGTGCTGCAGGGTGATGCCGCGTCCAACCTCGAGTTCCGGGACGTACTTCGTGACCTCATCATCGAAGCTGAGTTTGCCGTCCGCCTCGAGGAGAATGGTGGCGAGGCCCCCGAACTGTTTCGAGATGGAAGCGATGTCGAAGACGGTCTGAGACGTGATGGGGATGTTGTGTTCGAGGTTCGCAAGCCCAAACGATTTGAGATAGACAACCTCGGTGTTCTGGACAACCGCGACCGCAACACCGGGTCGGCTGTTGTCGATCTTGGCGAATAGCGCATCCACTCGTTCCGAGGTGTCCGCGTACGATGTCAGTGCGGACAAACAGAAACCAAAACTGAATACCCAAATCCTTGCGAGCATCGCTCTTCCGTTCGGTGGTGATATCCCGTTAATGTAACGCATTGGTCACACGGCGCCTAAGTATGTTGAAACGCTTGTTGAAGATTGTCGTGGCAGTGGTGTTGGTGCTCGTCATCGGGGTGCCCCTAATCGCCTGGCTTGGTTCCTACTTCTCCCTGGATCGCGACTACGCTCACACGGAGGCAACTGCGAGCCTTGAGGTGTGTTCGCTCCAGAACCCTTCAAACGACGTGACGCTCTGTTTGATCGAAACCGGGTCTCTGACGTTTCGTGCGCGCGTAGCTGGCCTGTCGGGTACTCGTGGCAACGTCATGCTCTTACACGGGTTTCCCGAATCGTCAGTTATGTACGAGGCGATGATGCCTGTCCTTGCCAGGGCTGGATTTCGCGTGATTGCATTCGACCAGCGCGGGTACAGTCCTGGTGCGAGGCCAGAAGGGATCGATGCGTACACCACCGATAAGCTCGGCGCTGACGTCTACGCGGTGGCGGATGCTGTGGGTTTTGACGATTTCCATCTGATTGGTCACGACTGGGGTGCCGCGGTCGGGTGGCTCATGGTGTTTGAAAACGCCTCGCGGATCAGAACCTGGACGTCACTCTCTATCCCGCATATGGGTGCGTATGCCGCGGCGATCGCTGAAGATCCTGACCAGCAGGAGCGAAGTGCTTATGTTGGGTTTTTCCGAATGCCGTTTGTGCCGGAGATGGTGTTCAGCTTCAACGGTTTCAGGGCGATGCGGAACATGGTGTACGCGGAGCACAGCGAAGAGGCACTGGCAGAATACATGTCGATCTTTTCTGAACCGGGGGCGCTGACAGCGGCGCTCAACTGGTACCGGGCATCCGGTTTGACTGCCGGATCGGACAATCTCGATGTGGATATCCCAACCGCGTTCATCTGGGGTAAACACGATGCTGTTGTCGGCGAGCTTTCGCTCAAGAATCAACGTCGGTACTTCGATGGCAATCTGACGGAACTCGAGCTCGATACCGGGCATTGGCTGATGGAAACCCATCCGCGCGAGGTGACTGCAGCGGTGCTTCTGCATCTGGAGAAGAACAACTGAGCGTGGGAGAGGCGTATTTCTGGCGTAACGGCTCATCTTGCCAACACTGGTTGGCGAGTCTACATTGCTGATACAGGGAAGGGAGCAGGTAGATGGAACACTGGAAATCTGCGGGTTATGGGGAGACTCGCATCGACCTATCTCACGATCTAGAGCCTTCATTCATCCGTTAGCAGCCAGGTAGCGGTGAGCGCTGACACGGACAAGAAGGACGCTTCTAAGCACACCGATGGGGCTGGCCAGCGGTTTGGCAGTGCCTTGCGGACGGTGCTCTTCTACCTGGTGCTTGTTGCCGTCCCTCTGGGCGTCTACTTTTCGATTTACGTCGACACACGAGAGCAGCAGACTGAAGTTCGTAATTTTCGTGCGCTGGACGCTGCATCCCAGCGCTTAACCACGCTCATCACGAACATGCACAAGGTGGCGGGTAACGTGCCCGTAGGTGTCCAGCCGGACGACTTGCAGAAGATTCTCGCGAGTTTTGCTGGTGGCATGGACCTCGATGAAAATGACAAGAAGAGGTTGAATGCCGAGGCTGACACGTTAGTCAAAGAGCGGAATTCGCTCAATCGGCGGATTCAGGCTCTTACTGTGGATGTTGATAGTCGGGAGGGACTTTCAAAGCGTCTGAGTGATGACTTCGTCTCTCGCCTCACAGATGTCAGCCGTAACCGGCAGGTCAGGCTCGATGAACTCGAAAGCCTGCTGGTAGGTGATTGTTCGAGGGAAAAGTCGCACCGAACGCTAGCGAGTATAAAAAACATATCAGACGAGTACATGCGGGACTTTCGTGCGATCGCGTCATCCACGGAGTTTGGTCTTAGACCGCTTGCCCTGAGGGTCAGTGAGGATGCGTCGACGTCAGGTGTCCCAGAGCGTGATTACGTAAAGTCCTGCGCGGAGCTGATCCCAAGGTCCCTGGGTAATCAGCTCGCTTTGTTTGCAGATGATTGTGAAACGACCGGTCCCATCCGTCCGGGGAGCGAGGAACACATCCGACGGCGGCTGGTAACCGGACCCGACGGTGTTGCGGTTGAGGCGCAGGACTGCCGGCCGTTTTCCACCCGTTCTCCGAACCTTGCACGTGCGTTACCGCCGGGGAGTGAGCAGATTGTTGCCGTTCTGGATGACTACGGTGTTGGGGTTCGGGCGAGCCTCGAAGCCCTTGTGGGTAGCGTCGCGGTGAATGTGGCGCCACTGTTCGATCAGTATGTCATTGCCGACAAGTCCGGGCGTGTGCTGTACGACGTTGAGGGAGACAGCTTCCGGTACCAGGCGATTGTGGGCGCGCCTAACGCACGCCGGGCGCGGCTTGATTTCGTCAACCATGTCGACATGCGTGAGCTGGTGGATCCGAAGACACGGCGTGAGCAGTCTTCGCTGGGCAGAAATCTGTCTGCGCTCGGCATCGATGGCGGGGATGCCCAGGAGATGGAGCTCAATCGGTTTGGTATCCACTCACGGGTTGAAGACTTTTCCGTAGGTGGGATCAACTTCAAGGCGTTTGTTCACCCGTTTGAGGTCACCGGCCTCGAACCGATGCGGGACGAACCCAAATCCGGGTCTGATGAGGCAGAACCGGACGACGCTCAGCCGATTCGGGGTGAGGCTCCCGCTGTTCTCTTCATGATAGGGATTGTCAACAGCGACACATTAACCAGCGAGTCGGTTAAGTTGCGTTTATCCATGGTGGCCAACGCGCTTCTTGCCATAGGTGTCGTGTTCTCGTGCCTGCCTTTGTTGTGGCTATGGACCGGTGGAGACCGGCTGGTGCTGATGTTCAGGCACGTCCTCGTGTTCATCGCGACGGGACTGACTGCAAGCGTTCTGCTCACTCTGTTTGTTCTGCATCTGGGCACAAGCACGGCTGATGACGTGAGTCTCGACCGTGCGCTGGAAGAGTCGGGTAAACGTATTTCGAGTGCGTTTTCCGCGGAACTTGAAAATACGGTCGGAAGGCTTGCGCTGCTGACGAGCAGAATGGTCGAAGCGGGTGAGTCCGCATCCCGCAAAATGAGGATTATGGATGCCGAAATCGAATCAAACCCGGAGACGGACATAGAGGACGACCCGCTTAACAAGGAAATCCGGCGGAACTACTTCTGTCGACCGGACGTGGGGGCGGGGGACGAATTCAACGAGGTCAGCCGCGTGTCCCAGGGACGCTACCCGGGGTACGACCTGGCATTTGTAATGGATAAAAACGGCCTGATGTGGCAGTGCATGTCACATCGCACGTTTGATACGCGTCCGCTCGCTCTCGAGTTTCGAAAGTACTTCACCCGTCCGCGCGACAACCAGCTCTGGCAGACAGGGTTGGATATACCAGGCGTCTTCATGGACCGTGTGACCTCGATTCTGGATGGCACGACAGAGACGGTCATTTCAGCCCGGCCTGATGATCTCTGCGACCACCTGCCCACGCAAGACAGGTCGGCTGCCTGCGATGACCCGACGCTGGATTTACCGTCTGCGGCGACAATTGGGCGGGTGCATTCGCTGGAGATGAACCTGTTGCTGCCGCACACACGCTTTGCAGTAGTCAGCAACGATACCGGGCGTACACTCTTTCACTCCGTCAGCAGCCGGGTTCTGGCGACCAATTTCGTTCGAGAGACAGATGTCGACGGCAGCCTGCTTGCGCTGATGGACTCAGCAACGGAAGGATTTGTCGACCTCAACTATCACGGTGTGTCGGTACGTGCATTCGTCCAACCGCTAGCCGAAGGGATACCGTGGACGCTCATTACGTACAGGGATCACGAGTTGGCAGATACGCTGGCGATACTCACGGTATCGATGTCCGCTGGCTATATGTTTGGCACCTTGTTTCCGATCGTGCTGGTTCTTGTCGCTGTTACCTTTGTTTACAGGCGCTCGACGACGAGGACGTGGCGTTGGCGGGAGATTCTTCTTTCACCCAAACTCATCTTGGATCTCAAGAACGCTCTTCTTGTGTTAGCCGGGATAGCAGTGGTTGTGATTCTTTTATGCGGACTGGTCTCCCCGGATTGGGCAGGGGCGGCCGGTCTGACAACCATGTTGGCTGCGTTGATTGCGACAGTTCTACTCGTGCGCCGGCACCATAAGAGGCGCTCGGAAAACCCGGAAGTGGCAACCGATGACCGCGCCTCCAGTGAGCGTCACCCGGTGGTTGTGGTCTTCCTCATGGTGCTCGTGACCATCGGTATCCTCCCCACAGCGGGCTGGTACGTGCACTTTCGGTCGGAGCTTGGGGCGGGCGTAGCCGATTATCTGAGAGACACCGTGCGCAATGAGGTTGAGGCGAGGTGTGATCAACAGACCGCGTTTGCTCGTCGCTACAAGGAAGACTCGGTATTCGATAAAGCTGCGCGAGGGCTTGCGGGCCATGGCTGGATGCTCCGTGATATCGGTTCCGCGAAGCTGGAGTCTGTCTGTGACGATGGTGCGGACGGACGACCGAACGCCCGGAGTTTGAATCTTTCAATGCAGATCGATCAGCGTGATGCACCAACCTGGAGCAGTGAATCGCTGCGCATGATCAGCACCTTTTCCGAAACGGGCAGTGACCTGGCTGCGCGCAGCGTTCGTAATACGGTCGAAAGCGACATGGATTCACTTCCGGAATTGATAGATGTGCTGCTGGGCGATCAAAAACAGGTGACAAGCGCAGGTCTGCGCGCCAGTGATATGCCGGGGCTCTTGTTTGCTCTGACACTCGGCGTCGTGCTCCTCTGGACCATTGTGTCGTCGATTGCCGATAAGGTGCTGGGGATGCGTTTACAGATTGGCCTCCTGCCACCCGCCAGGCTGGACGATCCCCCCGACAGCTGGAATCCGCCGGGGGTGATCCGGGCGTGTGTTGTGCATCGTTCCGAACGGGTCTGGCAACCGTTCCTCGCCTCGATGATGGACAGAAACAAATGGGTCGTGCGCAGGGCTGTCTGGAACGGCGAGAAGGTCGATTGGGTGGAACTCAAGCGCGACGGGCTGCGCTACGTACCGCCACCAAAAGATCGGGGAGGTGAGCAGAACGACAACGCTGAAGAGGTCGATGAGGATCGTGTGCTCTATGTAGTTGCTGGTCTGGAACGTTTTGTCGTCGACAACGAAGCGGGTGATGCGCTTCTGGCGGAACTCGAAAAACGTGTGCGCAGCCGTTCGGGTGTGCTCATCTGGTCTCGTGTGATGCCCTCCAACTGGCTTGCAAACCTGTCAGACCAGGTATCGGGTGATCTCGCCAACGTCACGCACGAGTTTGCCCGCACGGTGCGCTGGGGGGAGGTGCTGGGACCATTTGATGTGCGCAGGCTGGTTGATCAGAGAGAGGATGTGGAAACGCGCTTCAACAGGGAGTTGAAGGGTCTCAACGAGGCTGACATGACGCCCGGTGTTCGAAGCGCGCGCGAGGCGATGCTCAGGGAAGCCAAAGCCAATCCTGAGTTGCTGAAGTTTGCAGCATCGGTGGTGCGTCGACTGCATGATGAAAAGAACTCGGGCGCCAACCTCAACCAGGTAGCTCGGCAACGGTTTGGAGCGGGGGCCGCCAGCCACTTCCACGCGCTCTGGTCCACGTCCAGCCGGGAGGAGCGGTTGCAGCTCCTCGCGATGGCCCGCGGCGGGTTGGGGAATCCAACACAGACAGCGCCGCTCACGAGCCTGGCAAACCGGGGGCTGATCGCAACGGATGGAATCCTGCGCCTGCGCAGCGCGGCGTTTGGACAGTTTATCGTCACACAACTTGATCACGATTCCCTGCTGCATTGGTGCCAGCAGGGCAGCGGGAACATATGGAAGTCGATCTGGCCGCCGTTCATGCTGCTGGTGGTGCTCGCCGTTGCATTCTTTGTCAGTTCCACGCCCGAAGCGCTGGCGCCCCTTGCAGCAATACTTGCCGCCGGTCTGGGCGCCATACCGGTGATCAGTTCGTTGATGACAGGTGTGCAGAGACTACGGCCGTCAATGGGGGATGATTAGAAGAGAATCTGAGACACAGGGGAGGTGTATATGAGCAACGCGGTCAAAAACATCGTGCTTTGTTCCGACGGCACGGGTAACAGCGGCGGGAAGGGAAACGAAACCAACGTCTGGCGAACCTACAACGCGATTGACCTGCGGATGGAGGAGCCTGAACAGGTAGCCTATTACGACGACGGAGTTGGGGCTCAGGACTTCAAATACTTAAAAGCCCTGTCAGGCGCGGCTGGTCTCGGTTTCAGCCGGAATGTCCGCCAGATGTACAGATTTCTCGTGCGGGCCTACGATCCTGATCCAGCGGTCCAAAACAAGATCTATCTTTTCGGGTTCAGTCGAGGTGCGTATACGGTCAGGGCATTTGCAGCATTCATTGCAAAGTGCGGGGTGATCTCGAGCGCAGACTGTCCGAACGATAAAGACCTGGATCAGGCTATCAAGGAACTGGTTAAGGCGTATCACACAGCAGCTCGAGAAGGCACTGCACTTCAAACTGACATTAACCTCCAGTCGATAGACGATATTCACTTTGTCGGTGTTTGGGATACCGTTTCCGCGGTGGGTGCTCCGTTTGGATTTGGGTTCGACTGGCTGATCCAGCGGCTGTTCAAGTTCTACTTCTCGGATCTGAAACTCAATGACAAGGTTACCTACGCACGACAGGCATTGGCTTTGGATGATGAGCGTAAGAGCTTTCACCCGCTTGTCTGGGATGAAAGCGAGGAGAACAACGTAGAAGGCCGCTTGCCCCGTATCAAACAGGTCTGGTTCGCAGGTGTGCACTCCAACGTTGGCGGGGGCTACCCGAAACAGGGGATGTCCTACGAGGCCCTGGATTGGATGCTCGACGAGCTGGGAGCCTGTGGTAATGAGTCGGGTCAGACACTCTGGCTGGAAGCTGGATTTGCAAGCGACATGAACCGCCAGGCTGATGTTTTCGACAAACTCTACGACTCACGCTCGGGAGTGGCTGCGTACTATCGGCCGAAAGTCCGGAACATAGGCCAGTTCTGCCTCGATAGCGGTGTTGATGAAGTAAAGGTCCACAGCTCCGCGTTTCGGCGTATTGAGCAGAAAGGGCGCCAATACGACCCGGTTGGTCTGCCAACTGATCTCCAGATGATTGCGGTGCCAAACAGTTCCGGTGTCTGTGATCGTGCAAACGTAAAGGACAATCAGAAGAAGCGGGCAGAAGCCGCCGGGTCACTGACGGGATTGATACGATCGCGGGAAAGCGCTCATCTCTCTCTTGTTTTCATGACGTTGATGCTGGTGATGCTAGTGCTCGACGAGATTGTCGAAAACGGGTTTGCACTCCTGACGAGCCTGACCGCGTTGTTTGTTGGTCTCTACGTCACTGAAGCGGCTGCTCAAAAGGTCACGAGCCGTCGTTGGTTTGTATATCTGTTCGGTTTTGCCTTGACCGGGTCTGCGGTCTGGCTTCTGTGGTCCCGTATGTGGCCCGATCAGATCTTCTTTGCACAGGAATGGTATGTGATTCCCGGGCTCATGATTGTGATTGCCGGGCGCATAGGCTGGCGGCAATGGAAAAACAAGCAGGCTTGTTTTGCGAACGACCCGGATCTCAAACCGGACGAGGGTGACCCTTATCCCCGTTACCGGCGATGGGAGTCTGTTGTGATATCGCTGGTGGTCATCAGCCTCACAGTGGGTCTGTACTACGACATCAAAACCATGGGTGACCCAGGGACACCTTTTGGATCTGCGGTCGAGAAAGCTCTGAAAATGATGCTGGATATGGTTTCGGGTGCGCTACCCGAAGGGCTCGTCAATAACCTCGGAGGGGTACTGCAAACGTACCCTGTCTGGTGCCTTGCGTTTCTACTGGGTGCCGCCGCTGCGTTTGCGCTTATGAGATACACCCGGCGAAAGATCAGGCAGACACTTGAATCCAGCTGGAATGTCGTTCGGGAGGACTAGGACATCTGCCAGATGTTAGCTACATAGCCTGTGGCGCAAACCTGAACGGTTTGTCCCACTCAAAAGGTGCGTCGATCAACACACCACCTTCACGGGCATCGACGACGAGGTCGAGGGCTAACTTGAGAATTCCAGCCTGCATGTCTGTATCCCCGGGTCTGCCGAACGCATTCCCCATCGGGTGATTCACGAAAAGTGTGCGCGGCGGTAGTACCTGGTGGATGAGATCACGACCGGTGGCAATGCAGACGGTTGGTATTCCTGTTTCTTCGACAACCCGGCAGACCAGACCCACGGTCTGGTGGTCGAGGGGTCAGGCAGGCACCGCGATCAGGAGGTCCACCTCGTCTTTTTTGAGTTCCGCTGCATAAGCGGGTGCTGATTCTTCGATGACTTTGGTGCGGTTGTATATGCGGCCCATAAACCCGCTCCAGAAGCGGGGCGCGAGCGCGCCCAGTTCCCCGGCTTCGACGAGTTCTCTCAACCGGTCGATGGGAAACTGACAGTTCAGATCCTCATCGGCGTCGCGGTGGTCGTAGTATGCATCGTGGATCTGAAAGTCAGCACTGTCCGCATCGTTCGGGATCGCATCGAGACGATGATCGTTCCTCGACATGGGGTCCCACGCGGGTGCCGTACACTGGGAAATTCCGCCGGAGGTCAACATGGTGACCGTGCACTCGCTCAATGGTTTGGTGAGTGGGGTAAAAGGTGCTTCGGTGTTGATGGTCCACTTATAAGGCGGGTGACCCATTGAGCCATAGTGGGCATTGAGTTCATCGACGTATTTGATGGGTGTGCTCACATTTGTCTCCTTGTCAGGGATTATTCAGTTGGTTTTGCAGGGCGGGTATGTAGCCTTCGGGGGTGTTCAGGCGGTGAACGCTCGCGATCTTTATGCGTCGTCGGATTCTCGAAAACCAGTCCCCTATCTCATGTTTGAATTTGGCCCAGAGGCCTGCATCTTCCGAGACGGTGCCGTCTTTTTTCAGGAGTTTGCGTGATCCTGCGTGACTGAACCATGGCTCGGGTGGCAGATGGGGAACAATATCGCCTTCATTAACGACGCGCCAACTCTGTATCGTCAGATCCTCTGTCAGGGTGTTCATCGCCTTTTCGTACTTCTTGTCACCCACACGGGGGGCGGCATATGTGTAAACCCCCGCGAGGGGGAGGCCTCGTTCGAGGAGCATCGCGGCGAAAAGAGATGCCAGTGCGCCACCGAGACTGTGCCCCGTGACCCAGATCTTCTGATTTGCGCGTTCGTACTGCTTGAGGGCGTAGGTGAGTTGCATGATCACAGGGAATAGCGCGTCCTGAAATCCCTCATGTACTTTCGTGTTACCGAACGGACCGGGGTCTGTCATGAACTGTATGTTGCTCAACCAGTCCTCGATGATGGGTTCGCTGCCGCGAAAGGAAACGATCATGCGGTTCTGGTTGGCACCGATGTATCCCTGCGTATTGACGTCGCCACCTCGTTTGGCTTCGAAAAACTGGTTGTTGTTAAACCCCCACAGGTTCAGAACTTCGGCGGTTGTTGCCGCGTTTTTGTACGACAGGTGGCTGGCGATCGCGAAAGCCAGGGCATCCTTTTTGTTGTATCCGTTAACGTCGTAGGTGGCATCGAACTCCTGAAAGACCTTCTGAACAGGCATGTCTTCCTCCTTGAATGGTCTCGGTCCTACCGATGATATCCAGCGAGATGCTCATACGGCACAATCTTGAGTGGCGCTGTAAAGAACCCTCCGGCACCGGCGGCTTCGCCAAACTTCGCCATGTGAGGCGCTTGTCCGTGGGCGTCTGCGGCGGCCTGGTTCGCATATATCTCGAAGAACATGATCTCGTTGCGATCCTGGACCCCGCGGTTACAGATGTAAGCGAGCACCCCCGGCTCGTTGGCTTCGACATCCGCGACAAGCTGTTGAAGACCAGCGATCGCTTCGTTCGCTTTGTTAGGATCAAGCGTCAGGGTTGCCGTGACGGTGATCCACTCTGACGTGTCTGCAGCAGCGAGTTCGGGGCGGATAAAACCAAGCCCTCCGACGGCAGCGACCCCAAGTGCTGCGGTTTTCATGAATGTTCGTCGGTCTTGTGTGGTGTCTGACATGGATCCCCCTTAAGTGACATTCCAATATGCGTGAGGTGGATACATTTGACAACGGCCCCGCCAATCAACCTATGCTGTGTGTTCCTGGTGGGAAAGGAGAGTGCGATGACGATTCGATGGCTCTTTGCTGTATGGATGTTGGCTGGCTGGGTGTCCGCACAGGCGTCAATCGACCGCGACCAGGACGATATAGCGGGAGTGGTCACGAGCGCCCAGGGTGCCGAAGCGGGGGTCTGGGTCATCGCTGAGACCGACGATTTCGATACGCGGTTTGCACGTATTGTCGTCACCAACGACAAAGGGCAGTTCCTGGTACCCGACCTGCCAGCGGCGGACTATCGGATCTGGGTTCGCGGCTACGGACTTCTTGACTCGGAAGCGCAATCGGTCGACAGGGGCACCGAGGTCACGCTTCAGGTTGAGGTGGCGCCGGACGCTGAGAGTGCAGCGCGAGTCTATCCCGCCGCATACTGGTACGCGATGATCGGACTGCCTGACGCTGCTGAGTTATCCCAGGTGCCCGGTGGCCGGAACATGTACCTCATGTGGATGAAGAACATGGGATGTGTCGGCTGTCATCAGATGGGTCAGCTCTCGACGCGCACAATTCCTGCCATGTACGACGATGCAGAGTCATCAACTGATGCCTGGGCCCGACGTATTGGCTCGGGTCAGGCCGGAAACAACATGGTTCGCATCGTAGCCCAACTCCTAGGCGGGACACCTATAAGGTACCTGGCGGACTGGAGTGATCGCATCGCAGCGGGTGAAGCTCCAGATCAGAAGCCCGTTAGACCCTCAGGGCACGAACGCAACGTGGTGGCGACAGTTCGAGACTGGTCGACATCAAAAGCCTACATGCACGACCTGTCCGGGACGGATCGACGGGATCCGACGGTGAATGGATATGGGCCGCTCTATGGCGCTCCAGAACTCAGCACCGATGCCATGCCCATTCTCGATCCCGTGGCGAATACCGCGACCGAGGTTGTTGTGCCGGTGAGGGATTCGGATACACCCACAACCCACGAGGCCCCCGTGGTTCAACCTTCGCCGTACTGGGGTGACGAGCGTATCTGGGACAGCCAGGCGAATATCCACAATCCTATGCTGGATGCCGAGGGGCGGGTCTGGTTAACGGCGCGTATTCGGGGGCCGGATAACCCGGATTTCTGTAAAAAAGGTCATCCGTCCGCGGAGCAGTACCCAACGGAACGCACCGGCCGCCACCTTGCGGTATTTGATCCGAAAGATGAGAGCTACCGGTTCGTGGACACCTGTTTCGGCACCCACCACCTGCAATTTGCGTACGACCACCGGAATATTCTCTGGACCAGCGGGGATCGCAATGTTGTGGGGTGGCTGGATACGGAACGGTTCCTCGAGAGTGGCGATTCAGCCGGGTCCCAGGGCTGGTTTCCCCTGGTGCTCGACTATAACGGCAACGGGCAACTGGATGAATGGACGGAGCCTGATGCGGCTGATCCTGAGAAAGATCTGCGGCAGGCTGCCGGGTTCTACGCGGTTATGCCGGAACCACGCGGGCGTGCGGTCTGGGGCTCCAACGCGTTTCGTTTCCCGGGTTCGATAACCCGACTGGACCCGGAGACGGGGTTAGCCGAGATTTATGAGCCGCCATTGCCGGGTTTCGGCGTTCGCGGCGCAGACATCGATAAAAACAGCGTTGTCTGGACGTCACTCGGTAGCGGTCATCTGGGTGCATTTGATAGACGTAAATGCAAGGGACCGCTCAACGGCCCTGAAGCCACGGGCAAACACTGTCCCGAGGGTTGGTCTTTTTACGACCTGCCCGGTCCGGCATTTGCTGATGAACCGGGCTTCAGCGTTGAATCGAGTTACTACACCTGGGTGGACCAGCACAATGCGCTTGGTCTTGGCGAAGACGTTCCTATCGCGACGGGTAACCTGTTCGATGGCGTGCATGCGCTTGTCGACGGGGAGTTTGTCACTCTGCGGATCCCTTACCCGATGGGTTTCTACACAAAGGGGTTTGAAGGTCGCATCGACGACCCGGATGCAGGCTGGAAAGGCCGTGGGCTGTGGGTGCCAAGCGGAGACCGCACACCCTGGCTGATGGAGGGGGGTAAGGGAACCAGGCCACTAGTGGTGCACTTTCAGATCCGACCCGATCCTCTGGCTAAATAGACATCGCGGCTGAAGCCGCTCCTACAAGGCGACTCGGCTTCAGCCGCGATGTGTCAGTCGGTCTTGAGTTCCAGCCAAAGCGGCCTGTGATCGGACAGGTGAAACCGCAGGTACTTGCGGAATTCCTTGATGGCTTTGCTGTGGGTGGTTGCTGCGCGTATCTGGTTCCACTTGGTTGCGAAGACGACGTTATCGAAATCGAACACGCCGGAACCGGTGATACGGTTGCTGAACCTGCTCGGGCTCACCGCCATCTGATCGTAGGTTTTGTCGTTGCCGATGTTGGATCCGCCTATTCGAGACAGGGCGGCGGGCTGATTGCCGATGTTGTCGTTTGACTCGTAGTCGAGCGAACGCCAGCCGAACTCCCTCAAGGCTTTGATTGTCGCCTCGTTGTGAGTCGTATTGGGGACGTTCATGTCACCCATAAGAAGAATATCGCGGTCCCAGGCATGTTCCCCCGTGGATACACGATGAGCCCACCTGGCGAGCGCGTGGATTTCGAGAACGCGCCGTGCGTACTTCAGCCTGTTTTTCTCTGATGTTGAGTTCTGCGCGGCACCGTAATAGAGGTGCACGTTGGCGATGATGAACTCGACCCGCCCCGAGATGAAACTGCCAATGTATGGATTGCGGTCAAACGGGATGAATCGATGATTGGAGAACTTCTGGGTTTTGTCCTCACCTCCCTGGCGATAGTGGACCGTAACCGTGCGTTTGGGGTATTCGCGCTTGGTGAGCGCGACTTCCCCCCAGACTTTGTCCAGTTCCACCTTGTCGACCCGGTAGATGAATGCCAGGCGTTCATCGTTACCCGCCTTGTCGGACATGACGAAGTTGTACTTGGGACCAAGGCGTTTCAGGATCGTCTGAAAGTGTCCGAAGTCGTCGTTGAGTTCCTGAACAGCTACGAGGTCGAAGCGTTTGAGAATGTGCGCAATGACATACAGGGATCGTAAGGGGCGATCCTGTGGTCCGAGGTTGGCGATGTTCCAGCTTGCGACCAGCAGGTGGCCGTCCCGGCTTTTGGGAACGTTGCGCGCCGTAAAGTGTTTATCCAGGGCCTTGCGTTCCTTCGTACCGTTGAAGGGGAGAGGCCCCGGATCCGGAAATGTAATCGCCATGATGTGCCTTCTATCTACAGATTCAGGAAGGATGTCAGATCGGAGTTCCCATACTTGTTCAGGAGGTTGGCCAGGTTGATGTTCAAAACCAGGCCGACCTCGTTGCCGTTGTCGCTATCACGCCAGATGACACCCAGAGAGGTGTTTTTAACCGGGGTATGGAGCATTACACCGTACCCCATGGTATCCATGCCGTTGATGTTGGCGAGCGAAACGACTGCTGACGCTCCCCAACGCATGTGTTGAGCTCCGTTTTGCCACTTCCATCGCTGGTAACCAAACACTTCTACCACTATCGCCGCGTGGGTCTCGTTGTCGTCATCGGGTGAATCGATCAGCTCGACAGCAGGTGACGGGTGGAGTATTACCCATTGATACTCAGGTGCTCTCGGGAACTGATCTTTGTCCTGGGTCGTTTTGGAAAAGCGCCAGCTGTTGAACGCGAGTTCCCACGGAAACTGAACACTGTCGCCGTTCAGATAAGCCTCCCACTCTTTGTCGCGGCTCGAAAGAAATCGCTCATTTACACCGATGACCGGGCGGGCGTGGGATGTGATGACTTCGTTCGCAGCAGAGGCGGTTCGAACCGATTTGGCATACACGGATACCGCGTCAGCGCATGACGAACTATCGATGACCGCACATTCACTTTCGAACAATTGGGCTGCGTCAAAATCACTGATTTTGATTTTGCCGCTGGGATCCAGCGCCCACTGATCGCGTGTGTCTACAGCGAGATTGAACTCGCTCGTCTGTACGCGTTCCTGCAGGGTCTCAAGGGCTTTGAGATGTCTCCCGGCTGTGCAATCAGCCGAAAAATCGTCGCATGTACTCGTTGGCAGGTCCGCCAGGTCTGCCAGCATCTTTTCGAGTAACAAACCGCGCTCGATGGCTATGTCTGTCGGGCTTTTTGTGCTGATCAGTTTCCGATATTGCGCGTTCAGCTGTGTCGTGTCTGAAGTTCCCAGAACACACGGGTCACCTCGGAGGATACCCAGCACGTTCACTGGCTCCAGATCCGCTTCAGTACGTATGTCTGCTTCGTAGACTGACAGACAGGGGTCTTCAGCTGCGGCGTTTGCCGTCCAAGCCGCAGCCGTTATCAGGAGCAGCGATCTACAGGTCTTTGAGAAGGCCATAAAACGTTCCGAAGCGTTTGAGCCAGGATTCCCCGGCAGGTACCTTCGAGTCCTTGAGTATTTTCTTCGCTATGTCCTCGACGTCTGTATCAGGCACTTTCTTGAAGCCTGCCAGCGCTGCATCTTTCTCAGCGGTTTTGATTGTTCCGTTCCCGGCCATGCGCTCAAACAGTGGAATGTGGACCGTCGGATTGACCAGGTAATTCTTGAAGCTGTGGACGTTGATTTCGTGGATGTTGTCGATGCGGACATCGATAAATGTCTTTTGCTTCTTCGCTTCCTTCCACTCAGCCTCGTCTTTCGGGTCGAACTTTTCCGGTAACAGGAAAGGGTCCAGCTTGTGTGAAGCGCTCAGGTAGTTGAAGCAGGCTGTATTGGGTTTTAGAGGGGTGGGCGGCACAACCTGGCTGTCATAGACCTGCATGTCGGACTCCAACACCTTGCTGACGTTGGCAATCATCGCGACAACGCTGGCGCTTGGCACCATGGAATCCAGGATGGAGATCCCGGCTTCGTTGGGCGTTGTGGAATCCATCGCATGCAGCACATCGTGGGTGATCGCGCAGCCAAGCGAGTGGGAGATGACCGACCAGCCGGTAACCGACCCTTTGTTGTTGGGTTTGAGAACCGCAGTGATTTGTTTGGCAACCTGGGTCTTGACCCGCTGCCTGACAAGGTCGAAAAACCTGTATAAAACCACATCCGCAATGTGGGTCCAGGCGAAGTTATCCTCCTGTTTGGCCCCGCTCTCCAGCCACTGAAAGACGTCGCCGACCACGCCTTCGATTGGAACTCCTGTCGCGCGCAGGGCCGCACTTTGTTCGGCCCAGCGTTTAATCAGGTTGTTGAATACCGTGTCGTAGTTGATACCGACTGTTTCGAAGCGATCGTCAAAAGGAATTCGTTTCAGGATGTCGTACTGTTTGTAAAGATCCTCGAGGACCGCTTTAGCGCTGTTCGCCCAATCTAACTGTATAGCGCCATTGTCCTCGACATAGTCACCCATGCCATGGACCAGGAACAGAACGTGTCTTCTCACACTGAGGCCCTCAGGCTGCTTGTGGATTGTCGGGTTGAGCCTGCCTTTCCCTTGCCTGTTGGGCTTTCTCCTCGCGCTCGGCGGGATTCCTGATCTTCAGAACGGTGAATATTCTGAAGACCCCATCACTGCCGCCCGCGATCAGTAGGGCTGTCAACACCTGGCCCGCAAAAGAGGTTTCTATTGCACTTCCAGATTTTCCGAGAGCAGCAAGAAGGTCTGCAACGATATCAAGATCGTATTTCCAGAAGACGAGCAAAGCCGCAACGACGGTGAGAGGTGTCTTCACACCTTTGCCTTCAAACCGTTCAGCAAAAACACGCCAGTTGAAGATGGGCGTCATGGCCACTTCAAAGACCACGCTGAGGGTGAGGAAAACGAACAGTACGGTTCCAATCGAGTTCGGGTCGACGTCTCCCATCAGATCCTCCTCTACGGGAGTCTGGCAGACTACTCTTCGCTCCAAAACCCGGGAAGTACGTCTAAGTACGCACTAGCTCCCCGGCACCCCAAGCGCCTGCAGATTTCCAACCAGCTGTGCGCCGGCTTGTGCCGGGTTAACGTCTTTGTCGACCTTCAGAATCACCCCGTCCGGACCGATATAGTACGTCCAACGATTGGCAAACCCATGGCCGCCTAAAACGCCATAAGCCCGTGCAGTTTCTTTGCTGGGATCGGCCAGGATGGGAAATGTCGCCCCGTTTTTCTCAGCGAACCCGGTGTTATCTTCAATGGAATCGACGCTCGCCATGAAGTAGGCGACGTTGTAGTTTCGAATTTCTTTGTCACTGTCACGCAGCGCTTTACATTCGATGGTTCAGCCGCTTGTAAAGGCTTTGGGGAAGAATGCGATGACAACGTGTTTGCCTCGCAGGTCGGTCAGGGTGTGGGTTTGGCCGTCTGAACCGGGCAGGGCGAAATCGGGAGCGAGATCACCAACTCCGGGGGCTGCGGCAGCAGCAGATGCCAGCAGGAATGACGCCAGAAACGTCACAAGACGCGATGTCATGTAGAATCTCCCTATAAACGTTACCCGGATAGTAATCAGGGCGAAAAAGTTTGCCAACAGGCGAATGTGTATTGCAGGAATTACGTATCCCAATGAGCTTTCATCTGTGTAGGCTCGAAAACTACTACTAGAAACAGCGGGAGTCTCAGCGTGGAGTCAGCGCAGGGTCAGAGCACCCATTTTGATGTATTGATTGTAGGCGCCGGTATTTCGGGTGTTGGGTCCGCCTATCACCTGCAGGAGCAGTGTCCTGAAAAGAGTTATGTCATCCTGGAAATGAAAGATACGTTCGGCGGTACGTGGGAGACACACAAGTATCCCGGCATACGCTCGGATTCAGATTTGTACACGTTTGGCTACCGCTTCAAACCCTGGGTAGGTGCGCCGATCGCCAGCGCGGGTGAAATCCTGAAGTACATGGGGGAGGTTATAGAAGAGAACGGTATCGATCAGCATATTCGATATGGACGCAGGATCACCGGCTGTCGCTGGTCGAGTGACGACAATCTCTGGACGATAGAAGCAACCCGTGAGTCTGACGGGGAGAAAGAAACGTTTACCTGTCAGTTTCTGTGGATGTGCCAGGGGTACTACGACCACGAACACCCTTACACGCCGGACTGGCCTGGCATGGATGACTACAAAGGTCTCTTCATACACGCCCAGGTCTGGGATCCGGAAATCGACTACTCGGGCAAACGTGTGCTCGTGATTGGTTCGGGCGCGACGGCTGCGACGGTCATCCCTGAATTTGCGAAGACGGCAGAGCACGTCACCATGCTGCAGCGCTCACCCACCTATTTCTTCTGCAGTGAGAATCGCAATGAGCTCGCTGACCGTTTACGCGAGATCGGCATTGACGAACCGACTGTTCACCGGGTGGTTCGTACACAAATCATGTACGACCAGGACCTGATGACCCAGAGGTGTCAGACCGAACCGGATGTCGTCTTCGAGGAGCTGAAGGAGCTCATTCGCCACTATGCGGGCGAAGACTTCGAATTCGAACCGCACTTCACACCGAAATACCGGCCCTGGCAGCAACGCCTCGCGTTTTGTCCCGACGGTGATGTCTTCCAGGCAGCGGCCGCAGGCAAGCTGAGCGTGGTAACCGACACCCTCGACACGTTCACGGAAAAGGGCGTACGGACTGCCTCAGGTGAGGAAATCGAGGCAGATATCATCGTGGCTGCCACCGGATTCAACCTGTCAGTCATGGGGGAGATCCCGTTTGCGATAGATGACAAACCGGTGGACTGGCACGAGACCGTCAACTATCGCGGGATGATGTTTACCGGTGTGCCTAACCTCGTCTGGGTGTTCGGATATTTCCGGGCGAGCTGGACACTGAGGGTCGACATGCTCGGCGACTTCGTCTGCAACCTCCTCAACCACATGGATGAGGTGGGCGCCAAACGTATCGACGTGGCTCTCCGTCCTGAAGATGAAGACATGGAAATACTGCCCTGGATTGAAGAAGAGAACTTTAATCCCGGCTATCTCATGCGTGGTATCGACCGGCTTCCGCAGCGTGGCGCCAAACCCGAATGGCGGCACAATCAGGATTACTGGCGCGAAAAAGAAGAAATCCCCACGACGGATCTCGACGCCCCGGAGTTTTTGTACGACGGACGTTCACGCGCCTCGACAACGGAAGCGTTGGAGTCGGCTGGATAGCTGGATAGCTGGATAAAAGGGTAACAATGGTCCGAACACGTATGGTCAGACCCCATTGTTACCCGTTCGCTCCAGCCATCCCTGGCGCGACGTTGATTAGGGTAGCGGTACCAGGGCTCGCTTCACACTCGCCACGTCAGACGCTATGCGTCTGACCCCCATTGTTACTATTTTTTAGCGTTACTGCTTCAGCCGTCAGTCGGGCCGGTAACCTGCATGCCACTCCACAACGCGGGGTTGCAGTCAGCCACGGCGTTCAGGTGTCGTCCAAGGGACGAATTTGCCTGATTGCCGAAAAGCGCGTTGATGAAGTTAGCGTATCCAGTGGCGTTGTTGAAAACGCTGAACAGCACCAGATCAGGTGTTGTCGGTCCGCCTGTGATGGGTGAGATCGCGTAAGACGCGTTCGGAGCCGCATCACCCAGTCCACCGAAGACCCCGTTCACGTGGTTATAGAGATCGTTCAGAGCTGCATCGTTGACGCCCTGGCGCAGGCTGCATCCCAGCGTTGATATCATTGCCTGATCGTCATCGTCAGCAGCGCCTTCGCGAGCATACACCTGGCGAATTGTGCCGAGTCTCGCTGTGCAGTCTGACACTTCGCCGAAACGTGCGCCGACTCCTGCCATGTCTTCGTTGGCTGCTGAGGCGTCCTCAGCTGCAGCCCAGGCGCTCAGGTTCTCGTAGGGGGACAGCCAAACGGTGTCGATGGGTACGTCTCCTTTAACCAGCGACCAGAGGAACGACGGTCCCAGTTGTACGTCGGACTTGTCTGCCTGGCGTTGCAGGTAGTCCCGCGCCCCCAGCAGATCATCGAGACCCTGTCCTGCCTTGTAGCTGCACGTCCACGATTCAACGATTGCAGGTGGGGGCGGTGGTTCTGCCGCTATCGTGAGGGTGCCTGTCAGACACATCGCGACAAACGAAAGTGTTAGTAGAGTTGTTTTTTTCACTGGAATCTCCTTGTCTTAGCAAGAGTTAGGGCAATAGATGCTTCAACCAAGGAGGATGAAAGGAAGGTACGGCGTTGCGCCCAGAGGTTTCAAGATTGCAGTCCCAGACATTCTGGGTCGCTCCTTGATCTCAGCCTCTCCCGGAAACAAATTGTTAAACAATCCGCGTACGAAAGCTAGTCACGTATTTCAGGTGTCTGGCGCTTCGCGCTGTGGGATTATCGGGGTCCGGCTCGGTAGAACGGGGTACGCGATGAACAAAGGCAGCTGTCTTTGTGGAGACATCACCTGGGAGATTGATGGTGATCTCATCATGATGAGCAACTGTCACTGTTCCATGTGTCGGAAATTCCACGGTGTGGGTTACGGCACCTATGTTGGTGTGATGGCGGATGATTTCCGCTGGTTGAGTGGTGAAGGGAACGTTCAGACCTACGAATCCTCTCCCGGCGGATTGAGGCCGTTCTGTCCGCGTTGCGGTTCCATTGTTGCCTCAACATCCCGGGATGGATCCATGGCGTTTATGCCCGCTGGGAATATGGAAGGTGAGCTTGATCGCGAACTGGACTCACATATCTTCGTGGGGTCCAAAGCCCCGTGGTACGAAATCCACGACAACGCACCTCAGCATGACGCCTATCCGCCTGACCACGACGTGCCGCCGCAGGAAAACGCCCAGCGACTGCCGGAGACGCCCGGATCGATTGGGGGAAGTTGTCTCTGTGGCGCGGTTGCTTACGAGGTGAGCGAACTCTCAGATCGCTTCGGTTATTGTCATTGTTCGCGCTGTCGAAAAGCTCGCAGCGCTGGTGCGTCTGCGCAGGTTTTTGCCGCGGTTGATGATTTCCGTTGGACGAGCGGCGAAAGCCACATCCGTCATTTTGATCTGCCAGAAGGTGAAGTGTATCGCACAGACTTTTGCGAGATCTGCGGATCTCCGACCCCCACGATTCACGAAACCCTGGGATTCGTTCTGATACCTGCTGGTTCGCTGGACCAGGACCCCGGTGTCAGGCCGCAGGCACATATCTATGTCGGATCAAAGGCACCCTGGGTTGAAATCAAAGATGGTCTACTTCAGTTTCTGGAGATGCCTGAAGGCTGAGTAGAAAAAACCCGCCTGGCGATCACCAGGCGGGTTTTTTTCCCTGGTCAGGAGCTGGTTTAGAAGCTTGCTGTGACCGGGACCAGGGTGTGGGACACACCGCGATGCGAGTGCTGTCGCGATTTGAGATCAGTGATGCCACTCGGCGCGACAAGGTAAGCCGTTACAGCTACCGTGTGAGGCCTCGCTGTGCAACGCACCTGGCCCACGTAGTCCTGGCCGTTGGTAATGTCCGATGCGCGCAGATAGCGCAGACCCCGGGCCGGCACCTGCATCTTGGCGATGCCGATACGCTGGCCGTTGGCATCGAATGCCCGGCAGATCACAACAGCAGAATCGACGTTTGCGTCACCAACGGAACTGGCGACGATTGCCGTGTCGGTGGTGTCGCGATCAGGTCGCACATCAAGCTCGACCGCGAGATCTGCTCCGTCACGGACAATCTCGACAGCATCGCTGTCGTCTGCCTGAACGGTGATACTCGCTACCATCAGAATGAACATAGCAGTCAGTTTTTTCATGTTTCCTCCTCGATAAATCTCACCACCCACTAATGCGGGTGAGTTACCTATCAAGAACGAGTGACTGCGGGTTTGGTTGACCGAAAAGTGTGCGTTTCGTCTCAAAAAGTGGTGACGATGGTGCCAGGCACCATCGTCACCACTTTCCAGCGCGATTTCATTCGGGCAGCGCGTAAGCGATGACTTTTCCGCCCGGTACGTTGCTCGTATCGAGATTTGCGAGGGCTTCTTCGTCTTCGACATCCGTCAACGGTATGTTTTCGCCGGGTACGGTAACAATTACATACTGCCGGCCGGTGTCGGGGCTAACGAAACTCATGGGGGTAGCGTCGGATGCGCGTGGGAGGGCCTCCTGCCAGATCGTCTCACCTGTGAAAAGGTCGAATGCCCGGAGCTGACCGTCCATGACACCAGCGTTGAAAATGAGGTTACCTGCCGTCACAAACGATCCGGCCGAGTAGGGGAATCCAAGATCCGCAAAACCCATGCCACGCTTCCAGACCACCTGCTGAGTCGTGAGGTCGATCACCGCAATTTCACCATACGGTGGCTTCAGGCAGGGCATGGAAAGCGGCGATGCAAACATGACTACCCGGGCGGCGTAAGGTGTGCCCCGTTGAGGTCCTCCAATGCCGTAGCCCCGACTGAAGCCGTCTTCAGAAGTCGACGTGTCTTCCTCGCGGGGAATCATGTTGATCCTGAACGGCAGATGCATGTTGTTCAAAACCAGGAGCTGGCGTTCTTCATGAACCGCAACACTGCCCCAGTTCTGCCCGCCCGCGGGACCCGGGTAGAGGAGGGTGCCTTCGACAGATGGCGGCGTCATGCGACCTTCCCAGCGCAGGTTCAGGAATGTCTCGCGGCACGCCATCTGATCGAACGGTGTGATCCCGAAGAGGTCACTCTCCTCGACGTTTTCATACGCCATTGACGGCATACCGGTCGAAAATGGCTGTGTGGGAGATGAACGCTCACCTGTCAGGTCAGTCTGAGCCACTGGTTGTTCGGTGACCTCTGTCAGAAGCTCGCCGGTTTCTCGGTCGAGCACAAAGGTTTCTCCGCGTTTGGTCGGCACGATCACGGCCTTACGACGATTGCCGTCGAGCGTGAGATCAACAAGCGTTGGCTGGGACGGTACGTCGTAGTCCCAGATGTCGTGGTGGGTTGTCTGGAAATGCCAGCGCGTGAGTCCGGTCTTAGCGTCAATCGCGACAATGGAGCTGGCAAACTTGTCCATCACCTCGGTACGGTGGCCGCCGAAATAGTCCGGTGTGGCGTTTCCGGTTGGGACGTATACAAGCCCGAGTTCGTCGTCAGCGGACGTTAAACTCCAGACATTGGGCGTCCCGCGGGTGTAATAGCCACCCTCGGGCGGGAGAGTTGTCTGCCCTTCACGGCCGATGTCCCAGGCCCACAACAATTTGCCGGAAGTGGGATCGTACCCGCGCACAACTCCTGAAGGCTCCTCGGTTTCCTGGTTGTCAGCCACCCAGCCGCCGACCACAAGAGCGCCACTCGCCACAGTTGGCGGCGACGTTACAAAGTAGAAGAGCGGTTTGACTTCACCCATACCGGCGAGGAGGGATATTTCACCACCGGGTCCGAACTCTTCACACGGCTTTCCGGTGTCGATGTCGAGTGCAATCATGCGTGCATCGGTTGTCGCGGTGTATATGCGTTCAGCGCACTGCGCGCCTTTTTCGCGCCCGGGGATGTGGTAGTAGGTGACACCGCGACAGTTGCCGAGAATCCCAAAAGCAGGTGTTTCGTTTTCAGGGTCAAAGCGCCAACGTTCCTGTCCGGTATCACCATCCAGCGCAATCACCACATTCTGAGACGTACAGAGATACAGACCGTCACCAATCTGGATGGGGGTTGCGCTGAACCGTCCGACGCGATTGGTGTCTGCTTCCCAGACTCTGGTCAGGTTCTGAACGTTCTCTGTGTTGATCTGATCGTGCGGCGCATACCGTGTACCGGCGTTGCTCGCCCCGTACGCGGTCCAGTCGGCGCTGTTTTGCGCCGGGCCAAAGGTCTGATCGGATAATTCGAGCACAGGGTCACTCAACAGGTTAACGGTCATGGCACCCAGCACGCCGAAAGTAGGCACGGCGGTTACCTGTACCAGACGGAGACTGAAGAGTTTTGGCGTTTCTTCAGGCCAGAGCGGCCGTCGAACCCATGGGGTGCAAAGCCAGAGCGCAATGATGCCAACGACCCATATTCGGGAACCAACAAGCCAGAACTCAGTACCAGATTCGTAAACGGCCCAGGCAAGCGTGAGCAGCACCGTCACGGCGTAAATGTAGAAACCGCTTGGCTGGAGCCGCCAGAGCTGTACGGCACTTGCCACCATCAGTATGCCCGCTGTCGCGTAGTAGGGTGTGCCGCCCTGAAAAGCAAGCCCCGCTCCCTGCCAGGCCATGGGCAGACCTATTGCAGCGATGATGATGGCAGTGATGCGCGGTGTAATGGACATGTCGAATACCTGTTGTTTTTATGAACGACGAAAGGAATCGAGTTTACTACAGGCTGCGTTGCTTGATCTCTATGGTGATCCGCGTAGCCTGAGCACCAGTCTCAGCTTGTTACGATGGGTTCATGAAAAAAATTGTTATCGGAATTGTAGTTTTTGTTGTTGTCGCGTTCGTTGGGGCATACATGTTCAGACAACAGATATTCATGGCAATGATGGGTGGGCAAATCGCCCCCGATCATGACTTTGCCGCTGAATTGGCGCCTGAAGCACCCGACTATCGTGATCCATCCTGGTGGGCGGCACTTCCGGCGACCGAAGATCCTTCAGACCAGGTGCCCGAGGGGATGAATACCAATCCGATGGGAGTTGCGGTCTTCTTTGTCCATCCGACATCGTACTTCGGGAAAGAGAACTGGAATCAGCCGCTATCGGACGAGGGTGCAAACTGGGTCGTCGATGAACGTGTGCTGCGTCACCAGGCGTCGGTGTTCAATGGATGTTGTGATGTATATGCACCGCGTTATCGTCAGGCGACGTTTTTTTCGTTCATGGACCAAAGCGGCAACGGTAACCAGGCCCTCGATCTTGCCTACACAGATGTCGCGGCTGCCTTTGAGCACTTTGTCAGCCAGCTGGGTCCGGAACAGCCGTTCATCGTTGCGGGACATTCGCAAGGGTCTCGCCACGCTGCGCTGCTTGTTGCAGATGAAATCTCCGGTAAACCGATTTCAGATCGTATGGTTGCTGCGTACCTGGTTGGTTTCAGTGTGACCGATAACCAGATTGGATCCATACCCGTTTGCGAGAGCGCTGAGCAAACCGGTTGTGCCCTGGGGTGGAACGTTATGGACGGTGAAGGTGCTGGTGCGTTTGGGGGCAACGATGGTCTGATATGTACAAACCCCCTCAACTGGCAGGCTGATTCCAGTTATGCGGCGCATGAGCTCAACGAGGGGGCGATAGGCTTTCCCTCGTACGGTCCCGCGGAGGATGGTGAAGATGTCACTGCAATGGTTGTCGAAGTTGGCGCAGCGGACGCTCAATGTATGGAAGACGGACAACTTGCCGTGCTCGAGCTACGATCTCAATCATTCCCCTCGCGGATGTTCGGTAACAGCATGCACGTGTATGACTACAGCCTTTTCCATGCAAGCATCCGGGAGAACGCTGCTGTTCGGATCGGTGCCTATATGACGGGGATCCGTTGAGCGAAAACTTCGGAAGAAGGCTTCAGGCAGTAGCCGCTTCCGGTCTTCGACGCTGGCTGGAAGTCCACTGCTGGGTGATTTACGTGAGGGAGATTGACGGAGCCAGTGCGGATGTAGAAATTTCCCCCGGGACCGAGTACGAACTCGTGGACGACGGGTATGCCACTACTCTGGCAGAGCTGTCTCCGTATCTCAGCCTGAAAGAAATCGATGACGCTTTTTCGCGAGGGGACCAATGTGTTGTCGCCCGCCGGGAAGGCGCTGACGTTGCTTATACGTGGCGGACAGTGCTTGATTCGCAAGTAATAGAAGGTGTTGGGATGCGCCTCGTTGAAGACGGCACCTTCATGGGACTCGGAACCTGGGTCAGCCCTGCCGCTCGTGGTGCACGGATTTTCGCCGGGATGCGGACGTTTTTCGACACGATATCCACGGCATCCGGACTGAATCAAGGGGTCAGCTACGCGAACGTGGAAAACTGGTCGTCGCGTAAGTCGCTGGAGAGGGAGGCGACAGCCCGATACGTCGGCTGGGTCGTTCACGCGGCGTGGGGCGCGGCTGCATGGTCCCTCGTAAACGCGGGAGCCCGTCGTTGGGTTGAGATAGTTAAGGGAGATTCCTGATGTTTGTGGACGACGTGGAAGTAAGAGAGGAAGGGGAAATGGCGAGGATCTCCGCAACCCTGGGTAGCCAGGAGACGTGGTTTGAGCTTCCTTCCGAACATTTTCGCGGATCCGTCGGTGATGCATTGACGTGTCTGGCCATGTTCCCTGCGATGACTGGCGCGACAACCGAGGTTCAGGTCCCGGAGCAGTACCCTGTTTCTCAACGTCTGTTCGATTCACTACCGCTGCAGCAAGCGACATTTCAGACATGGTCGAAGAAACTGCAGCCGGTTACCTATCGGGTAAGAAGGTCCGAAGGCACATCGTCAGATGATCGCGTCGTGAGTTCATTTTCGGGTGGTGTTGACAGCCTTTATACAGCGCTCCGCCACAATAATGAGATAACACACTTCGTGTACATCCATGGGTACGAGTTGAAACTCGAGGATGATCCGGACGGGCAGGGACTTGCCAGGTTACATCGCGCTGCTGAACGACTGGGCAAAGAGCTCATCGTCGTTAAGACAAACGCGTTAACCGTTTTCAGCAGCTTCAGGATTCAGAGACTCCTGATCTACGGGACCTTCATGGCAGCGGTTGCACACTTGTTGGGACCTCGACGTTTTCTTGTGCCTTCGAGTGCACCTCTCAACTATCTGGAGCCCAGTGGATCACACCCTATGACCGACCCCCGATGGTCCACGGAAACTGTCGAGATCCTTTACGATGGAGACGAACGATTCAGACTCGACAAGATGAAGTGCATCGACGAGGCAGGGATGTTGGACGATATCGTGGTATGCCACTACAACTTCGAGGCAAATTGCTGCCGCTGTGCGAAGTGCATCAGAACGATGATGGGGATTGAGCTCCAGGGACTGACCCGCTCAGCCTTCAGCGAACCCCTGACCACTGCAGCCGTGCGCAGATTCGAAATAAACAATAGTCCGGACGGTCCTCCATTTGGCGAATATCTCGACCTGGCTCGAAAAAGCGGAAACAAGAAATGGGTTCGAGCAATGGCGTACGCCGAAATCTTGTATCGGCTCAAAGCGATATTGAAGTCGCTCATGGGACTCGTGGACGATCTCGTTACGGGAGGTCGTCTGATGTCGTCGAGAGCCAGTCGAATGGCTCAGGACGATGGCTGGTTTAAGGTCGAAGTGCCTTAGCTGAACAACTAGTCGCCCCCACCCGCCACGCCTGCCAGCGCTGCATCGATGATGTCCAGTTCCTGACGACGGGGATCCTCGACGGCACGTGGTTCGTTGTCGAAGATCATCGTAACCCGTTTCTCCGAATCGTACGGTGCCCACTCGGGTAAACCCGGATGATTGGGATTGCCCTGGCGGGCAAATGCCAGCCAGGCTTCAGACATGACATCTGCGAGGGCCTGTTGCTCTTCACCTACACCGGACATCGATTCTGAATTCAGCACATTGTCGAAGACAAAGCCGATGTCGAGCGCGTGGGTTGCACCCCATTTGCCGCCTTCAACAGGCGATTTCCAGGTCAGGTAGTACTGGTAGACGGCTGCACCACCCTGGTCAGCCTTGCGGTCTGCAAGTTCTTTGCTGCCACGGACAAACACGCTGTTGTCGCTGGTCGCCTCAAAGTAGAGGTTTGCTGGATCGATATCAGGGTGCAGCTGGCGGTATCCGGCGACTACTGCCTCAGCGTCGATACCCGGGATAGACGTAGTGAGGGCGGTGGGTAACGTCTCCCAGGTCAGATCGAATAGCTCCGGACTGGCTGCGCCTGCAAGGAGAGACATTTCGGTTTGGGTCGCACCGATCAGAAGCGGGACATCCCGGGATTGTTCCGGTGCCGCGGGAGTAAACGGGTGCCTTTTGTTGTGAACACCGTCGACCACGGGTCGCGCACCGGGGCGTAAGCCGTTTCCAGCAACCGCGTTGGCGGCAGCAGCGATTGTTTCAGCCGGCAGGGTGCGAATCTGATCGATTGTCTCTTCTGTCAACCCAAGCTCAGCAACAATTGCTTCTGTTGCGGGGATGGCATCATCCGGATCGAAGAGTTCGAGTCCGGGACCGCTCTGAACCACGGCACGGTGGAAGAGGCCCTGTGCACTGTCCATCGCCATGAGTGTGCTCACTTTGAACCCACCACCGGATTCCCCAAAGATCAGGACGTTGTCGGGGTCGCCACCGAATCCGGCGATGTTATCCCGCACCCACTCGAGGGAAGCGACAAGATCCAGCATCCCGGCGTTGGCAGAACCGGCAAACTGTTCACCGTACCGGTCGAGATAGAGGTAGCCAAAAACGTTAAGCCTGTGATTGACGGTCACGATGACGGCATCGCCGCGATTTGCGAGCCTTGCACCGTCATAAGCTTTCGAGGAGCCGGATCCTGATGTGAATCCGCCGCCATGAAACCAGACCAGAACCGGCCGTTTGTTGCCGTCGAGCGCCGGTGTCCATACGTTGAGAAAAAGACAGTCTTCGCTCATACCGGGCGCCGGGTCCGGAGCCCATGAGTCGAAAAGTGAGATAGTGGTGGGGCGCTGGTTCTGCGGCGCCGAGTCACCAAAGTGGGTGGCGTCGACGGGCTCAGTCCACGGTGTCGGTTCCGCGGGCGCGGCGAAACGTGTGGTTGCAGTATCCGCGCCGTAACGTACCAA
>JANQFF010000262.1 GCA_028277965.1 Pseudomonadales bacterium
GACCATCTCTTCTATAGCGTTGACGTTACTTGCGAAAACGAAACCGTTTTCGTCCGCCAGGGGATGCCCCGGTTCAAACCGCTTTTCCGGCTCTGCGGAGCTCTCGACGATACCCAGCACCTGTACACCCGTGCTCCTTTCAGTTTCACCCACCATGTAAGAAGAGAAGACTGGCTGGCGGGCCCGGTAGACCTCGTCGGGTGAGCTGCCCATGTTGTCGGCATTCGCGAGGTTGCTCGATGTGACGTTCAGACGGATGCTCTGGGCGCGCATCGAAGAACCAGCCACATCAAAAACTTCGAAAAGCCCCATCACTGACCTCCCTTCAGCGCATCGCGCAGACCACGGATCTTTCCCGAAAGGAACATGAGGCTCGCCTGGTATTCGATCGCGTTCCGCGCGAAGTTAGCCTGCTCAACTTCCGTTTCGACCGTGTTCCCGTCCAGCGTCGGCTGAAAGGGGTGGCGATACAGAAGCGTCGAATCGTCAGTCTTCACACCATGACCGATGTGTCGCGGATGGGTTGCCACGGCCCGTGCCGGGTGCCCGGAAACAAACTGGCTGAAATCCATATCCCGGGCTTTGTAGTTGGGCGTATCTGCGTTGCTTAAGTTTGACGCCAGGACCCGGCTGCGTTGACTGCGCCAGACAAGAGCGTCAGCGTGAACGCCAAAATGTCTGTCGATCGTCGCTGCGAATGAAAGTGAAGACATTGAACCCCGTTTGCACAATTGACTGTTTGTCCTCACCAGGAGCAAACGCCGTGCCAAACCAGAGCAACGGATTTATCTATCTGTTTTTTAAGGGTTTTTCAGAATACGTACACCCGGATACCGCAGGACACGGCAAGACCCTGCCGCCCGTGGCGGCAACAGATCACCCCCTGCTTCCCTCCGATTACCGCGCAGATGCTATAAATTGCAGAACGTCCGCCCGTAACTTGCGGGATTTCGCCCGATCAGTGGTGCTCAGGCGGACAAAACTGGCAAAAGACTGACGAGCGAGTTCGTCCTGACCAATTTCAGCATAGACGATCCCGGCATTGAGATACGCCAGCGCAAAACTCGGGTCGACCTGTGTAGCCACCGCGTAGAAACCCAGCGCAGTCTCCATGCGCTTCTGCTCAGCCTCAACAAGCCCCCGCTGCAGCCAGATCTCTGCCCGTTCGGTTTCTTTCGAGAGCGCATGATCGAGCTCCACCTCGGCCAGGTGAAGCTGACCCGATAGCAGGTAAGCCGTCCCAAGCCAGAAGCTCACCTGCCAGTCAGCATCGTCCTGCTGGATTGATGTAAGCATCGTCACCGCTTCGCCTATCCGTTTTTCACTGATGAGCATCTGCGCACGCTCAATGTCGTCAGTACTTTTTCCATGCACCATGTACGGGAGAAAGAACGTGAGAGACAGCGTCACAACCACCAGATTCCGTACAAACATTTTCATTCGCCACCTCCAATTAATGCCTGACTTTCGTGCCTGACAGCGGATACATCCGATACCAGTCGCGGTGTTACGAACATCACGAGTTCACGTTTCTGCTCGGCTTTGTAGTTTCCTCTGAACAGACGTCCGAGACCGGGAACCTTGTTGAGTCCTGTCACACCCCGGTCTGTTTCACTGCTCAGATCCTGAATAAGGCCACCTATGACAATCGTCTCGCCGCTGCGAGCGCGGACCAGGGAAGAACTCTGGCTGATGTCCAGGTTCGGCGCAGAAGACACGATATTCCCACGATCATCTGCCACCTCGCTTACGCTGGAAACGCGGGTTACCACAGGTGACACGTCCATGGTGATCCAGCCGTCAATCGATACCTGCGGGGTGATCGCAAGAACAACACCTTCTGTCACCACCTGTGGAATGTCCGTCGAGAAGATCTGTGAGCCAGCAGAGGTGCTGTCGGTGAGCTGTTCTCGGCGAAAGAAAGTTCGATCGGTCCCAACCTTGATGAGCGCAGACTGATTATTGAGAGTTCGAATACGGGGCTGGGAAACCACCTGCACTTCCCCCTGCTCCTCCAGGGCGGAAATCATCGCGGTCAGCCTGTTCTCACCCGATTCGGAAATGTCGGAGAAAACAGCACCCAGGACGGGAGCCAAAGCATCCAGCCCACCCGCGGGATTCTGGACGATGTTGTCGAGGTTGAAATCGACGTTACGACGCCCAACGCCATTGCCGCTCATGAACCGCGACCAGTCGATGCCAAGGGATGAATCGTCGTTGAGCGCAACCTCCACTATCTTGACCTCAATATCTACCTGCCGGTATATCGAGCGGTTGAGTTGATCGACGAACCTCGCCACTTCCTTAACCCGGCGGTGCTGGTCCGTCACCTGCACCAGACCTGCCAGGCGGTTGACCACAAGCCTGCCCGACTCCGAAACAAGCGCTGCGAGTTGGGCTTCCAGCTCATCCCAGAAACTGACGTTATCCTTCTGCTCGATAGTGATTGTTCCTGCCGCGGTTTCGCTGTCCCCACCCGAGCCGCCCGAGGAATCATCCGATCCCGTATTCACCTGAGCCTGGCTGCTTCCCGAGCCACTGCGGACAAGCCGGATATAGTCGACCGTAAATGTCCGGGTTTCCGTCGATTTAACGAGGACCAGATCGGAAGACATTTCGAAGTAGTAGCCATGGGTGTCGAGCAGTGCTGACATGGCCTGGCCGAACGGCAGATCCCTGAAATCAACTGTTACTGTACCGGTAACGTCCGCGTCCACCACCATGTTAAGACCATATGCCGTACTGAAGAGTTCGAGCGCTTTGCGGATAGGAATGGCGTCAGCAGAAAATGCGTACAGGCGCTCATCGCTCGCATCCGTCAGCTGCGAAACAGTCTGAGGCCACGCCAGTCTCTCGAACAGAGGTATGGACGGTCCCGAGCCGCTACCCGCGGGAGCTGCATCGAGAGCGTTGTGCGCAGTTGCAGCCGGGTTGTGCTCAGTTGCAGCCGGTACGGGCAACAAGGTCGTACACCCAGAGAGCGCGCAAGCGCATAAGATTGTTACGACTAATCTCTTCATTTTATTCTTCCACTTTCATTTGAGAGAGCTGGTTGAAAACGGCCAGTTGAGAATGCTGACCGAAGGGATATTTGAGGCGGTGCTCGCCCCTTCCTGATCGGAGCGTCACTCCCGCTCGATCAATGGCGATCACAGTAAAGCCACCAAGCGTCATCCCAACGCTCACAACCTTCCCGTTCAGGAGCGCAAGCGATGATTCCGGCCCTGCCACAAGTGCATCGAGTCGTGGCAGGGTGAACTGCTGGTCTGAAGCGACGTGGGAAATGATCGAATTCTGAACGTTGCTGAAGGGATCCCGGCGTGACTCGTCATTCCAGGTTAACCCGCCACTGGCCACACTGGGCCCGGAAACACGCGAAACAGTCGGTTCCGTATCCGCGAGTATCAGATCATCCGGGTCATCCACAAGAGGGTCTTCAACGGGTTCCAGTACAACTTCCGAAACTGATTCGAGCAATGGAACAACCAGCGCGTCGAAGACGAGCACCAGTGCACCAATACCCAGAGCGGCGACAACCTTCGGATTATTCAGCAGGTTTTTCATGAGCTCTGATCCACCCACACGTGCACCGTGGTTGTCATCTGCTCGACCGTCTGCCCGTTTCCTTTCAACTGTGCGTCCGTAATCTCCAGGTGTCGGATGGAATCGACAAGGTTGCGCAGGTAGATCAGCATTCGCGAATACGCGCCGGCTTCAAGCTCCTCTTTCGGGACCAGCTCCAGCTCGACAGGTACTTCTGAAACGTTTTTGATCTGGGCAGGAACGGTATCGAGCATCGTGTATGTGAGAACGAGGTCCAGAGACTGGGCTCTGCTCGCCTGATTCCCCAGCCACTGGGCAAGCTCAGCGTAGTCCGCAAATACGCTGGCCTCCGCAGTCGACACCTTCTTCAGAAGCTCCCGCAGCTCTTCGGTAGAGTACTGTTCCGTCAGCGAGGTGAAGGTTCGCTCCATTGCAGCAAGCTCCACCATACGTGCGTGATCTTCGTGGAGTGTTTCTGTACGAAAAACCAGACTCCACACAATAAAAGCAATTGCAGCCAGACAGATCAGGCCGTAGATCACCCAGCCAATCCAGTGCGTGTCGATGTACTCGGCCACGGCATCGACAATCCGCCTTGCTCTTGGTGCAAGACTGGGAGGTGGCGCCTGGGGACGAGGTTCGCGCCGTCGCTCAGGTGAATTGGCTGCGTCGAGGTCGATATCTTCGCGAATCATCGCACCGTACCTCGAATTCGGAATCCAACATCCCCTTCCTGGGCTGCGCTGCCGCTGCGCAGCTGCTGCATCCACGTGGTACGCCAGCTTTCGGTGATCCGAGCCCGCCAGGGAGCAGCCGCGAGCGTATTCTGAAACTCTTCGAACACGACCGGTGCACGATCCAGGCTCTGCGATGCAACGCCTTCGATTTCCAGCCGCCAGGATTGCTCTCCACGTACGATGTTGACGCTGTGGAGTACCACTCCGTCGGGAACCATGTCTCCCAGATGACTCAGAAAAAGGGCTGGCAGATTGAAAGCATCTGCCGTCAGTTGATTGAGCCTCACCTGTTCGAGGTCAATTGCGTGCAGCTCACCTTCGACCCGCTGAATATCCACTGTCACGTCTTCAATACGCTGTTCGATCAGATTGCGGTCAATTGGTGAACCGATGACTGTCTGTATCACAACCCCGACCAGCATCGCGGCCGCAACGAGCGTCCAACCCGTGAGCACGGCCGCTCGCATGAGACTTTTCCGTCCCATAGCGCGCCGTGCCAGACTTGGGATGAAGTTACTGGAAAGCCTCTGCGGCAGACCTGCCACCTCTGCCGTCCAGAAATCTGTTCGTGTGGCAGTCTCATCTACCGCCACGGGGCAATCGAGTTCACCCTGGAACGCCCCTATCACCCGCGGTGCGTGTTCGCCCATTAACCAGGCTCGATCCGGTCGCACCCCGATCCGTTGTTTGGCGTAGCCGATCGTGCGGTTGATATCCACAACAAGGCGATCGATGTTTTCGTCCTGGGATGAGTACTGCAGCTCACGGACAAAAAGGACCTCACCATCTCCGTGAGCGACAACCAGCTGCATGCGACGCTGAAAAATCGCGATGATCAGCAACACATCCTCCGACTGAGCTTCCAGCTTCTTGATGTGCTCGGAGATGATCTCTGTCAGCGGTACAAGACGTTTGGGGACAAGGTAGTACTCACCGCAAACCCTGGTCACCGCATCGACAATATCTTTCGGCATGAGGTGCAACAGCACCCCTTCCATGTTTTCACCCGGTACAGCCGGGTGGTAGCACCACGCGGCCCGACCGTCGAATGCCTTGCTCCCTTCAACCCTGACACTCAAGTGTCGTTCGAGGTCCCGCCTCGACATGCGAGGAACCTGCAGAAACTCATGAGTATGAAGGTCATCCTCATAGGCGATAGCAACGTCCCCACCCCGCGTCAGATCGATGTGGGCGCTCGCATCATGCATGGCATGGCTGAGACTCCGCAGGTCGTTGACCGGATACGGCGCCTGCCATTGCTCAACGCTCTCCCCGTTCGCAAACCGCGAAATGAGGAATTCGCCGTAGATCCATTCAATGCCGAACCGGGTACTGCTCATGAGCGTTCCCAGAACCAACGTGAACCATCGGTCACGTAGTGCGCCGACAGCGAATTCCTGAGGAGCACTGTCGTTTCCAGATCACCGCTCGGGAACGGGCTGGCGTGCAGCTTCAACCGGGTCGATTCGATGACATATCGTTCAATTGTCCCGTCCACACCCCCCACAGCAGCAGGTACCGGATTCTGACTACCGTTGCCAAGCGCGTACGCTCCCTGCTGATCCGACGAATTGGTCAGAACGAGGAGGTGGAAGCGGCTTCCCAGATTGAGGCGCTCGATTTTTGTTTTCTTCCCTGCAACAACGCCAGCTTCATCCGTCTGGTCCCAGATCGCTGCAAACGATGCGCCTGTCTTCGGCGCTTTTGGCAGATTCCCGTCCAGGCTGGAGATCAACATCATACGCGGAGAGTTTGGTGCTCCCGCCAACCCTGCATCCTGGGTATAGCCTGTGAACTTGGTGTCGCTAGCAGTAAAGAACCGCGGATCGATATAAAGCTGACGCTTGTATCCCCGGCTGTTGAATTCAACCTTGTCGACAGGAACGTCTGTGAGACTCGCTATGGCAGGTGCCCAGTCGGAAGTGTCCATCGAGGGTATTTCGCCGGTATTCAGGATATGACGCTCCAACGCCGACCCGAACACTTCGAGGCTTCCGACCTCTTCTTCACCGTACGCCTTGTCGATCGCATCAGTCAGACCGGGTGCCATCACAGAGGCCAGTATGGCAATAATGGCCATCACACCGATCAACTCCATCAAGGTGAAGCCTGTAGGCCGCTTTTGCTGCTTCTTCATTGTTATATTCCCGACATCAGGCTGAACATCGGAAGGAACAGCGACCCGCCTATCAAACCCACGACGCCGATGATGGTCATCATGATTGCGGGTTCCAGGAAGCCGAACGCTCTTTTGATCCTGCGTGGTATTTCTTCGTCGAGACGTCTCGCAACGTGACTGAGCGCTTCATCGAGCCTGCCTGTCTCTTCACCAACAACCAGCATTCGCAGCACCAGCGGCGATACGATCTGATGTTTCCTCAACGCATCGCTCACCCTCCGGCCGTCATGTACAGCCATCTCGGCATCAATGACCGCCTTTTCCATGATCCGATTACCGACAATCCCACGACACATCGACAGCGCTTCGAGAACAGGCACCCCAGCCGCCACCATCAGCTCCATGTTGTGAACGAAACGCGACAACACCAGCATGCGCATGATTTCGCCGAACACTGGTAGTTCGAGCTGCAGCTTCGCCACCCCATCACGAAATGCTTCAGAACGCCCGTGCATCCAGAAGCAGGTGAATCCCGCACAAACCAGGCACACGAGAAACGCCAGGCCATACGTACTTGCCCACTCGCCCGCAACGACAACCGCGGCTGTCAGTACCGGCAGATCCATCCCGAGTTCCTCAAAGATCACAGCAAATCGTGGCACCACAAACGTCAGCATCAGAGTGATCAGGCCGATGACCGCTCCAATAACCATCGTCGGGTAAAGACTTGCCTGCTTGACGTCACCTTTAAGCCGCTGGGTCCACTCGATGTGTTCTGCCAGATCCTTGAACGCTTTGTTCAGCTGACCACTATATTCCCCGGCTCTGATCAGATTCAGGATCTGTTCGCTGAAAATGCGCGGGTATTGGCCAAATGCATCCGCAAGACTCGATCCCGAGTTGAGATTGAGTTCGATATCCTCCAGAACCAGCCTGAAGCTATCGTTGGTTGTTTCCTCAACCATGGCTTTCAGGGCATCAGCCGCCGTCACACCTGCAGCCAACAGCGAAGCGACACCATTGAAAAACTCCGCAAGCTCCATCCTGGTGACATTTCCGCGATGGGCCGGACTGCTCTTGACCCTGGTGCTGGCTTTTATCAACCAGTAATCCATGATTCTGAGCCTTTGCTCCAGGGCAAACTCGTCTTCCGCGAACATCACACCTTTTGCGTTATGTCCGTTGCAGTCGATAGCTTCGTATGCATACTCCGGCATCGGCTATCTCACTGTCCTGATGATTTCATCGACGGTTGTGAGGCCTTCGAAGGCTTTGGCCAGGCCGTCTTCTGCCATCGTTTTCATACCGCCTGTTTTTGCAACGGCCTCGAGCTCGTGTGAAGGTGCACCATTCACTATCGCCTCATGAAATGACTCGTTCAGCGTCAGCACCTCATAGATGGCAAGTCGTCCCTGATAGCCGGTCTGACGGCACACATCGCAACCTTCAGCACGCCATAACGTTACGCTGCCGGTGTCACCCTCAGGCACGTCAAACTCGAGCTTGTCGAGTTCGGCGCGCGGATCGTCCACCGGGATTCTGCATGAAGTACAGAGCTTCCTGACCAGACGCTGGCCGATGACAGCTGAAAGGGCGGACGGCAACAGGTACCGCTCCACACCCATGTCGATCAGTCGGGGGATCACCCCAACTGCCGTGTTTGTATGTAGTGTCGAAAGGACGAGATGACCCGTCAGGGCGGCCCGGGTTGCAAGTTGTGCGGTCTCCACGTCACGGATTTCTCCAACAAGGATCACGTCCGGATCCTGGCGGAGAAGCGCTCGAAGACCGTTGGAAAAGTCCATTCCAACCTCCGGGCGGATCTGCGTCTGGCGAATCAGACTCATCGAATACTCGATCGGATCTTCAAGTGTGAACACACTTCGCGCTTCAGCATCGATTTGTGAAAGCGCGGTGTACAGCGTGGTCGTTTTACCGCTCCCGGTCGGGCCGGTGACGAGGACCATTCCATATGGCTGATCCATGACACGGCTGAAACGCTCGTGATCCGTCGTGCTGAAGCCAAGGTTTTTGAGCGAAAGGTTCTTCCCGATCGTGCTCAGGATTCTCAGCACCACACTTTCACCATGACTGGTGGGCAGCGTCGATATTCTGAGATCCACATCGCTTTGACCGTTTGCAAACTTGATCCGGCCGTCCTGGGGGGAACGCTGTTCTGTGATATCAAGACCGCCAATGAGTTTCAGACGAGCGATCAGCGGCGGCTGTATGGATTTTGGTATGAGCACCTCCTGATGAAGAATGCCGTCCACACGCATCCGCACCCGCAGGATTCTTTCATCCGGCTCGATATGAATGTCCGTTGCTTTGCGTTTGATGCCGAGAGAGATGATCTGATCGACGAGCTTCACCAGCGGTGTACCCTGTCCGGCATCTTCGGCATCGCTGCCTATGACGTTCCCGTCTCTCAGGATACGATCGACCGTCTCGTTGATCGATGAACCCTGAGCATAGTGCAATGCAAGCGCTTCACGAATGTCGGACTCATGGGCGCTGACCACCCGCACAGGATATCCGGTGCTCTTTTCGAGCTGATCGATGACAACAACGTCAAACGCATCAGCTAACGCAACCACAAGTGCCCCTTCTTCGAAACGAAGAGGGATGAGCGTATAGCGCATCGCCGTTTCGTAATCGACGAGATCCAGCACCGAAAGATCGACGGAGGTCGTCAGAACATCGACCATCTCAGCGCCTGCTTCGGTGGCCAGGAGGTCTGTAATAACCCCGGGTTCGACGAAGCCGAGGTCGATCAGGACTTCACCGAGTAACTTTCCATGGTGGCGTTGTTCACGCAGTGCGAGGTCGAGCTGTTGTTCACTGACAAGCCCACGCTGGAGTAGCTGCTGACCAAGCGGCAACTTCTGAGGACTTTGCACAGGCTCGACTGCATTGCGGTCACCTGTTGTGAACGCCGCAGTTGTCGACATGTTCTGAACCTACGCTTTGCTCAGATAAATCAGGAGGGAGTGCTTGTGATCACCACCCAGGCGTTTAACGCGACCCGCTTTCTTCCACGATCCACTGCCTGACGTCTCGCTGCCGTCGTCATCCAGAATGTCACTGATCTCTTTGGCTTCATTATCTGAAACACCGTCAACCCGAATGACCACAACTTCAGTCGTGTCCATGGCGCCATCACCGTCAAGATCAAACTGATAGTCGGCGCGATTGGTCAGGAGCACACCTCTGTATCCACCATCACTGAACGGGTTGTCGAATTCCTTTTCGAGATAGGGACCATCCCACCCGGAAATGGGTTTTGTCGGGTTGTTTTTCAGCAGCTGCTTGTTGCTGTCCTTCTTGTCCGTCGGGACGTGGGTCGGGAAATCACCTGTATCTTCGTAAAAAGCAGCTACAGCCGTTTTGACGACATTTACCTCTTCAACGAACGACGTGATCTTGGCCGTTCGCATCGCATCAAAAATCATGGGGGTTGCCACGGAAACCAGGATGGCCATGACGGCCATAACGCCAATCATCTCCATCAACGTGAAACCAGTTCGCTTGTTCATCTACTGTCACTCCTTTGACATTTCTTGCGGAACCAAGTCGCCCAATGCTCACGACGACACCCATCTTTCGGTCGACTTTGCGGTTTCTTGAGGAACTGTGTCACAAATCGGTCATCCACCTTAAAGAACGCCCGGCGTCGCTCCGATAAGCCTTCAAGGACACTTGAACAAGGAAGGTGAGTGGATGACTGTCTCTCAAACCTCTTCTCTAAGCTCTACTCCAGACTCTTCTCCGGGAAGGGAGCGCGCTTTAACAACTGTCGAGAAAGCCCTTGCTGTCAATCTCGATGATTCCTGCTACGGAACATTTGCCGAAATCGGTGCCGGGCAGGAAGTGGTCCGGTGGTTTTTTCAGGCCGGCGGGGCTGCCGGGACGATCTCGAAAAGCATCTCTGCCTACGACATGACCGTCAGTGATGTCATCTACGGCGACTGCGACAGGTACGTATCAAGACAACGTCTGGAGGCAATGCTCGAGTGCGAACAGGCGCTCACCATAGAACAGCTCACCGATGAACGGGGTTCAAATACCCGTTTTTTCACCTTTGCCGACACCGTTTCAGCACGCAACTACCTCGGCACAAACGAGTGTCACGCCTGGATGGGTATTCGCTTTCAACCGGCGTTCGGCGCTAAAGACGACACGATCATCATCCACGCGCGCATGCGCGACGACGACAACGCATCTCAGCAGGAGGCTCTGGGTATCCTCGGTGTCAATCTCATCTACGGTGCTTTCAACTACTACCACGACCCTGACCAGTTGATCGTATCGCTGCTCGAGGGTTTGTCTACCGATCGTATCGGGATAGACATGATCGACGTGCACGGCCCCGTTTTCGATCACATCGACAATCGCGTCCTGACGCTGCGCCTCGTTGAGCACGGACTGACAGGCGCTGCAATGTTTGGCCCGGACGGCTCGGTTGTCCAACCTTCAGAAGCACTCCGAAAACGCCCTCTCCTCGTTCAGCGCGGTCGTTTCCGCCCGATCACGCACGTCAACATGGACCTGCTCGAGTCCGCCTGTGATCGATTCTCGCAGAGACCCGACGTCGACGAAGACAACATCCTGCCCATCATGGAAATGTCCCTGCACAACCTGATGGACGACTCACAGGTCTGTCTCGAAGATTTCCTGAGCCGGGCAGAAGTCATAGCAACCACAGGTTGCACCGTGATGATTTCAGACTTCCAGGAATACCACCGCCTGGCCGGTTATCTCAGTCAATACACAGACCAGCCAATTGGGCTGGCCATGGGTCTTGCGATGCTTAAAGAGCTCTTCGAAGAAAAATACTACGAAGATCTCGAAGGCGGCTTGCTGGAAGGCTTTGGACGCCTGTTCCGAAACCAGACCCAGCTTCTGATCTACCCGATCAAGCAGGACGGCAAAATCGAACATGTCGACGACGTGCGCTTGCGCACACCTCTGCATTCACTATTCGAGTATCTTTGCGGTAGTGAGTGCATAGTCCCCCTGGAAAAAGTGTCTCACGAGCTCCTGGACATCCATTCTCCGAATGTCCTGGATCTCATTGGTCAGGGCACAAGCGACTGGAGGGACATGGTGCCATCTGAAGTGGCGGACAAGATCATCAAGCATCAGCTGTTCGGCTACGCTGCCTGATGAAAAAGGAATGGAGTTATGAGACACGCTGAAAAGGGACAGGAAGCCCTTGAAGAACAAACAATGCGCAAGGGAGAAAGTTACCGTCACTGGTATCGCAGTGACCGTGTCTTTTTGCGTGACAGTCAGTGGTATATCAGAACCCGTGAGGGCATAGAGGTTGGACCCTACGCATGTCAGTTCGACGCGGCGATTGCGGCAGCAGAATTGATCAGAAAGCTGCAGGCAGCACCTGAGAATCACAGCGAGCAGATCATCCGTGCTCAAAAGAATCTCGCTGGATCCCCCCAGGATCTGACGTCGACCGAATACACCGAATACGCAGAAGAATTATCTGCTGCAGAAATCAGTAAATTGCTGGAAACTCTGAGAACCAAGAAAAACTAGATTTCTGTGGGGGAAGACCATGATCAGGGCCATCACGGTTCTGCTGCTGGGAACGATAGTCGCTGCCTGTGACTCCCAGGGCAGTCAGGGGACAGTCACGCGCCTGCATACGCAATTTGACGCGCTTGTTCCTGAAGGTGCCGAAATCGAACAAATCGCTTCAGGATTTCAATTCACCGAAGGTCCGGTCTGGCGAGGTGATCATCTCCTTTTCAGTGACATACCCGCTGACACTGTATACCGCTGGTCCGCGGAGACGGGTGTCAGCGAGCATCTGCAACCGGTGAGCCTTCCCAATCCGCCGGGGGTTGGCGGATCAAACGGTCTTGCCACTCATCCCGACGGCGGCCTGGTCCTTTGCGAACACGTCAACAGGCGAGTGGCGCTCATGTCGCCCGAAGGTGAACGCATCACGCTTGCAAGCCATTATGACGACAGGCGCCTCAACAGCCCCAACGATATCGTGTACCACAGCTCAGGGAGCGCATTCTTCACGGACCCGCCATATGGCCTTGCCGGGCTCGAAGATGACCCCGCGCGGGAACTCGATTTCAATGGGATCTACCGCCTCGACCCTGACGGCACGGTCACCCTGCTGACCGATCAACAGACCCGCCCAAATGGGATTGGCTTATCGCCGGATGAGGAAACACTTTACGTTGCCAATTCAGATCGAACCCCTGGTCCTGATCTGGACAATAGACGAGGCAAAATCTGGGTGGCTTACCCCGTCAACACCGATCTGACCCTGGGTACCGGACGTGTGTTTTTCGACGCCAATTCGATGGACGTGGACGGTGTACCCGACGGCCTGGCAATAGACGTCCACGGTAATCTGTTTGCAACCGGTCCAGGTGGGGTCCTTGTCATGAGCCCCGAGGGCAGGCACCTCGGTACCATTTCACCACCTGAACTCCCCGCCAACGTGGGATTTGGTGACGACGGCAAAACCCTCTACATGACCGCCCGGACCAGCGTTTACCGCATCAGATTGGCGACTACCGGCCTGATCTGGTAGTACCAGCGACGTGATCTGGTCAATCTGAGGCGTTTGTCCCTTTCAATACGTGCGTACAGCACACACATGGGTGCCAGCTGGCGGTTACACTGGGTATGGCCGGCTGGAATGGAGCTCCCGCCATTTTTTTAAACAGACTCAATTCGCTTCTGAAGAAGCGCACCATCGATTATGAGATGCGACGCCAGCAACTCGAGTTGGTGTACCAATCGACCCGCAGCAACCAGGTATTGAGTCCGATTGCCGGTGTTCTTCTCACAACCGTGCTCTGGCCTGCTGTCGATCATGGTCTGCTCATTGGCTGGCTGTCCATATTGTGCGCACTGAGTTTCTCGCGCCATCTGCTGGCCCGCAATCGCATCACGGCACCTTCCGATCCCGCTGAAGCAGAACGTTGGCAACGCCAGTTCATGGTGAGTCTGGCCCTGGCATCCGGAACCTGGGGTATGGGGGGCTGGATCCTCATACCTGAGGGGAACGTCGCTTACGAAGCCCTGATCTACTGTTTTGTACTCGGTATGGCAGGCGGTACAGCTGCGCTTTACTCAGCCCACGGTCCAAGTGTGGCGCTTGCCATCTCGCTGATTCTGGCACCATCCACCGCACACATGTTCTTTCAGGGAGACATGTATCACCTGTCGCTTGGCCTCGGTGGCGTCATGTTCGTGCTGGGCACAACGCGAGCCACACGCCTGTTGAACCGGGCACTGAGGCGCAACATCGAACTCGCCAAGGAACTGGACCATCTCGCACGGAGTGATGCTCTGAGTGGTCTGAACAACCGACGTGGGTTTACCGAGATCGCGACCCCCGCTGTCATCAACGCGCGCCGTTCGGGTCGGGACTGTGTGCTGATAATGCTCGATATCGACGACTTCAAAGTGATCAACGATCAGCTTGGCCACGCGACCGGGGATGCCGTCATTGCCGCCTTTGGCCAGATGCTGACCCACAATGTACGCGAAGGAGAGCCGGTTGGTCGCATCGGTGGCGAAGAGTTTGCGGTGCTGCTGCCGGATTCCAACGTCGAAGAGGCCATTCTGTTTGCGGAACGTCTCCTGGAAGAAGTCCGAACGCTTGAGCTGGAAGTCGCCGGATGCCAGGTCGCCGTGACAACGAGCATCGGCATCTCGCACCTCAACCGTCAGTCAGCGAATCTGGAAACGCTTCTCAAGAAAGCAGACGAGGCACTTTACCGGGCTAAACGGGACGGCAAAGACCGGGTCTCGGTAGCGGAATCCTACTCTTCTTTGTCGTCTTTCCGAAAAAGGATTTCCCCCCGGCGAGCGACAAGCAGTTTCTCGAGCGTCACCGGATCAAAATAGGCCTCTACCCGCTGACCTTCAGGGGTGGTTCCATAGACCTCGTAACACCCCTCGTCCACCTTCACCTTGCGGACTTTCCAGCCTTCCGCGGTAATCTTCGTCTCCAGCTCATCCTTGGTGCGCCAGTCATCGCGGTCGTTTTCACACGACATGAGGCCTGTTGCATATGCCTGACCTGAAACACCCAGTACCAACAGTGCCAATCCAATTCGTTTCATGTTTTCTCTCTTCTGACTCTGGTAATCCGATAAATCTCGAGAAGCCCCAGGGGCACGAAGTGCACCAACGCCGGGCCGAAATTGTTATGCACGAACATCCAGTGCACCAAAGTGAGCACTGCCGCCGGATACACCCACCGATGGAGACGCTTCCAGCGCGCACCCAGCGCTCGCAATGATTGTTCGTTACTCGTAATCGCCAACGGGATGAAGATCGCAAAAGCTGCCCATCCCGTCCAGATACCAAGCGCGAAAAATTCATCCAGCATAAGCTGGAGCGACCCCATGTCCACCACGTACAGAAGCAGGTGAACCAGTGCATAAACAAACGCAGCCACGCCGAACGCCCTGCGGTGAACGCCCATCCATTTCAGCCACCGTGTGTCCGGGAACATCAGACGCAGCGGGGAAATCAGCATCGCGATGATCATCCACCTGGCAGCAAACTCCCCTGTCGGGTGAAGAAGGCTCTCGGCGTCCGCGCTCCCACCTGCATAACCAATTGTCATCGGCACCGACGGCAACGCCAGCACCAGCCAGAGGATACCCTTGCCGAGAGTCATTCCCGCTCCGTCAGACCGGCCCCCCTAAGCCTCCAGAGAAGCACATCCAGCCGGTCCTGTCCGAAGAAAGGTTCACCCTCAAAAACCATCGTTGGCACACCCCAGTGACCTGCCGTTGCATGTGCCTGTTCGTTTTCCCTGATCACTTCCTCAAGTCGCTCAATGTCTTCAGTGGCCCGTCGATCCATGTCCGCGAGGTCCAGGCCAACCCCGGCGACAACCTCCGACAACCGATCACCCTCGTCCCAGGCGTTTGTCGTCCAAATGAGTCCGGCGACGGCATTTGCAAACTCGATCCCGACACCAGCTTCCTCTGCAAGGACACCCAGCCGGGTAAGACGATGAATGTAGGGCTGTTCCTCAGGGATGTTGGCCTGGCCATGCTCGTCGCGTGACATGACGACGGGGTCCGGATTCGCCCACTGAAACGGTAACTCGAGAAACTCTGCCACCCGGAAGACATCACGCATGAAGTAGGGGAACCACATCGGATTGACCGAGTTGAAAAACTCCGGCGTACGGATGGCGATCGGATACACCGGCCGGAAGACAACCTCCAGATCATAAGCCTGCTGCCACTGCGCCAGACGCGGTGTTGCCAGGTAAGACCAGGGGCTTCTGAACGACCAGAAAACGTCTACGCTCAGTGTCATATTAACTACTCCCAAAAATGTCAGGGCGACAGTCTGAAGGTCACGCCGCCAACTTCAAGCTGTTTGAACCGGGGATTCACGAGACTGATTTCACCCTCCAGGATGTCCTCGTACATCCCACCCGTCAGCGGATGTGCATCGGAACTTCGCCAACCCTCATCGGTCTGGTAAAACAGGACCGACATACCCAGGTGATCGTCAAAAAAACCGAGCATCAGGTATTCAGCTTCACCATCCTCGTCTGCATCCGTTTCGATCAGAAGAGCTTTCTGGGAGTGACGAAGGCCGAATCGGCGTTCAATCTTCCTGCGCAACGCCGTATCCAACTCCAGCTCTTCAGGGCGATAGGTTATGTTCTTCCAGAGATCCTGCGGCAGCGGCAGACCCGCGACCAGGCTGACCGGGTTTTCGATCATCGCAAGTAGATCCGGATCACTATCCCTAATCTCAGCTTTCATTTCTTCCATCGCAAGGTATCCGGGACGACCGAGGTGCCATTTTGCGTAGTGGAAGTCGAACTCCCTGAGTTCAATCTCACCCGATTCGACTCTGGCAAGCTGGCTGGAGAGTGAGATCTTGCGGAAATCCAGGACCGGACTGTTTGTCAGCAACATGATGGCGAGCACCACCAACCCCATCACAGTGTTGACCCTGGCAAGGTCATCGGTCCAGTCATCCCTGCGCCGCAGAACACCGAAGACGTAGCCGATGGCAAACGCGGACAGGACAACCCACACAACCATCGCCCAGGCACGCTCAACGGTCCACCCGTATTGCATGAGCCTGAGGCTCAATCCATAGAGACTTAGAGCCGAAACGACGGGCAGGACACAAACCGACAGGTAGATTGCCCTGTGGACCAGCACCGGATAAGGGTTTTCCTCGCGACCGTCCTGGTACACGGCATTAACGAAGAAGAGCACCACAGCCATCAGGACCAGGAGCAGCGCAGTGCCCCGGCCAGTCGACCACAAAGCATCCAGACCTACGAAGGGGAGCGTTGCCAGAAAAACGACAGCAACAAACAGAACAACAGGCAGCAGCAGCTTGATCAGCCAGTGCAGCAGTCGGGTAATGTTGTCGATGACATGCGTGAGCCTGCGAAACAGCGTCACTCCGAGACCAAACGCTGTCGAGAGGACCGGGACAATGAACCAGTCTTCAGTGAAGAGCTCTCTGAAGAACTCAATGCCGAGCACGCTGAAAAGGCTCGCCCAGAGCATCAGTATTGCGAAGAAAACTGCCGCAAAAACTCCAGAGAGCCCCCCTATAAGGAAATTACGCCAGGAATTCGTGAAGAGAACCTGGTAGGTCAGCTTCACACCCGCTGCTCGCTGCTGCAGGTACATCAGCACCTTGAACGTCGCGAGCGCCATACAGAATGCATATACCGCCGTAAGACTCCCGGCCGGGACATCTGCAAACGGCTCAGCCTGCCAGCCCGTGTACAACGCGCAAGCCAGCAGAAAGGCGGCAAATCCCGAGGTCAGCTTCAGCACTTCGCGATAGTTCAGCCGGTCCAGGGCAAGTAACACAACCAGCGGAACAAAAACAGCCAGTGTCCACAGGGGGTATGACCACATCGGCGACTGGCTGGGCCACGTTTCTGCCTCAATTGACCGATACAACGCAAAGAGGCAGACCCCCTGCACAAAAGCGATGACAAGGAGCACTGCGCGGGGTATGTCCGGCGGACTGTCCTGGTGATCCATTTTTCTCTCCTACTTTCTCTTCAGAGCGAACCATTGCGGTTCCTGATACGACAGTTCATATTGAGACAATTGAGAAATCATGGGGGTTTCATGAAAAGGCGACAAATTCTTAAAGGTGCATCCATCGGTATGGGTGCTGCCTTTTTACCGGCACCACTCTTCGCAAAACCCAATGTGGGCGGGGGTTGGGGTGACACAGCTGAGGTGTATCTGCAGGGCAACTTTGGACCGGTGGAAGTCGAGTCGACCCTCACCGACCTGGTTGTCACGGGATCCCTGCCTAAAGAACTCTCCGGCCGCTATCTTCGGAACGGACCAAATCCATCGGGCGAAGTTGATGCAGGACACCACTGGTTTATCGGCGACGGGATGGTTCACGGGATAAATATCCGCGATGGCCAGGCTGTCTGGTATCGCAACCGTTATGTACAGGGTGGTCCCAATACCCACGTTATCGAGCACGCCGGAAAGACGCTTGCAATTGTTGAGGCTGGCGCAAAACCCACCGAGATGACCTACGATCTCGAGTCCGTCGGTCGCCACGATTTTGGCGGCACCCTCACTGGCGGGTTCAGTGCACACCCCAAACGCGATCCCGACGACGGATCGCTGCACGTCATAGCTTACAACCCAGGACCACCGCCTTTTGTCCTCCAATATGTCGTGGTGAGTGCTGCGGGCAAAGTCACCCGCACGGTCGATATCCCGGTGATGGGTCCCACGATGGTGCATGACACCGGTATCACGAAGAACTGGGTGATCGTCTACGACCTGCCCGTTACCGCGAATCCGGCGCTCGTCCAACAGGGCTACCGTTTTCCGATGCAGTGGAACCCGGACTACGGATCCCGCGTGGGTCTGCTTCCCCGCACGGGCACTGCTGACGATATCGTCTGGATTGACGTTCCACTCTGTTACGTATTCCACCCGATGAACGCCCAGGAAGATGCTGACGGCAATGTGATCATCGACGTGTGCCGCTACGACCGTATGTTCGACGGCGTTTACAACGGACCTTTCGATTCCAATTCCGAACTGACCCTGGATCGATGGACGCTCAACCCCGGGTTAAGAACCTGCCGCTCCGACCGGGTCGACGACCGCGCCCAGGAATTCCCGCGCTGTCACCCGGAACTCGAAAGCAAGCCGTATCGCTATGGTTATACCGTGACGGTCGACGGAGACGAATTCCCAACCCTCCTGAAACACGACATGCAGGTCGGGACGGCACTGAGCCTCGATCTTGGTCCCGGACGGAGTTCAGGCGAAGCGGTTTTCGTTCCCCGGGACGGTGCCACAGCTGAAGACGACGGTTATCTGATGTCATGGATTTATGACAAGAATACCAACACAAGTGAATTCAGTGTTGTCGATGCCCAGGAAATGCGCCAGATTGCCGCGGTGAAATTGCCTGTTCGTGTGCCCTACGGGTTCCACGGGAGCTGGGTCGCTGACGCCTGACTTCAACGTCTCGCTGACTGATTACCAACGTAACCGCGCCCTGTTACTGGGCGCGGAAGGTCAGGAGTGGATAGACAATCTACCGGCCGTCATCGCGGACCTCTGTAGTTGGTGGAACCTCACACCGCACACACAGTTGGATGGAGGGACAGAGGCGGTTGTCGTTAGTGTTCGTCGTACTGACGGCATACCCGCAATCCTAAAGATCGCTTCGAGCCCGCTGACCGACGAAGCCCGGGCTCTCCAGCTCGCCAACGGTATCGGCTACGCACAGCTCTACGAGTACGACGAGCAGGCGAATGCCCTCCTCCTCGAGGCTCTGGGCGACAAACTGGTGGATCACACCTATACAATCGACGAATACCTCCACATAGTCTGCCAAACGCTGGAGACGAGCTGGCAGCGTCTTCCGGATGGAAACGGTCTGCCTACCGGGGCTGAACGAGCCCAGTGGCACCACAACTTCATCTCTGAAAAATGGGCTGAGTTTTCTCCCGATTGTCCACACGACGTTCGCGATAACGCGCTCAGAATTGCTGACACCCGTGTATCAGCGTACGACCCGGCTGACAGTGTGCTTGTACATGGGGACGCACAGATTTGGAACACCCTGCTGACAGGCGAGCTGGAAGACGGCCTGCCGGTATGCAAATTCGTCGACCCGGACGGTGCGTTTGCCGAGCGCGCCTGCGATCTCGGTGTTTCCCAGCGGGAATGGATTGACGATCTCCTGAAAGGCGACCCACTGGCCAACGGCAGAGCCCGTTGCACAAAACTGGCTAAGCTGACAGGGGAGCCGCAAACGCCCATCTGGGAATGGGGGTGCCTCGAGGTCATCTCCACCAGCCTCGTGTACCTGCAACTGGATGACGCTGTGGAGGCACAGAAGTACCTGAACCTGGCGTCAGCCTGGTTGAGCTAGAATCTTTTTCCATGGACACACTCAACCGATGGCTGACCTTCATCACGAATCTGGGGGTCATTGTGGGGTTGGTGCTTGTTGCCTTCGAAATCAGGCAGACAAACACCGCACTCGAGAGAGATAACGATGCGTTTTACGTTGATGTCTACGACAAGAATCGACAGGGCTGGAGGGAGTTCAACGGCCGCATTATCGAGAGCGCGGAAGTTGCCGACATCTACATTCGCGGCAACCGCGGCGAAACGTTGGACGAGGTTGAGCAACAACGGTACAGCAGCCTGATCTGGGACTGGTATCACCTCTACGCGCAGAGTTATCAGCAGTGGAGCGCTTTCAGCGATCAACGCCGGGATTTCGACTGGTCCATTCATACTGTGGTAAAAATCGTCGAAACCGAACGCCCTGGGGCGAAACCAATCGTCAAAAGGATTCTGAGCGAGTCAGACGACGTTTTTGCTGATCGCTTCAAGGATCTTTATCCCGGATTCTGAGGTCGCACATGAGCGAACGCCGTGGCCAATCTTTCGAAGAGGCTGACGCTGCTGAACACTACCGGCATCGTCCCGAGTACGCGCCGGGGATCTATGAAAAGCTGATTGAACTGAGTCCGGGGCATGACCATCTGCTGGATCTCGGTTGCGGTACGGGAAAAATCGCCAGGAACCTCTGTGGTTCTTTCAAACGGGTGACTGCCATCGACGCCTCAGCAAATATGCTGTCAGTCGCCAGGGACCTTCAGCAATCTGCCTACTCGAATATCGACTGGCTGTGTGGCCTGGCTGAGACCGTCGAGCTGCCCAGGGGTCCCTATGACCTGATCGTCGCCGCAGCCAGCATTCAATGGATGGATCATGCCGTGCTCTTCCCGCGTCTCGCAGGGCAGGTCGGGCCGGACCATGTGTTTGCCGTCGTCGACGGGGATGGCGCTCATGAGCCGCCGTGGCAATCATCCTGGGACGGCTTTCTCGAAAAGTGGATCTTCGAAATCAAACGCGAGCGTTACGAACCCGACAGGAAAGACAGCGACTTCGCGCGATACATGACACGCTATCGTGACTGGATCGACATCCAGGGAGAATTCTCCGCCACCCATGTCGTTTCGCAGACCATAGAAGGTTTCGTGAGCTGCCAGCACTCGAGGGATACATTTACAACGTCCCGGCTGGGTGAGCGCCTGACGGAATTTGACGATGAGCTTCGCACACTGCTGACCCAACACGCGGATGACAATGTGCTCACCTACACGGTGCGTTCCCAGCTTGAATGGGGCACGATTCGGTGATGAACAGGTGATGGACAGATCGCGGCTCCTACACGTGCGACGCATGCGTCGCAGGTGGCGAGTCCGAATTCGCTACGCGAAATCGGCGCGGACGCATATCAGCGTTCCGTGGTGGTGCGAGCCCCGTGGGTTAAGCAGCGGGAAGTAATCCGGCAAAGGAGCAGCTTCAGGGCACCTCTGGCCGCGATTCTTTCAGAGTGTGCAGTCAGCCCGGCAGACTATCCAGCACAATCGTTTTCGATGCCACGATGATGTGCTTCTCGATCCCCGCGAGACGATCCTCATTTGCCTTCAGATACTCGTCACTTGTCACCATATCGAGAAAAGCCTCGCGGCTCGGGTAATACACAACGAGCCCGTAGTCCCAGTCGGTGTCAGAGTGCCCGTCATTCAGAGCTGCTTCTGCCATCACACCTGCCCAAAGCACTTTACCACCCCGCTCGGAAACCAGGTTTCCGACCACATCTGTATAACGCGTATACGCTTCGCGCCCGGAACCACTGCCATCCGTTGCCTGCGGACGGTACTTGATGAGATTCAGCATGGTGACCGGACCCCTGTCATCAGATGCCCTGATGGCATCCAGGTCGAATGTACTCATTTGTCGCTGCCCATCCCGAATTCCTCCAGAATCTCATCATTGTGTTCACCCAGGTCCGGGGCCGGACTCCGTACGCGCGTGGGGGTCCGGGAAAACTTGACCGCGGGTCCCGTGACGGGAACTGTTGTGCCATCCTGTAGCTCGGTCGGCTGCAACATGTCACGTTCGAGAACATGTGGATCCTGCGCTGCTTCTCCAAAGGTCCGGACAGGTGCAACCGGCAGTCCCGCATCGCGCAGGGTTTTGACGGCATCTTCGCGTTTCCGCTCACTCAGCCAGTCGCCCAGCATCATGTTGCAAACATCCCGGTTCGCAGACCGATCATCGCGGGTCGCGAATGCCGGATTCGTTGCGAGATCCGGCTCTCCCAGTATCGGCGCCAGTATCTGCCAGTGAGCATCCAGCAGAATGCCGACGTAGACCGGCCCATCCGCGCACTCATAAACATTGGCCGGGACTGCAAAGCCAAATTCATTTCCCATACGGGTGGGTTCCACACCCATCGCACCGAGCATGGGTAAACCATTGCTCTGAAACAGCATTGCATCCAGGAGCGCCACGTCAACATGCTGGCCCTCTCCTGTCTGATCGCGGTGACGCAGCGCTGCCATGGCCCCGATGGCACCATGCAGACCGCTGAGATCATCCGCCAGAAATGTCCCCGCCTTTGTCGGCGGACCGTCCGGCTGACCGTTGACGGAAAGGAAGCCCGATGCCGCCTGGGCCAGCGGGTCGTAACCGGCAGCTTCAAAGTCGGGGCCAAATTGCCCCCAGCCGGTAATCGATACGTAAACGATGTCTGGCTTCGCTACACGGAGATCCTCATAGCCGAGTCCATATCCCGCCATCGTCCCGACTTTGAAGTTCTCAACAAAGATGTCTGACTGTTCAGCAATCTTCAGGAGTTTGTCACGCTCCCCAGCCTGCCGGATATCAAGCATGAGTGAGCGCTTGTTTCGGTTGACCGTCGCGTGCATGAAACTGACGTCCGTCCCCGGAAGCGCCGGAGAGACTGCCCGTGCAACGTCTCCGCTCGGGATCTCCACCTTGATGACATCCGCACCCAGATCCGCAAGCACATTGCAGGCCATCGGCCCTGCCCACGACGTTGTCACGTCCAACACCCTGACACCGGCGAGGGGTCCGGTCAGGTTTGTTCGCGCTTCTTTGTAGAATTCTTCTTTTTTCATGGGCGTTATCTCTCAATGAGTGACAAGCCCTAGACTATCGCCTACCCAGATCACAATAAACAGCGGCCCGCAGGAGACCCTTCAGCTGCTAAGCTGAAATTACGACCCCAGCGATCTCATCAATCCCAGGGCTTCTTCCGCAAGCTGGCGCGTCAATTCACCGGCGCTCACCTCCCGCGCGAGGCTGGCTGACTGTCCTGACCATAATGAGGAGAAATCACCCGATCCTTTCGCTTCTGCCTCAGCCTTGAGGGGTGCCAGCGCACCGCCTGCTGTCGGAAACACGGGTGCATCCTGAGAAATTGGTCCAATTTCCCGCATGACACGGTTCAACAAACCCCGGGCCGGTCGACCCGAGAAGATATTCGTCAACGCCGTCTCATCCTCACGGGCGCTTTTCAGCGCATCCCGGTGCAGGTCTGTAATGATGGCTTCCGGTGTGGCCAGATACGCCGTACCGATCTGAACACCTGAAGCCCCAAGCGCAAATGCCGCTGCAATACCCCGACCGTCCGCGATACCACCCGCTGCAATGACCGGGACGTCGGCTGCATCGACAACCTGCGGAACCAGTGCCATCGTGCCCGGCTGCGTATTGATATCCCCTGTCAGAAACATGCCGCGGTGCCCACCGGCTTCCCAACCCTGGGCGATAATTGCGTCGCACCCCCGCTCCGAAAGCCATTTCGCTTCGGCAACTGTGGTCGCAGAACTGAATACCTTACATCCGGTTACTTTCACCCGGTCGAGAAGCGAGCTCTCCGGCAAACCGAAATGAAAGCTCACAACCTCTGGCGAGAACTCTTCAACCACCTCACACATCGCCTCGTCGAACGGCGCACGGTTAACAGCAGGCGCCCGGGTGTCAGCACTCAACCCGAATTCTTCGTAGTAACTTGCCAACCGGGATCGCCAGGCAGCATCACGTTCCGGGTCTGGTTCAGCGGGTTCATGACAAAAGAAGTTCACGTTCAGGGGGTTGCTGGTCTGCTGACGCACAGACGCAATCTGGGTTCGGGCTGTCGCAACATCGAGCATCGCACAGGGTAGTGAACCCAGACCGCCTGCGGCACTCGCTGCTGCTGCCATCTCCACACCCGAAGCCCCGGCCATGGGTGCCTGAACAATCGGCAGTTCCGTTTCTATCAGATCGAGCAGCTTGCGGTCTGGCCACATGGTCTTAACCCGCTACTGTCCTCGCGCCTGTCGCAAGCGCGTCTGAAAATCCCGCTCATACAGGTCTTCGGGCATGGCTCTCACCATCTCATCCAGGATGTGTGCGTCCTCGCCAATCAGAATACGCCACTGCTCCGCTCTCACGCCATCGAGAATGATGGTCGCCGCCTCAGCGGCCGTCGTCGGGGCCCCGTCGCGGAACGCCTCACCGGCCGCCTGCAGCATCGCGTTGACCTCATCGTCACTCAAATCGTCCACATCCTGGCTCATCATCTTGAGGAGACTCCGGCCTCCGTCTGCCGCGGTCTCCGCAACAAGGTCGCTGTTGAGAATAATCGAGGTGCCGATGTGTCCTGGAAAGACGACAGACGCCAGAACATGTGGTGCGTTCAGACGCAGGTCCGTGATCAGCGCCTCGGTAAATCCCCGCACGGCAAATTTGGCTGCACAGTAGGCTGTATGCGATGCATCCGGACCTGCGCTCGCCCAGATGCCATTGACACTACTGGTGTTCACAATGTGGCCTTCGCTGCTCGCAATGAGCATCGGCATGAAAGCGCGAGATCCGTTGTATACACCTCCCCAGCACACGTTAAACGTTCTTTCCCATTGCTCCTGCGTTTCGGTGATGAAACTACCGCCGCCACCAATCCCCGCATTGTTGAAAAGAAGGTTGATGTGGCTGGTCTCGAAAGTCTCCCTGACGTGATCAGCAAATGCGTCCATCTGCTCTGCGTCTGAGACGTTGCAGACAAATGATGTGATCCGTATGCCTTGCGGAGCATCTGCCTGACAGACCTTCACGCTCTCCGCCATGTTCTCGACGGAGACATCGCACATTGCAACATCGCAGCCCTCGGCCACGAGCTGGCGAGCCAGTTCCCGTCCCATACCCGTGCCGCCTCCTGTAATCACCGCAATCTTGCCGGCAAAGTCTTTCATTCCCTCCTCCCCGGATTCAAACCGTCATCTTCTCGAAGATTCTGTTTGCGGGCTACCCTACCAACACCGAAGATCCCTTGTGCCCCGACCATTTGGGCAGATCATCATCCAGGTCCACCACGCGCAAATCGTAAAAAATGTGGCAGCTTGGCCTGAAAGCTTTCGGGATGCGACCCTGAAAATCGAACAACTCCGGAAACGCAAGCCACATCCTCCGACCTTCATCCGCAATCGGTGTATTGCAATACCGGCAGGAGACCTTCGATGGGAGCACTTTTGTCGCCGCACCCGTCATGGTTCGGGATGGGGCATGATAGAAACGCAGCGCCTCAGCACCTTTGACGAACTTCACGTCCGGCTTCTCAAAGATCGCAGCCCATTGGAACGGCGCACCGTGCAGTGCCTGACACTCCCTGCAGTGACAATACTTGGCATCGACCGGATCTGCCGTCACCTCGTAGCGAACGGCACCGCAATGACACTGCGCAGTATATTTCGGGGGATTCATCAAGCTTATTCCATATCCGTTCTCAACCGTTCGAGAAGCTCGGCTCCGGGCGCTGCGTAATCCTTGATCCAGCGGTTGTATACATTCTGTATCGGGCTCACGTCCAGATAATTCCAGCGTACCCTGCCGCGCTTCTGTGTGATGACGAGCCGCGCACCCTCCAGCACTCTCAGGTGTTGCATCACTGTCGTTCGGTCCAGCCGCGGCAGTTCCTCACACAGGGCACTGGTTGTCTTCGGCGCCTCACGCAACGCATCGAGAATCCTGCGCCGGTCAGCGTTAGCCAGCGCTTTGAATACGCGTTCGCTTTCCTCGTCTTCGTGATTCTTTTCGTGCTTTTTGATCAATGTGTTGACTTGTGAATCAAATACGTTATAAATTTATCACATATTGAAATGAAGTGAAACTGGAGACCAGGTGATGAATCCAACTTACGCGGTGTTTACACATATCAACAAGCCTGTCGCAGATGTCTTTCGAGCGGTCGTCGAAAAAGAAACTTTCACGAAGGTTTTTTTTGAATCGACGAGCGGTGATCTCATCGAGGGTACGGAAGTCACCTGGAATTCGGGGACAGGGGACTGCCAGGTCCAGGTGGAAAAAGTCATAGACAACGAACTCATCGAAATCACCTTTCGCCCTGCTCAGTTCGCCATCCCGGAGCTTCGGGTCGGCGACAAACGGGACTACGAGGCCAAAATCGTTTTCATCTTCGAACCCGCTGACGCGGGAGGCACAATTGTGACACTGTGCGAATACGGATGGGGAGACGACCGACGCAGCATCCTGCAGTCATACGGTCATTGCGGAGGCTGGCAGGAGATGTTGATGATCCTGAAAGGCTTGCTCGACCACGGGATAGATCTCAGGAATCCGCCGGACGCTCGCCCCAACTACGCAAAGCTGTGGACATGACAGTCGTCAGGTGAACCCGGACTTCGGCGGCATCCCCTCAGACTGCGGGAGGTTGTCGTCGATCTCGTACCAACGGGTGCTCAGCCTGCTTTGATCCTCTCCAGGATCGCCACCATCTTCTCTGACTGCCCGAAGTTCGAAGATGCCGGGAGCACCATCTGGCAGAGCCGCCAGCCTTCTTCCGCTTCCGCATTCAGGGCGGCATCGATATCCGGGGTACCCTGTTTGAATACCCCGAATTTAAACGACAATTCAACAGTCTTGTATTCGTACATCGGCATCACCCTCGCTTCAATTCTGAGGTCATCACTGTCCACGTCGAAGGCGGCTGCCATCGCTTTCAGTGACTGCAGGGACGCCGTTGCCTGCCGCTCTATACGCTGTACAGTCCTTCGATTTAAACCCGCTGCTATGGCCAGTTCTTCCTGTGACCACGACCTGGACCGCCTGAGCTCAATGATCTGTTGGGCATCGACTTTCATACATCCATCCTCCCCAATCCGAAAGGAAAGCGCCGCGCCGATTCGGCGACACTCTTGTGTCAAATGGGCGTCAGTTTGGCGACAGCAAAACTGTCGCCTGGTTAAGAAGAGTGTAAAGGCTGCTAGTCGGGAGAAAAACCAGGAAGATCTTGCTGAGAATCGACCAGTTCTGACAACGGCGGCGCCAGTTCCACGCCGTCCTGATGGAGAAAACGTTCCACCCTTTCGAGATTCCCCTTGCGTCGCAGTCGTAACGCAACGGTCACAAACCAGGAGACGTTCCGAATTCTGTAGAAAGGTTCATCAAAATCGAAGTCATGCGGGTGGCCGTAGAACCAGGCACCCGACATCTCCGGGAGGCGGTCGAGTTTGGAGCGGATATACGCCGACGGGAGCAGACGAAAATACGTCCCCCCCAGAAACGGCAGTTCCTTGGGGCCAATCGCGGCAACTGGCGAGGGGAACTCGATCAGGCCAGAGCTCCACCTGAATGGTCCACGGGGCGTACCGGGATAGCCATAGTAAGGATGTGCCACCGGTAACACGCTGGATGAATAGACAAAACCGAGTTCAGCGAGAACATCAGGAACCCAGGGCACGTCCGGCGTGAGCGAGAAGTTGGGCGCCCTGTAGCCAATGACATCCTGACCACTGAGATCCTGCAGCAATGCTCTTCCCTGCTCGGTCTCCTGACGGAAAGTTTCAGGCGACTGGTCGGGCACCATGATGTGATCCCAGCTATGCAGCCCAACCTCGTGCCCGCGAGCAGCTATATCTTTGACAATGTCCGGGGCTGTCCGGGCTGCGGTCCCCACGATGAAAAACGTTCCTCTGGCACCCAGGCGATCGAGACAATCCAGGACATCCCGGGTGACACCGTCAAATCGTAAGGGCAGGGAATCTCTGGGTCGGTTGTCCTCGAGATCGTACGTAAACGTCAGCGCAACCATGTTCAGATGTTGGTGTACTTCGCCTGAAAATACCGGTTGAACACGCTGTTTGGCAGAAAGCGCATGGCGTTGTTGCGCATTGCTTCTTTCCACCAGGTACGCGGTACGTACCAGCGAACCGCCGACCGGGTAGCAGGCTGGATGTCTTCGATGACCGGGCGCATCTGGGCCTCGTAACGCGCAAGCGCCTGATCGTACGGCAACTCAACCAACGCACGCGCTATACGCGTACCGCCGTTGAGCGCGGCAGCAGCACCTCTGCCGGAGAAGAGCGTGAGGCAGTGTGCTGCGTCTCCAACAATCGCCACGCGTCCGTTCACCCATGAGTCCGCCTCGATCTGTAAAAGCGAATCCATATAGATGTCGTCTTCAGGACAATGCCCCAGCACTTTCTCGATCGCTCCGCCTGCCCCGACAAACGCCTGTTGCAGAATTTCCCGCCTGCCTTCACGGCCAGGTATCGATCGGTCATCACTTGACCATACAAACACGTTTCCGATGTCATCAGCGCCCGTGCTGAAAGTTGCCATGTACCGCGTACGGCGCATGTGGGTCTGAAACTCGCTGTCGAGCCCGAGAACGTTTGGCGAGCGAAATGCGGCGCAACGCAGATCGAGATAGTGTTCGGTGATCGACGCCGGATCGAAGGCGAGTTCCCTGACGGCAGAATGCAGACCGTCGCAACCGATTACGACGTCGTAGGTTTCTCTGGTGTGTTTATCAAATTCAACATCCACACCAGAGTCCGTCTGATCAATGCTCGTGATCGAATCTTCGAACCGGATTTCCACGCGGTCTCTGGCCAGCTCGTACATGACCGCCACAACTTCGTCGCGCATGATCTGGACAACGTCTACACCACCGAACAGCGTCTCACCAATCAGCTTGAGAATGCACCGGTCGTGTTGGTCGTGATAGCTCGACCCGGTAATACCGCAACTCCGGCGGTGAAGTTCGTCTGTAATGCCGAGATCCCGCGCGGAGTGGTACGCATGATGGGACAACGACACGAGAAAGCCGCCAGCCCGCACGTTATCCGCCCTTTCAACGATAACTGGTTTGAAACCCGCTTTATCGAGCCACAGAGCCGCGGCGAGCCCCGCAACGCCTGCTCCGGAAATGAGGATCCGGCTGTCTTTATCCATGTACCAGTGATCTGCAACCGCGCCTGAGAAGTGGCGCGCATACTATCACAGGCCTCATTTCAGATAGTGGCTGACAAACACCCCCAGATCCGACTGGGTGCGGAGTGCTTGAAGAGGAAAGCTCCGCCACGGAGCCGCAGCATCGAGACTGGACAGATTCCCCTCAAAGATCCGTATGGCCTGTGTCTTTACCTGCCCACGGTAGTCCAGAAACTGCCCCCAGCTCGAACTGCCTGTGAATCTGACTGACGATCCGACGGGTTGTCTCGACGCAACATACGCCTCCGGAAACAGACGGCAATAGGCGTGCGTGTTGTACAACCAGGATGTTCCCCTGATCGCTTTTGCACCGGGATACTCGCGACCGAGGTCCTCAACCAGGGCTGTCATTTCCAAACGGCGTCTTTCGAACTTTGAGACGTCCAGCGGACTCAGCTCATCTGTGTCCACGTTGACGAAGTGGATTCTGACAATTCCGTCCTCGTTCGGCGCGTTGTAGTCAAAACAACCAAACCGGTGGATGACAGGCTTTTCAGGCGCATCGGCAAACGCTTGCAACGCCGTTTCCAGGCGCTTCTCGTGTGTGTGACACGCTGCAAGATCGCCGCAGAAGTGCAACCAACGCGGATCGTCGTTGTCCGGATCTTCCGGATCTCCGAATCCCATGCGACGACGAAGGTTTGTGTAGCGCAGGGCCCACTCTCCAACCTCCAGGCCAAGGCCCGCCCCCATGCGCTCGGCGAACTTAAGCTGAATATCGAAATAGGGTCTGAGTTCCTGTGCCCTTAATCCGTTGCACCGAACCTCGTTCAAAGTCGCCGGATCCAGATATTGCGAAACCGCATTGGGTTGCTGTGATCCTGCAACCGGATCGGCGCATCCCCGTGGGCTTCGTATTGTGGTGTACCTATGAACCGCGTAGGTCCACGCGCTTCAACGTTGTTCTGAACCAGCACACCATTGTGGAACACGGTGATTGTCGCGGGCCGCACAACCCTGCCGTTGGAACCGAACACCGGCTTCATGAAAACAATGTCATAACTCTGCCACAGACCCGGGCCACGCGAAGCGTTCACCAGGGGAATGTGCTGTTTGTAGACGGATGCTGCCTGACCATTGGCATAAGTGGGGTTATTGTATGAATCCAGGATCTGAACTTCGTATCGATCCATGAGGAACACACCGGAGTTGCCGCGTCCCTGGCTTTCACCGCTGACCTCAGCGGGTGTCGCCCACTCGATATGCAGCTGCACGTCGCCAAATGATTCCCGCGTCAGGATATCCCCTGCGCCCGGGACAACCGTGACGGCACCGTCTGCAACCCTCCAGGATGCGGGTCCGCCCGTATTCGATTTCCATGCATCCAGATTCGAACCATCAAAGAGCACAATGGCATCTGAGGGTGCCGACCCGGCATCCCCCGGGTGGACTTCAGGCGGAACAGGCTCCCACAACTCGGTCAACTCTGCTCGCATCATGACCTCTTCGCGGGTGAGCTCACCTGCACAGTAGGCCCCCTGGGCTGCAAGCAACAGAAGCACCAGTGAACCGGTAAGTTTTCCGCGGTTACTCATGCCCCTACGGCTTTTCCGAAGCGTCCATCAGCGCGATCAGCCTTGACCGCTCGACAATGACGTCCTGGAGAGGGACGCTGCGCAATCGTTTCACCTCATCGCTGGAGTAAGGTCGGAAGTCATCGGGTATCTCTCCTGGCGAAACCTCTGCAAGCATCCAGTTCAACACTTCCGCCAACGCCTCATCCGACAACGCTGCATTTGCAGAGCCGGGGACGCGTACCAGGAACTCGCGGCCATTTTCGACAGACAGGAATTTGCCTACAAAGTCTTTCATCACCGGCACCACGCCGTCAGCTGTCCCTGCACCGTCCGGGCCGTGACAACCCTGGCAGTTGAGCATGTAGTTCACACGGGCCCGTTCAGCGTTTTCAACGCCCGCAGGTTCTCCGGGCCAGCAGAACGCTGCCGTGGTGAGCAACAGAACTCCGGTGGGCCAGCGCATCTTTTTACCTACTTGCCTGCTCCAGAGCTATATCAGTTCTAATCCAGAGCAATGCCCACAACGATGGCTGTGGAACAGTTGTACACTGCGTTCGACGTCCCCAGACACCAGTTGATGTCGTTGCTCTTTGGCGGGTTATACATCGGTCTGTCACCCTCGTTGCGGTTGCAGAGGCAGTTCCCGCAACCAGACTTGCCGCAACAGTCGTTGTACGAGATCACATAGTTCTTGCCGTCCACCGGATTCGTACAGGTCCCGATCCACGTAATTGGCGACATTTCCGTTCCGGGCGGGCAGGTTTTGACAGAACCTCCACAACAGGTGCAGAGGAAACCGTCGATCGCACAGTAGCGCCAGTAGTCGCAAGACTGATCGTCCCCTGCTTCCGGGACACCACCACCGTGTTGGTCAGCCCGAGCCACGGGCAACAACGGGATTGATGCTGCGCCTACCATGCCTGCACCGAGAAGCCCGAGCATACCCCGCCGCGAGGTATTGCGGGCAAAACCACGACTGACTTTTTCCGTTAGTTTGTCGAGAAAACTGAATTCACTCATTACTGTTGCTCACTTAGCTTTTTCCGCAGGCTCTTCCGCCGCATTGTAGTGGAGTTCATCTCCGGACACTGACCCACCTCCCAGATATTCCTGAATGGACGCGACGCCCATTCTTTCAGCCTCAAAGAGACTCTCCAGGTGCTCCCGGGAATTAACGATGCCCAGCGAGGCAACAAGCCCACGCTCGTTGATCAGGACACCATAAGGTAACTTCCCAACACCATAAGACCGGCCGACAATCTCCGAGATGGCGTAGTTGAACTGGTGCAGATCTTCGTCATTCACAAATGCCTGATGTTCTTCCAGCGTTCCGCCATCGCTGACGAGCAGCACTTCGATATCTTTCTCCGCACGCTGAAGCGTTTTGAGTACTGGTAACAGGCTCTTACAGATTGGACAGTCGGGAGCGAGAAAGAAAAGGAGTTGTCCCCGGCCTGCAACATCGCCTGCCGTGATCTCCAGCCCGTTCAGCGTTTCAACACCAATTTGAGGAGCCGCGTCACCGACCTTCAGCTGCTGATTGATCATCAGGGCACCGGCCGGTGCCACACGTTCGTAGAGGACACCAATCTGGCGAGCGAGCGCAAACACGACCACACCCAGCACGACAACCAGTACCCACAGCACAACAACCGCACCTGTGAGGAGTTCCATCATGCCTCTCCAAGCCATAACCGGGTATGCAGCGACCGGTTGGCGAGAATCTGCTCGAACGTCATATAGAGGAGCGCGGCAACCACCGTGCAACCCAGCCCCACCACAAGTCCGGCAAACGTGATCTCGGCGAAGCCGAGCATCCACGCACCGATACCAATCACGATGAGGGAGACATTACGCAGTAAGAGCCACCCAGACAGTTCTGTCGGCTCATCGCCACAACCACAATCAATTTCCGATCGGCCACGCGCCATGTTGATCAGCATGGCCATCGCATAAAGCGCAAGGAGTGCTACCGCGAGCACAATACCCGCTCCCTGCAACGCAACCAGCAACACAATCGTCACCAACTCCAGACCAGCAAGGGCTCCGGCAGCTGGCGCAACAAGGGATTGTGGAAGGAGTTCATAAGCCTGCAACGTCGCCTTGAAGCGGATGAATTGCGTCACTTTGTGGCGCACGGCCAACGCAAAGACCACCGCCAGCAGCCAGCTTGACGTTATGTAGACTGCCTCGTTCAACTAGTGTGTACCGTGTGCCATGAAGGGTGTCTGGCCAGCGCTCATTGTCTGAACGTGTTCTCCGCCAGGCAGGCGGTATACATCGATACCAAGGTCAGCATTGGTGACTATCAGAAGCCTGTTGTCCCCGGTGCCGGTCGTTCCTATGGACAACCCCCAGGTTGCGAGTTCGACCCGGCCAGTGCGCTTCCCGGCACCCAGATCGTACGCCCATACTTCCGCACCGCCGTCCTTGTGAGTACCTTCACCGCCTTCCGGGTTCATCAGGAAGTACCCGGTGCCCGTAGAATCAACTGTCGCGACGTTGATGCCACCCGGGCGCCAGTTACGCTCGCCTTCCGCGGTCAGCCACCAGGTCTCGAGACCTTTGATCTCTTCGCCACTCACATCGAGCGGCAGTATCTCCCCGCTGAATTTCGGAAAATGAGCTATACCGTCATGCGCAAATGCAGCACCCTCGAAGATGGGATCATTCTCGGCATCGAAGAGTACGTCTGAGCGTGTGGTGTCTTTGAGTTCCCCGTCATCGTCGAGGTGACTGGTCAGGAACGAGCCGTTCTGACAAATCGAGGTAAAACTGCGGTTCCCATTCGGAATGACAAACCCACAACCGCTGGTCGCCACTTCGCCCACAAACTTCCGGTTTTCCAGGTCCACGATGCTGACTGACTGACCTGGAGCGAAGTTGTATACCCCAACAAACTTCTGGTCTGCTCCAATGAGACTTGCCGCGATCAGCTTTGGCATGCCTGTAATACGCTTGGAGGGGATAATGATCTCAGCCGAAACCTCGAGCGAGGCAGGATCCCAGATTGTCACCATGTCCGTACGCTCACCCCCGCGAGATCCCCTGGAGTAATACGTTTCCATCACATAATGCTCGTTGCGCACATTTCCATAGCGATACGCCGCAGTGAAACTGGCAGGCATCATCCCCCGGTACTGACCCGCAATATCTTCAGCGAGCGGATCAACAACGAGCACTTCTCCTTCCATCATATGGAAGAAAGAGAAATCATGGATCATGACCCAGTGATCAGGATATTCGGAAGGCAGTGTTTCCGTTACGCCCACGGGCTCCGGCTCAAACTCTGCCTGAGCCAGCCCGGTAATCATCAGCGCAACTGCCAAGAGTGTGCTCGTTAGAATCTTCATTCTGTTGCTAATCCTAAAATGACTGCGGTTGAGCAGTTGTATACGTTGTTGGAAGTGCCGATACACCAGTCAATGTCGTTGTTGGCCGATGGCCTGTATACCGGACGGTCGTCTTCATTGCGATTGCATATACACCGACCGCAACTGCTTTTTCCGCAGCAGTCGTTGTACGAGATGACGTAGTTCAATCCATCCGCAGGATTCCGACACGTGCCCACCCATGTCAACGGCGACATTTCCGTCCCGGGCGGACAGGCGTTCTGCGAACCTCCGCAACAGCTGCAGAGAAATCCGTCAATACCGCAGTACCGCCAATAGTCGCACGTTGTGGGATCACCTGGATCCATCGGGTTCCCCGTACTCTGTGGCGGAACCTCACTGGCTGGTGCTGTACTTGCCCTCGCAACAGGCAGCAGCGGTAAACCCGCAGTTCCTGCAAGAGCGGCACCAAGAACACCCAGGAAGCCTCGTCGTGAACTCCTGCGGGCGATCCCCCGTGTCGTCGTTTCTGCCAGCTTGTCGAAAAAAGGCATACTCGCTCCTATTCCACTCTATTCCACAGAGTGAACCATGTACGGGGTATCCCCGAGCGCATGGATGCTGTGAACGTAAGTTCCTGACCGACCCTCGTAGACATCCAGACTCCCTGCGATATTCACTACCAAGAGCCTTGGATCGGAACCTTTACTGACGCCAATCGAAAGTGCGGGTGTTTCGAGTTGGATGCGTGACAACACTTTACGTTGACCAACGTCATATAACCAAACCTCTGGCGCCGGGTCCTTGTGACTCCCGTTGTAACCATCCGGCGTCATGGCGACCCACAACTGTCCGGACACGTGGCCAGCCCTGCCATGCCAGCCGGCGGGACGCCAGTTTGCCTGACGTTCTTCTTCTGATGTGAGCCACCACCGCTCCAGCAGGCGCGGCTCATCCCCGGCCACGTCAATCGGTTGAACCTCACCGCCATACGTAATGAAGTACCAGGTGTCTCCAATACGTTCTGCTTTCTCACCTAACGGGTCGTTGTCGATGTCGTTGAATTCATCACTCGCCGTACGGCCGGTTTCTTTACCCGTATCGTCGATCGATACGTGAACCAATCCGCCGCCGCCACACAGCGTAAAGAAACCGGACGCCGAATCCGCGTAAACCATTGAACAACCCGGTATCTGTATCTCGTTCACCACGGTTTCCGTATCGAGATCGATCACGGTGACCGATGTCGCCGGATTCATGTTCATGACAAGCAGAAACCGGTCATCGCTCGTAATCGCCGTCGTTCCCGAATTCACGACAACGTTCATGCGCTTGGGCGGAATCTCAATTTCATTGACGAGAGCAAGATTCTCGAAATCGTATATCGCGACGAGATCCTGCCGGTCACCCCGGGTTCCGCGGGTGTGCACCGTTTCGCCCACGTAGAACTTCTGACGTTTGACTGAAACGTTGACTGTTGCGAACTGCCCGGCACTCATCATCCCCTTGAACCGTCGCGTGTTGGTGTCCACGAGACCAAAACTCGAATCGATCAGACTCCCGAAGGCAAAATCATGGACCAGCGCATAACCCGGTGGATAAGGTGTCTCAAGCTTGAGAACGTTTGGGATGGGTTCGGGCGGGAGTTCGGCCACAACAACCGGCCCACCGACCAACAGCAACCCGGCAAGCAACCGGATCGACAGGCGCTTCAGCATAAGTTCCCCCTCAACGAATTCCCGTTTCGCCCGGATCAGTATACAAACACAGGCTCATGGAGCTAGCGTTCTTCGTGAGCGAGGAATATAGTACGCCTGTACTAAGTCTGCAAGCAGGCATCGCGTGGCCCAGAAGAAACAGCAGCGTAGACACAGACCCGGCACAGCTGCCTATACAAAAGGCCAGGCCACCGCAGCGAGCATTCTCGATGTGGCAAAGACAATCGTCATCAAGGATGGCATGGCACAGCTGACCATGCGGCGCATCGCACGCGAACTCGACATGTCCCCGGGAAACCTGAGCTACTACTACGCCAGCAAATCAGACCTGCTGGAAGATTTGTGTACCGCTGTCCTCGCCCCCTACCTGGAGGAGTTTGAGCGTCTGAGACGCCTGGAGGCAGAATCACCGGCGGCCCAATTGCGTGCCGTCCTGGAGTTTGTGTTCGACGACCTGTCCAACCGGGACACCACACATTTTTTTCCGGAACTGTGGGTACTTGCCCTGCACGACGACTGGGCTCAAATCCAGATGGAAACCATCTATTCAACCTATCGATCCGTGCTGATAGAAATCATCAGCGCCATGCGCCCGGATCTCGCCGCGCGCATCATTGAAGATCTGGCGCTGACCATCTCAGCCAGTATCGAGGGCCATACTGTTTTCATCGGACATGAACGTCGCCATGCGGCGCGCGCGTCCGCTGTTAAATCGCTCATCATCGAGCAACTAGTCGAATTGGCCGCGAACGCCACGGGTCCGTCCGAGACCCGACGCTGCGGTCCTCTCGAACCCATTGGGGAAAATGAGTCATAAGGGGATTCATATGAAAACGATAAGACAGCTTGTCCTGCCGCTGCTCGTCCTGGTGGTGACACTGCCCGTTCAGTCCGCCGTGATTGAAGAGGTTGTGGTCACCGCACAGAAACGCGAACAGAATGCACAGGACGTCGGGATTGCCATCAACGCCCTCACAGGTGAGCAGATGGAACAACTCGGTTATACCAACGCCCAGCAGGTGACCGCAATGGCACCCGGTGTGCAAACCGTACAACCCAACGGCGAAGCAAACTACGCAATCGCTATCCGCGGTGTCGCAAACTCCGACTTCACCACCAACGTGGAAAGTCCGGTTGCTGTCTACCTCGACGAGGTATACATCAGTCAGATGTCCGGCACGGGTTTCATGCTATTCGACATGGAGCGGGTGGAGATCCTCAAAGGGCCCCAGGGTACGCTCTACGGACGTAACGCGACGGGCGGCCTCGCTCACTACGTGACGAAAAAGCCGAGTGAAGAATTCGATGGCTACGCTCGTGTCACAGCAGGCAGCGAGGACCAGATCAAGTTTGAAGGCGCTATTGGAGGAGCATTGAGCGACACATTGATGGCGCGTCTCTCGGTGAGCACCAACGATCACGATCCCTACGTCAAAAACCGGATAGGTAAAGACCTCAATGACGGAAACGAACAGGCAGCCCGTCTGCAGCTTCTTTGGGCACCGACAGACAACTTTGATCTGCTGTTGAACGCTCGCATGATGGACCAGGATATCGACACGGGTTTCTTCGAACACGTCACCTCGGTTGTTGAAGGACAGTTAACACCCAGCCTGGTCAATCCGGTGCTCGGGTACATTGATACCGATGGTGACGTCTGGGCTGGCGACTACGACGCACCCGGCTTCAACGATCTGGAAACACGCGGTTACACGGCGACCATAAACTGGGATTTCGAAAATTTCACGCTGACCTCAATCACGGACTTTTCGACCGTCGAACGCGATTACATCGAAGACTCGGATGCATCACCTGCCCCTGTATTCAACTTTTTCCTGACTACAGACGCTGAACAGTTCTCTCAGGAAGTCCGCCTGACGGGTGACACGGACAACATGCACTGGGTGGCCGGGTTCTACTACCTGGACCTCGAAATTGACGATTCCAATGGCGCTGAGACAGAACCCTTCATCGATCCGCTAGGCGACACACCAGCCGTCTCAGGGCTGGATAATCCCTACGAAATGACAACGGAATCGTACTCGGTGTTCGGCCAGGTCGAAATTGATCTCAACGATGCCTGGACCCTCATTGCCGGTGCCCGCTGGATCCGCGACGAAAAAGACCACGAATACTTCGTCAACGCCGTCGACTTTATCCCCGGCACCAAACTGCGCAACGGCAATCCCAACATCCTTGCTCAGCTGGCCAGTTACAGCGGGGATCGTGACGATGACGAAATTGCTGTACGTCTGGGTCTCAACTGGGACATCAATGACGATACGATGGTCTACTTCAGCTACAACCGGGGGGTCAAAAGTGGCGGTTTCAACGCCCCGGTATTCCCGCTCAGTCCGCCGCTGGACTACACGGATGATGTCATGAGCTTCGACCCCGAGCAGCTCGATGCCTATGAAGTGGGCTTCAAGTCACGGCTCAACGACGGTCTGCTGCAGATCAACGGTGCGTACTATTACTACGATTACCAGGACTACCAGGCGTTCCAGATTGTCGGGATCGACACCATCACCACCAACGCCGATGCAGATTCCAGCGGCGGGGAACTGGAACTCCTCGCAAGCCCGGTTGAGGGTCTCGACATCATGTTGGGCGTGGCCTACAACGACATCGATGTGGATCTGGGCTTCGGCCCCGAAACAACCTCGGTGCAGTCACCGGAATGGAATGTCAATGCGCTGATCCGCTATGAGTTCAAACTCTGGGGCGGCATGGTCGCGCTGCAGTACGACGTACATCATCGCTCCGAGCACTACTTCTCCCTGACCCGGGCCGAAACGGTCACGGAAGACGGATATGAGGTGCAGAACGCGTCGATCATGTACACCTCCGGTGATGAGAAGTGGAGCGTCCAGGCGTGGATGCAGAACCTCACGGAAGAAGAATACCTCGTCCAGACGTTCGATCTGTCGGGTCCGAGTGTGTTCGGCATGACCGAGCAGTACTACGGTCGTCCGCGCTGGAGCGGGGTGACCTTCACCTATAACCTCGGGCAGTAAAAACTGTCCTGTTTGTGCGGCACCCTGCATTCGGGGTGCCGCTGATTTCTCTAGAATACGGGATGGCTTCCTGGCGGACATCCCTAAAGCGTTTTGGCTTCTGGCAGTCGGTCAGATCGGGTTTGCTCAACCTCGTCCGACGTGTATTCGACTTCGAGCTTTGTGTTATCCAGCACGTCGATAAAGATCTTCTACCTCCTGAGCCTGTAAACGGTTACACGTGCCGTCTTGTCGATTCCGAGGAGTTCCATGCGAACCTCTGCGAGGAGTTCAGGGAGACCGATTTTCGATGGGCTTTCGAACGTGGCGATATCTGCTTGGCTAACATCTGCAACGGTCGGATTGTCGGCTACGATTTTTCCACTCAACATCCCACTGTGGTAACAGACGGGATCGAGTTTTTCTTTCCCAGTCAGTTTGCTTACGGGTATGCCGCGCTCACTGCGAGTGATCACCGCGGCAGACGTCTCGCACCACACCGATGGTACGAGACTTTCATGGAACGTAAAAAGGACGGGGTACGCCCGGTGTTCTATTTCAATCTCGCCAACTCTCCATCACTCAAATCCAATCGTAATATCACCGGACCGAAGACACCGGTTCTCGGTTATACCGCCTATATCAGGACTTCCGGCAGGGTAATCTGCTGGCGTTCCCCTGCAGCGAAAGCGCTCGGCGTAGGATTCCGGGCATCATGAGCACCTTTCGACAGAATCTATCCGCGTTTGGCTTTACACAGTCTCTGCTCATCCTGCTTTTAACCACCGCCCGACGGTTCTTCGAATTTGAGGTCTGCCTCGTCCAGATCAATTCCGGGATGCCATACGAATACGACGCTGTCCCTGACTACACATGCAGACGTGTTGATGGCGAGACGTTTCACGCCTGCTTGTCCGAGGGCCTCAAAGGCGAAGATCTTCGCTGGGCTTTCGAGCGGGACGACGACTGTATAGCGAACTTTCATGGCGACACCATTGTCGGTTACAGCTTCGTGTCCAGCCGTCCGACTCATGTTTTACCCGGTGTGGAGTTCACATTTCCCGACTGGTACCGATACGGTTACGCAGACGCGACAGACCCGGATCACCGCGGCAAGCGTCTGGCAAGAGAACGCTGGCGGACTGCGAGGCAATTGCGGAACGCCTCAGGTGAAGATCCCCGATCGATACACTACATAAACGTGCTCAACGTTTCCTCGCGCAAGGCTGATCTCAGCGTCCCGAACGGACTACCCAGTATCACCCTCGGCTATACCGCATGGTGGAACTGGCGCGGGAAAACCCACTGCTGGCAATCCAGGGGCGCTCGCCAACAGCGTGTCGGGTTCAGGCGGATCGTGTGAATTCCGCGCTAGCGACGCATCGGTTGAATAACCGCCTCGGAAAACTCGTTCAACATCGCCATTTCTTCATCGTGTTCGAAGTAGCCCACGTGGTGCCAGAGGAAGTATTCGTTAATACCGTAGGTTTCCTGCAACCGACCCACGTGATCGAGCACCTCCTGGTGTGAGCCCATCCAGAGTCTCCCCATGGGGACCGTGTATGGCGGCGTGTTGTAAGCGAAGTTGAAAAGCCACTCAAATCCTTCGTAGAGGTGCTTCGTCTCTTTTTCGTTGCGACCCATCACGAGGTGCCCGCCTAAAGCCAGGATGTCATCCGCGGTGCACTGCCTGCCATGGTCCTCAGCTTCTTTGAGACAGACATCCAGCGTGATGGGAATGAACTCTTCTTTGTCTTCACTCACCATGCTCATCATCTTGCCGCCTTCCCGCGCCCAGAATCTGGCCGTTTCCATGCTGTAGCTGAACGGTGCATAGACCGGTGGATGCGGGTCGTCCTGAAGAGGTCGCGGCACAATGCCGATCTCCCTGAGGCGCCCGTCTTCATCGACGGACCCGGGCGACCACTCTGTCGTCGGATTGAAACTCCACTCCATGGGCGGCGGCACCTGCCAGAATTCACCCTCGAGAGACACCACTTCCTGGGTCCAGAGTGCTTTGACGAGCTGCCAGTTTTCGATAAACGCCCTGCGGTTGCGCTGATCCGCCTCGGACTTGTCCGAATGGGTTGAAGTGATATCCAGGTGCTGTCCAAACGTGCCTGTCCAGCGGGGTGTGTTGCCCCGCGAGAACCCCGCAAACATGCGCCCGTTCGTGAAGTGGTCCAGCATCGCCAGATTCTCTGCAAGCTGAATGGGATTGACCGCTGTCAGGTTCATCCCGAGCTGGCCGACCCGCATGCGTTCCGTGTGCTGGGCGATGAAGTAGTCCCAGAACAGTGGATTTGTCGTGGTTTCTATTCCTTCCACCTGCATGTGCTGTTCAGTCAGGCAGAAGCCGTCATACCCGACACTCTCTGCAAACTGCATCTGTACTTTCATCTCTTCCATGAGCGCCTGAAATCGGGCGGGGTCTGAACCGGCGCGACCTACGTTTTCTCCCTGCCTGCGCATGTAGGGAATTGCGAGAATGACGAATTGCATCAGACAACCTCCCCGACATCCGCCCCAAGATAGTCGAGGACACTCTGTTGAAAATGCATGATTGGTCCCTCCGCACCGTCACCATTTGCCAACGGCCCAATTTCAAACTTCGGAGACTTAAGTGCACGCTGGATCTTCTCGACAATCCACATGTCTTCGATCTGAAAGTTCCCCGACTCCAACGGGTGTTCCTCGAGATCCTCCAGTTTGATCGGCTTATCCACTCCACTGAGATCAAAACGACCAGCGGATCCCACGGGTGCCCAGCCCTTTGTGCGCATGTACGTGATGTCCGGTGTGGCGGGTTCGAGGGTTGAAACATAAAACCCCCAGGGGCTGGGTGAGAGAATCGTCAATGGAAACAGCATCACCACACCCGGGTAGAACGCCTCGTTGTGGCCTGCCAGGCGTGTGGCACCGTAACCATCCGAAATATCGGCAGACAGTATGCTGTTCGACTGAGGTGGACCGTCGCGCTCGGTGGAATACCAGACAACGTTGCGACCCACCGGTTTCCAGATATTGCGATCGGGGTAGAGCTTGCCCAGGGTGTTGTCGTGGAGATATCCCAGGTGATAGCCGTCGATGGCGTTTTCGTAGAAGACCTTCCAGTTGCAGTGCATCTCGTAGACGATTTCACCGGCATACTCCATGCTGCCGTCATCGAACCTGTGCGGCCACGCGTGCTCCTCCATATTGGCAAGCCAGCTCCCCAGACTTTCCGGCGGGTCTTCAGCGGGATTCACATAGACAATCCCGGCACTTGTCCCCACAGCCGCGGCTTTCAACGCCAATGAGTCTTTCCCATCCTCAAAACAGCTCTCTTCGTTGGGTCTTGAGCGCAGTTCTCCACTCAACTCGTACGTCCAACGGTGATAGGGACACATGAGAGTTGAGCCACAGTTACCTCTGTCTTCCACAACTTCACAGCCGCGATGCCGACAGATGTTGTGAAACGCCCGCAGGTTGCCGTCCGTCCCCCGCACAACAAACATAGGGTAGTCCATGAAAACAAACGACACGAAGTCCCCCGGATTGGCTACCTCAACTTCCGTGCACGCATACGTCCATGATCGAGAAAAAAGCAGTTCGTTTTCAGCTTCGAACCACTTATCTGACAGATAAGCCTCTTTGGGAAGCAGTTGCACAGGTTTGGCAAATTCATTCGCCATGGTTCACCCCCAATCCGTTTAGAAATGTGTTGAGCGCAAGATCCGCAGCGTCTGCCAGGGCGAGGCGCCCAGCGGATACCTCAGACCACGCCGTCCAGACCAGCTGATCAATCTGCGCCACCGCCCAGCTGTCACTGACAGCGTTGCCAAGCGCATGTTCTGCCCGCAGCTGCGCCACGAGATCCGCCACCCACGCAAGCTCCGCCTGGTAATAACGCTCGACTTTTTCATCCGGAGCCGGTTCTCGGCGCAGAAACGCATAGTGGTCCCCAAGCGGGATCACAGCGCTGAACATTCGGCGCAGCCGTTCAACAGCTGGCGCGTTTTCATCATCACTGGCGAGCACTGCCTTGTTGGTCTCGCGGATTGATCGCTTCTGGATAGCGGCAACCAGTTCATCCCGGTTGGAGAAATGCCGGTGTAACGTTGCCCTGCCAACGCCTGCTTTGAGCGCAATTTCACTCATTGTTGCCGCGCGGTCGCGCGCCAGGAGCTCTGTGGCCGCCTGAATGATGGCTTCTTCACTGGATAGTCTTATGGCCTGCAAGTTAACCCCCTTCTGCCTCTAATTTGCTTAAGTTTGTTGCATGACTCTGCCGGTCAATCCGGTAGAACGTCAGGCAGTAAATCGATATCAGGCTGAAACCCATGACGGCGGGCGCGTAGAGCCAGCCCAGACTCTCACCAACAGCCGGGTCCATCTGTGCAGTGGCCGTTTCCAACGGAAAATCGATGATGGCCAGCAGCACGCCGCCAGCCCACACACCCACTCCGCTTGCCACCTTCCCGACAAAAGACTGCACGGAATAGAGAAGTCCTTCCTCCCGGCGGCCAGTTACAACCGCTCTTGCTTCGACGATGTCAGCAATCATCGATGCCGTGAGCGCACCAATCATGACAATGAGCGAAACCTGGACCACACCAACGACAACCATCAGGGGAAACAGGATCGTTTCATCAGCAGGAAACCATCCCATCAGCCTCAGCAGAACAGGTCCCGAGCCAACCAATACAGACACGATGGAGAGCCCTATCAGGGTGTGCTTCTTGTCTCGCCCATAGCTGACAAGGGGAAGCACGAAAAAGGCGATGACCGCCGAGGCGAGCTGGGCTGCGAGAATGACCGATATCTGGTCTGAATCAAAACCCCAGAAATACGGTTGCATGTATGCCCACAGCGCGGTTGAAGTGCCACTGGATGCGGCTCCAAAAAGCCCGGTCAGGAGCATGCTCAGGAAACTCACATCAGTGAACGTGGTACGTGTTTCCTTGAGCATTTGAGATACAGTCTGCCCACCCACCGGCATTTTGCCCGCACTCCTGGCTTTGCCGTATGTGCCAAGCGCCGCGACCGCGGTACAGACGAAAATGAAAGCGCCGCCAATAAGCCCGGCCTCGACATATCCTTCCGCCCGAAGGATTCCAGAACCATCGGGGAATTCCGGTGTATCAGCCAGCCAGAACATGTACATCGCCACCGCCATGATCGTGCCGACAAACCACGATGCACTGTAGGAGTAGTTCATCAGTGATGTCCGCTCGTCGTAGTCGGATGTGATCTCCGGCAACAAAGCGTTGAACGGAACTACATGCAGCGTTTGCGATAACCTGAGAACCACACTCAAAAACAGCAGGTACAGAAACAATCCCGTTTGCGACAACTCAGGCACGTCCCAGAGAAAGTAGTAACCCAGCGAGACGGGTACAGCTGAAACAAACAGGAAGGGATGGCGTCGACCCCAGCGACTAGAGAGTCGGTCCGACCATCGTCCAACGAGAGGATCCGACACCGCATCGACGATGAGGGCAATCAGCAGCGCTGTACCCGCAAGTGCGGGGTCGAGGCCCAGCACCTGGCTGTAGTAAAGCAGCAGGAAGTAAGCAACCCCGTTACTGATCACTCCGCTTGCGGTTCCTGAGGCGGCGAAACTCAGCCGTGTGACGGTTCTGGATGGCTTGAACATTGACATATCAAATGAGACACTACTGTATCATTTCGCGAATATCAAAAGAAATTACAATTAAGGCCGTCACAGGAGGGAGGAAGCCATGACTGCTTATCACCACCGTACTGAAGAAGCCCATCAGCTGATTCCACCAGGGGGCTACACAGACCAGCACTACTTCGAAATCGAGCAGGACGTCATTTTCAGCCGCTACTGGAATTTCGCTGGGATGACAGATGATATTCCCAATCCAGGTGATTTTCGCTGTACCCAGGCGGGGCGCTATCCACTTGTTGTTGTGCGCGACGATGAAGGTGAGATACACGCGTTCCACAACATCTGCCGGCACCGCGGTACGCAGTTCATGGAAGGCTCAGGCAACTCACCGAAAGGTCTGCAGTGCCCCTACCATAAGTGGTTTTATGAACTGAACGGCAACCTCAAAGCCATCCCCCGGGAGGACCCGCTGTTTCCAGGGATACAGAAAGACCAGATGGGTTTGATGCCCGCCGCTATCGGAATTTTCCGGGGACTGATGTTTGTCCACCCGGACCCCACCCCGGCGGAGACGTTCCAGACGTTCTGTGCATCGCTCGAAGACAAGATCGGACCTCACCAGCCCAACCAGATGGTCGAGCTTGGCGTGAGCCGCCACGAGTTCGAAGCAAACTGGAAAATGGTGGTTGAGAATTACATGGATGCGTACCACCTCTTCTACCTGCATGAAAGGTCAGCTGCGACGTTCGATCACGAACAATTCGAGTGGGACACAACCGGCCGCCACTACCTTTTCTACGAACCAGTGGTTGAGAAATACAGACACTGGGCGGACAAGGTGTACGGCGACGGCCCAATCGGGGTTGTCCCCGGCACTGATCCGCAAACGTACGGCGGCACATTCCACATGCTCTTCCCGAACATCGGTTGGGTCGGGATGGCGCACAGCTGGAGCACCTTTCATGCAATTCCCGTTTCTGCGGAACGTACCATTGTGGAAAGCCGCATCCGGGTTATGCCAGACGCAGCAGAGCAGATGAAATCGTCCCGGCGATTTGAAGACAGGTTCAACAAAGGCGATATCAATCTCGTTACTCTTGATGACTGTCCAACACCTCCAATGGAATCTGACAACCTGATGTTCGAAGACATGTGGGCCTGCCGTCAGATGCAGCGGGCGATGCACTCACCCGCTTTCAAAGTCGGTGCGATGGCGCGAACATTCGAAAGTACACTCACCTTCTATCAGCGCAACGTTCTGGATTTTGTGACGTATGAGTAACCGGTATTGCGAAGCCGACATTCAGTACATGAACGCCCCGTTGCGAACGAAAGTCCGCAATGCCAGGAACGAAAACTTCAGCTGGCAGAAAAACGGTTTCGAACTGATCCGACACGAAACCGCCGTCACCGATTGGGACAATGACATGGAACGCTATTCCCGGGAGATCCGCGAGCTTGCGCTGAACCTGAGTGGCGCGGATCACATTATGTGGTTTCCGAGCCTGGAACGCAGTCCCCGCGCCCGCGAGGTCAGCGAAGACTACGCACCGATCCAGTACGCCCACTCTGACTACACGGAAACCTACTACGACATGATCAAAAACCCTGATCATCCGTACCGCGCGATCCTGCAACCGAGCATCGATGCCAGTGGGATCACAGAAAACGACATTCAGGGCGCCACACGTATCCTGACACTACAGTTCTGGCGAAACATCGGTGAAGGCAACCCGGACTATCCCCTGGCCTTCTGTGACTGCAGAACCGTCCTGCGCAGGAATCTGGAACCCATCCTGGTCGAAGAGTACGGTGGTGTTCCTACCCGTTTCGAGTCTTTTGCAGTGACACGCTCACGCCGACACCGGTGGTATACCTACCCTGCAATGAAAGTCGATGAGCTGCTGGTATTCCGCGCATACGACAGCGATCTGGCTGAGCGTAAAGAACCGTTCTGGACACCGCACACCGCTTTCCACGATCCCCATGGAGATACTCCGCGGAGAAGTATCGAAAGCCGGGCGATTTGTCTGTTTTCATAGATTCAAGAATCGCGGCTAAAGCCGCTCCTACAGAAAAATCCGACTAACTCTGGAATCGCGGCTAAAGCCGCTCCTACACAAAAACCCGACTAACGCCGGAATCGCGGCTAAAGCCGCTCCTACAGAAAATCCGACTAACTCTGGAATCGCGGCTAAAACCGCTCCTACAGAAAAACCCGACTAACGCCGGAATCGCGGCTAAAGCCGCTCCTACAGAAAAACCCGACTAACGCCGGAATCGCGGCTAAAGCCGCTCCTACACAAAAACCCGACTAACGCCGGAAGCGCGGCTAAAGCCGCTCCTACAGAAAAACCCGACTAATGCCGGAAATCGCGGCTGAAACCGCTCCTACAGAAAAACCCGACAAACTCTGGAATCGCGGCTAAAGCCGCTCCTACAGAAAAACCCGACTAACGCCGGAATCGCGGCTAAAGCCGCTCCT